>NZ_JBBODE010000002.1:1611854-1934225 GCF_038002765.1 Peribacillus sp. FSL H8-0477 | reverse complement strand
TACTACCTTCACTGTTCTGATGGGACTTACCATGAATTTCGCTTTCTTGTTCTCTGGTACAGTCAGCACAAATGCCCAATTGGTTCTGTTACAAATGTTCCTTCTTGTTGCTGGCTACAATGCAGCACAATATGGCCTAGATCGTTATATACTGCCTTTCATTAAGAAAACCATGAAAAAAGAAACGACTAAAGTGGAAATTAAACCCATCGCTTCTTAAAACCCATAAATAGAAAAAACCTTCATAAAGTTGAAGGTTTTTTTCTTTATTCAAACAGTGCACGTTTTGCTAATAAGGATATGGTTGCATCATCCATTGGCGGATTATGTAGTCCTGCACGAACATTTCGATAATGTCGCTGCAACGGATTACTGCGCTGTAAGCTCTTCGCTCCTACAACTCTCATTGCCTTATCAACAATCGAAAGAGCTGCATTCGTAACTGCCATTTTAACAGCACCAAATTCTTTAGCTATTTCTTCTCGTTCTTCTGGCTTGTTTTCCCACTTCTCCGCAACTGAATAGAGATAATGTCGAGCTTGGCTTAACTCAAGCTCTATTTCGCCAATTGTTCTTTGAACATTTGGGAGATCTGCAATGGGTCCCGGAAGACTATTTGGGCTATATTCCTTGGCAAAGGTGATTGCTTCGTTTCTTGCTGACGCGGCAATTCCAATATAACAGGCTGGAATATGAAGTAACCATGGTGCTCCTGTTTTTGCAGGTGCTCTCATTTTTTCAATGTAATATTTATCATCAATTAAGACATCTTTAAGTACTAAATCATGACTACCCGTTCCCTGCATCGCAATCATATTCCAAGTTTCTTCAATACGAATCCCAGCTGTATCCCGATGAATCATAAACCAGCCTACATTTTCTGTTTCTGGAACCCAAGCACTGACCAAAAAAAGATCAAGAATTGGCGAAAGCGTTGTAAAGGATTTTCGGCCATTTATCCGCCAGCCACCTTCTTCTTTGACTGCAATGGTTTCTGGTCTGCCGCCTCTCGTTGGACTACCGGTTTTAGGCTCAGTTGCTGCCCGATTAGTTAGCGCACCGTTTGCTACCTCTTGATAAAATTCCTCAAGTACTTCCTTATTCCAGCTTTGTTTACTATTAATTTCTAATATACTTCCAAGATGCCAGCCAATCGAAAGCGCGGTCGCCCCTGATTCCATGGCAATCCGTTCTTGCCCTAACAGAAATTGATATAATGAACTACCGCTTCCTCCATACTGTTTCGGAAGCGTTAATTTCGTATACCCAAAGCTTTTTAGTTCTTTAATATTTTCAAATGGAAAGTTCCCTGTTTCATCCAGTTCTGCTTCTCGAGCAGCAAAACTTTTAATCGCTATACCAAGCTCTTCTATGTATTTTTTCTGTTCACTAGTCTGATAAAACGACAACTTTATCATCCTTTCTCATTTGAACCAATCTATTTTCTTCCTTTATCATATCACCTTGATGAAGTCTGCTAAAACAAATAAGCCTGAAAAGACAACAAAATCATTGTCTTTTCAGGAAATAAACTATTCTTCCTTTGTATCCTTGAAAAGTTTATTTCCCCGTTTATACGCATCACGGGCTTGATCAATATTTTTTCCTTCAATAAAGTAAACAATCGCTGCCTGCCCAATTCCAAAGGTCACACCGCCGGCAACAGCAGCCGAAACAGCACTACCTGCTGCTGGGATAAAGCGAACGGCTGCTCGAACTCCTTCACGAACAAGGAGACCAAGTCCGACATTGACACCCAGGGCGGCAATGAATTCTCCTGCTGTTTTTGTATTGAGTTCTTTATCCGCAATAAAGCCAATGACGATAATCATAATTCCTTGTAAGGCCGTTAAAAAGGGAAAGTCTGCAAATGGAATAGGTTCTGCACCAATTAAACTGGCTATCGCTGTAAAGGTCCCAACAATTTTCACTGCATACTTCTTTTTCACATGCTGGCTCTGCATCGCTTTTGCTGTCTTTAGCTGCGCTTGACTGGGTAAGGCATCTATCAAATACTCTGCCAATAAATTAATATTCCAGCGCATATCATATTCAATGTTTCCTTCCTCATCAAACTCGAGATACGAACAGGTTGGAATTACTGTTATAAGCGGGATCTCTGCTTCAGCAAATCGTTTTGCCATTAATGATGCTGCTTCGTCAATATTCTTCTTCTTTTTTGGATGTTCATCAAATGGAGAACGCTTATAATGAGGTGGATCCAATTCATCTACTTGAGTGACTACGCAGATAACAGGTACATCGTATTGATGGGTATCTCTAACGATTTTCCGAAGTTTTTTAAGTTCATTCAGGTCTTCTTCAATACGAGCGTCCGCTTCCTTGGCTTTAATTAGAAATAAAAAAACATCCGGCTGTTCTGTGTTGACAGCTTGTGCCAATTCCTCCATCGGTGTCTTCATATCAAAGCCTTCTGTTGGATTTTCACTTTCACCTAATCCACGTGAATCAAGCAGGCGAATCTTTTTATTTTGATCATTCGGGTACCATAACCATTTACCCTTACCGGTCCCAGATTTTACTGAACTGACATATTGCTTTTCCTCGCCGAACATTGCATTAATTAATGATGATTTTCCAGACCCGCGCCTGCCAACGAGAGCAATCCTGGGTTCCCTAGAATCAACAGTCAGTAATTTAAGTTTCATAATTTGTTCTGTCATCTTCTGTTTCTTGCTGGACGAGATCGGTAATTTATCAATTTGACTCCTGATTAATGTAAATAAACTGCCTAGTTCTTCCTTTTGTAGTTCTTCATTTTTATCTTTATCCATCTTTATCCCCCTCTTAAAGCTTTATACAGAACTGTACCCGTTAACAGAAAAAATCAAGCTTAATTCTCCCACAACGTTTCACCAATTCTTAAAACCTTAAGTAAGTTATCAGCAAGCCCCAGACGATTCCACTCATTTCTTAATCGTTCTAGGGCCTCAGGACCCGTATCATCAGCCAGTCGATACGCTCCGTAATGCATCGGGATAAAATATGATCCGTTTAGTTCTAGAAACGCCTTAATGCTATCTTCAGGATTAATATGTGAATCCTTCATAAACCACTCTGGCTCATAGGCTCCGATTGGCATCAATACATAATCGATGTTGAATCGGTTTGCTATATCTTTAAATTCCTTAAAATATCCAGTATCACCAACAAAATAGATAGTCTGTTTTGTCTGCAGGTCCTCTATCATCCAGCCGCCCCAATGGGATGTATTCGTATCTGATATTGTTCGTCTCGTCCAGTGTTGGGCTGGTACAAACGTGAGTTTTAGGCCTGAATCAACAAAGCCCTCATACCAATTCGCTTCTATCACATTTTTATATCCTCGGAGAATAAATGCTTTCTTTAAACCTGATGGAACCAAGTAGACTGGCTTCCCCGGCAAGCGACGAATGCTAGCAAAATCAAGATGATCATAGTGTCCATGTGAGATCAGCACGATATCAATAGGCGGCAGCTCACTCGTATTTAGTCCTGGTTCAGTCAGCCTTTTTTGAGTACCCATTCTTAGTGACCAGACTGGGTCCGTTATTATACTTACACCATTGATTTGAATTAAGAAAGTAGAATGCCCGACCCAAGTAATCGAAAGGCTTTTATCGTTACGATGAAGTTTGCTGATTTCCTTTGTCTCACATTGTTGAAGTTGGACAGAAAGATCTTTATGTTTACTACGTCTTTCCTGACTCCATCGCAGCATATCCTTCACCGTTTTCAGTGTATTGATGCCATCAAGATTTTCATATTTCATCGTTTAGTTTCCTTCCTGACTAATAAGTTCTTTGCCTTCAAGAAAAGCTAGAACATTCCCGAGGTACTTTTGAACTTCTCTTACTTGAAAAGCAGCTGAATCGGCAATTTGCTTATAATGATGGTGTCCTTCTTCAGTAATCTGTAAATAACGCTTCGTACGTTTTTCACTTTCCCAATAACCGTTGAGCAGGCTGCCTTCTTCCATTTCATGCGATAAATCATATAAGTACCCATTACTCGCAATCCAACCAAATTTTGTTTTTAATAACTCCGCAATTTCTCCCATATAAATTCGCTTACTTTTAGATGCTGCCCTTAAGGTCACGTAGCGAACAAGGTCCTTAACAGATACAATTTTCGAGAAATAGGAACGATATTCTTCAGGAAGCTCACGAACAACTGGTGGATTTACACCTGTTCCTGTTAGATCATACATGACTCGATCAATGACCGCTTTGACCTCTTTAAACCTCTCTGAAAAATTGTCACGGTACCATGTAAATAATTCTTTGCCTTTATTCGTAATTTTATAATACTTCTTACCATTTTCAGCATACAACTCTAGATGTCCTGAGCCTGCAAGCTGTCGAGCCGTTTTACATAGATAATCATAGCTATGAACTTTTCCAGTAAAAGATACGTTTAGCTCATCATGAATGGCCCTCGGATAATTTGGCTCCTTGGATAAAGTTTGTAATAAGAACAATGTGAAAAATTCCCGTTGGCTTAGGCCGATTGATTCAAATGAAGTTTCTTGCTGTTTCCCTTTCTCCATTTGGGCAACTCCTTTCATTCTCTCCTGTAGTCCAATGAAAAGTCATTAGAATATGCGTTCTACTCATATCTATATTATCCCTCTAATTAATAGAAATTGCCAGATAAAAACCTCTTGACAAGCTGTTATATCAAGGTTTATTACTATTAAGGAGCGGTCAGGAAATTATATATATTCTAGCGAGGTTGTTGTTGAAATAATTTTTACCATTCATTCTTTCATAGTAAGAAAAAAACCGAAATAAGGGAGCGAAATGAATGAGTGAAGAAAAACGTGAGGTGATAACTAAAAAAGGATGAATTGAAGTAGACATAATATCAGTAATGACAACTAGGAGCTTGAATAGCTTTTTTGATCAAAAAAAAGCAGTGCCCTCCAATTGGAAAGGCACTGCTTTTGTGTTTAGTCTTGGTCCGTTAATATAAAGGCTCCGTCTTTTTTGATCACAAGTGTATGTTCATATTGAGCAGACAGCTTACCGTCCGTTGTACGGGCAGTCCAATCATTTCTGTCCATTTTCATGTGCCATGTTCCTTCGTTAACCATTGGTTCAATTGTAATGACCATGCCCTCTTTTAAACGCATACCCTTACCTGGTTTACCATAATGAAGAACTGTCGGATCCTCATGCATCGTTTTACCAATTCCGTGTCCAGTGAAATCACGAACAACTGAGTACTTCTCCCCTTCAACATAGGATTGAATAGCATGGCCGATATCTCCAAGGCGGTTACCTGGTATCGCCTGCTCAATTCCTTTATAAAGAGCATTCTTAGTTACTTCGAGCAAATGTGCTGTTTTCTCTGATACTTTACCAACCGGGTACGTCCATGCAGAGTCAGCCAGACCACCATTCAAGTTCACAACCATATCAATTGTAACGATATCGCCTTCTTTTAAAGCTTTGGTCGATGGGAAGCCATGACAAATTTCATCATTTACTGAGGCACAAGTAGCAAAAGGGAAGCCATGGTAGCCTTTTTGCTCTGGTGTTGCACCGTTTTCAGCAAGAAAACGCTCAACAAAGGCATCTATTTCAAGCGTCGTAATTCCTGGTTTAATCATTTCGGCAATTTTTCTATGAGTTTCAGCAAGAAGCTTGCCCGCTTCATGCATTAGTTCAATTTCACGTTCACTTTTCAAGGTAATCATACATAAGCCTCTTTCATTATAAAATCGATTTTTTATCCGCAGTCCGGATAATCCTTTCCTATCATATGCCTTTTACCAAGTAAAATGCAACCCAAAAACCCAGTGAAATCACTGGGTTAGAAAACAAATTGCGTATTTCCCTCTAAAAATGAATGAATCTCCAGATATCGTTTAGAAATTAAATATTTACCTTATCTCCCTCTATATCATATAAATGACAAGCAACAAAATGTCCTGTTTCTATCTCTTGCAGCGTTGGATCTTTATGAGCGCATACGTCCATTGCATAAGGACAGCGACTGCGAAATCTACAACCTTTTGGAATGTTAATTGGACTTGGTAGCTCACCTTGGATAGAGTTCTCATTTTCATCAAGTACTGTTTGCTTTGGACCTGGGATAAGCAAAGCAGAAAATAAACCTTTTGTATACGGATGGAGTGGTTTCTTGTATAATTCTTCACTTTCCGCAATTTCTACTATTATAACTCCAATCCGGTCTGATATATAACGTACCATTGATAAGTCATGCGCCACGAATAAATACGTCAAGCCAAGTTGATTGGTATGGGTTCAGTAGGTCAAGAGGGAAATTCAATAGATTTACTTAGTCATTTAGTAATGCCGACACTTGTATGAACGGTGGCTTTTTTACCAGAACTAACACGATATGTTCATTTGTCTACTGTTGAGCAAATTCAACGAGTTTTTGGGTAATCAGATTGAAAAGAAGCTGACAATGTTTCTTGTCAGCCTAACTAAACTAGTATTTTATTGGAGGTTCCTTATTAGAGTAGTAGGAATGGATTTTGGTTGTATCTGATTCCTACATTCTTTATATAACATTGACCATCAGTTTATTGTCAAACTCAGGTTTTTGTTGGTTCCTAGTTAACTTTTTCTCTTGTGTTCACTAAGAAATAGGCTGTAATCATCGAAGTTATAGGAATGATCAGCGCCACACCTGTTCCTGCACAAAAAATGGTAATCATTTCAGCGCTAAAGATTTTCGAGTTTAGAATTTCTCCAAAAGAATAGGATAAATCTTTGAACCAAATCAACAATGCCAAATAGCCTCCAAAAAAGGCGAAAAACAAGGTATTTGTACTTGTTCCTAAAATATCCTTTCCAATGTTAATCCCAAATGTGAATAACTCTTTTTTATTGATCGTGGGATGGTGAAGGAACATTTCTCTCATCGGGGAGGAAATGGCCATTGCTGTATCAATAATGGCTCCAATTGTACTCATGATAATGACTGAAGCGCCTATTTTAACAAAATCGACTCCAATATAAAGGGAGAAGACACTAAGCTCTTCTACTTCTTCTTCGCCAAAACCTTGTATCATGGTGTTTTCCGTCACAAGCACAATGAAGAGAAGTAAAATCACGATTGTGATAATAGATGAAAGGAAAGCTGCTTTTGTTGTACTGTTCACTTCGTTAATAAAGAATAAATTAATATAACTAATCACCGCACATGCACTCAATGTGATGATATATGGATCAATACGTGTATTGGTCATAAAAAAGATGGTAATTAGGAACACACCAAAATTTAAGAATAAAGCAAAAAAGGAACGGGCTCCCTTTTTGCCGCCAATTATACACATCAAAAAAAATAAAATAGCTGCTAATACAAATAATATATTCATGATTTGGTCCTCTTTCGATTAACAAAAAATATAGAAATATAAAGACCGATTGGTATCGTTAGGACGATTCCTATCCCTCCAGCAAGGGCTCGAGCTAATTCCAAAGATAGGTTCATAGAAAGAGTAAAACCCAGTGCAGAGGAATTCATTAAATATAAAATTATCATCGGAATGGTCCCGCTTATATAGGCAAAGAACAAAATATTGGTCATGGTGCCCATTATGTCTTTTCCGATTTCCAGTCCTGAGGTCTTAAGTGCTTTTATTGAAATCTCGTTATTTTTTTCATACAGCCAAAAAATCGAAGAAGACATGGTAATGGCAACATCCATTACGGCACCTAAGGATCCTATTAATAACCCTGCTATAAATACCATTTTATACGGACGAGAAATAAACTGCATTTCTTCATATCGCAGACCATTTTCAGAAGTAAGCCACATGACAAGATAGGTAATCAACAACGAAACAAAAGTACCTAATAGGGTTGCGATAATTGCTGCATAGGTTTTCTCATTAAAACCATTAACGAGTAATAGGGAAAGAACCGTAAATAGGATAATACTGATACTGCATACGAGTACCAAACTTATATTTGATGTTTTTAAATAAATATCAAGTGCATAGGATAACAAAATGGCATTGACTGCCAAACTTATAACCGATAATAAACCTTGTTTTTTTCCAACGATAAGTAATGTAAAAATAAACACCCATGCAACAATCAGCACGTACTTATCACGTTTTACGTCTTTTATAGTACCCGTTAATTCTGATTTTTTCTCATGATCAATGGAAACAAATAATTCATTTCCCACCTGATATTCTTGATCATAAGCTCCTGATGAGGAATATTCATTCGTTAACTGGATATGCTGTCCTTTTTCATCTCCATTTTTTAATTGAGCTAGTATATTCTGGGTATATAGTTGATCTTTAATTTCATTAATCTCATTCGTTTCTGTTGTCTTTTCCAAGGTTGTTTTAATAACCTTGGCTATTGGCCGTTCATAGAATGAATAATTATTATTTACAAAGATAATTGAGGTAATAAAAAGAAGGGCTATGACGGCGTACACACTTAATTGTCTTGAACCCATTTTTTTTATTTTATGTAGACTATTCAAAAAAACCCTCCAAGCATGTAGTAGAAAAAAGTTAACCATAGATAGTAAGTCAAGTATTCCAAACCCATTCGAAGACTATACAGCAAGGAGAACTTATGGTTTATTATAACCCATGCATGTTCCCTTCAGCCTCTTCCCAAGATACGCTATAGCCTTGTCCTTTCGAACAAAAGATGGATGATGAGGTATAGTCGGGATCAGCATTTTTGTTGTATCCGATTCGGTCAATCACCTCTCTTGGATTATGACATAGATCATAGCCGGCAAAGGTCAAGCTTATCGTCCCCTTTCCCTTTGTAAAAGCAGCTAACTGACCGCTGTAATCCATAAATGCAGCGACAGGTACCGTTCCAGTCAAAATAGTTCTGTCCCCTTCTGTTTCCGGCGGATTAGAGTTTCCATGTGCCTGTTGAATGTCAGAAAGTACCCGACCTATATGATGTAGATCCACCTTGATTTTATAGGAATAATAGGGTTCCAGTAGAATGTTTTCTGCTTTTTCCAAGCCTTGTCTTAATGCCCTTAAAGAAGCTTCTCTAAAATCTCCGCCTGACGTATGCTTATTGTGAGCACGTCCATTTATTAGTGTTACTTTTAAATCTGTCAGTGGGGAACCCGTTAAGAGACCGTGATGATCCCGTTCTAAAAGATGTTGTCCAATGACATTCTGATGACCAACCGTCAAATCATCATCATGACATCTGTTCTCAAACGTAATCCCCTTGTTTCGTTCTCCCGGTTGGAGGTGAAGGTGAACTTCTGCATAATGACCTAATGGCTCAAAATGGCCATATCCAAAGACTGTTGTAAGGATACTTTCTTTATACAGTATCTCTGGCTTCTCAAAAGAAACAGTGAGATTAAACCGCTCTTTTACCACTATAACCAATACCTCTAACTGAATAGTTCCCATGACATGCAGATGAATTTCCTGCAAGCTTTCTTCCCAAGTTACAGCCAAAGACGGATCTTCAACATCTAACAGTTTGAAACAACGCAACGCTTCTTTGATATTAACAGTTTGTTCGAAGGAAACTTTCGACTTCAAGGTAGGCACCATTTCGTATCCAGTTTTTTCAGTTAATGCACCGACCCCGTCTCCCACTGATGTCTCCGATAAACCAGCCACTGCAAAAAGTTCTCCGGCTTCGGCCTGCTTGACCTGTTGAACATGACTCCCGTTATACACACGTATTTGAGTGACTTTTTCCGTTATATTCCTTTCACCATACTGGATTTCATCACGTACTTTTACCGTTCCACTTAACGCTTTGATAAACGTAAACCTTGTCCCATTTTCATCATGACGAATTTTATAAACACGCCCAGCAAATGGATCCTGACTTCGATAATCGGTCACCGTTAACAGATCTAATTGTTCTAAAAATTCTTCGATCCCGACACCTTGAAGGGCCGAACCATATGCAAGAGGGGTAATGTTTTGTTTATGAATCATTTCTTGAAAAGCGGAAAGCCATAACTCTTGGTTATAGCCGTGTTCCATATAATGTTCGAATAGGACGTCACTTCGTTCAGCCACAAATTCAACGAGCTCCTCATTCATCTCGCCATTCGTAAATGAATCGGTGATTGTACAGACATCTTTTGTAATATTCGATTGAATGTCTTTGATGACTTTGTTAACATCTGCACCGACCCGATCAATTTTATTAATAAAGAAAAAAACAGGGACTTGATGTTTACGAAGAAGCTCCCATACCGTTTCTGTATGTCCTTCCATTCCTTCCACGGCACTAATAACGATAATTGCATAATCCATGGCCTGAATGCTTCGCTCCATCTCCGGAGAAAAATCTATATGACCAGGTGTATCAATTAAATAATAGTTCGAATCACGATAAGAAAACTTGGCTTGATCCGCAAATACAGTGATTCCACGCTCTCTTTCTATATGATGGCTATCAAGGAAAGCATCTTGATGATCTACGCGCCCTCGTTGTTTAATAGTGTTTGTATAATATAAAAGCTGTTCAGCAAACGTTGTTTTACCAGCGTCTACATGGGCTAAAATTCCAATTGTTTTATTCATTTAGCTGCCATCCTCCAAAAATTCACTCCTATTTTCAAAAAGAAAAACAGCTGAGGATGTTAAAACGCCTCACCTGTTTGCTCTTTATCGCCAAGCGCAGGAACACTATCCGAAAGGGCATCCATATTACTTGCTACCTTGGAACTGTAAGTATAATCACCGTAGCAATAGGGATAGCGAAAGTTATCTTTGTTGCCTCCACAATTATAGAGAGATGGATTTTTTTCAACTTGTAGCTTAGAAAACTGCTTCGCTAAAGCTTCCGTATGGGTACCGCCTGACTTGGCTATAAAATTAATATAACCGATTCCCATATTATAAGACTGAAGGATTGTTGGGAAATCTACGTCCCTTTTCTTCCCATGTTCCAATATTCGTTTAAAATGTTTAACTCCTTGTTCGATACTTTCAGAAGGTTCGTTGATCGTATTAGGAGCAAGTCCTGCTGATTCAGACGATTGCATGGGATCACCTCCCTGTCCGCGGCTTTCTTGCTGCATTAAGGCAACCAAGGTAACCGTGTGTTCTTCCAAACCAAATTTAGCTAATTCATTATTAATTTGTGAACTATACTTTTTCACGTCTGAATAGGGATCCGGCGACCGCACAGAAGTAGAGACTTGTTCAGTAGTGACTGGAGACTGTAAGAACTGCTTAATAAGCAAAAATCCACATACCAAAATGACCAATTTAAATATAGGCTTTAATTTCTTTCGTTTTCGCTTCATCTGTTCCCTCATTATCTCTAATATGTATACACATACTTTATCAAAAAACTAGAGTAATAACTATTAACTTATTACTTTGTAAAGCTTAATGGGCTGGTCATTCCGAAAAAAGAATCCATTTTAAAATCAAAATGGATTCCTTTATATTATTTTTACTTACTAGATAACATCTTAAAGACTTGTTCAACATCTTTGTCACCGCGTCCTGATAGATTAACAATGATAATGTCTTCTTTTGATAGTTCCTTTGCTAATTTGATAGCGTGAGCTACTGCATGTGAACTTTCTAAAGCCGGGATGATCCCTTCAATCTTTGAAAGTAATTGGAAGGCATCAAGTGCTTCCTGGCCGCTTGCCGTTACATATTCTGCTCGGCCGCTGACCTTTAATTGGCTGTGTTCAGGCCCTACCCCTGGGTAGTCTAAACCAGCTGCTATGGAATACGTAGGTCTAGGCTCTCCTTTTTCATCGAGCAGCGTCAAACATTTAAACCCATGTAAAACGGCAGGTACTCCCTCCGACATAGTAGCTGCTTCAACGGGTTCCACACCAATGAGGCGGACATCTTCATCTAGGTAATGAGCGAATGCTCCAATAGCGTTGCTTCCTCCACCTGTACAAGCGACGACAGCAGTTGGCAGTTTGCCTTCTTTTTCGAGAATCTGCCGTTTAGATTCTTCACTTATAATAGACTGGAAGTGTTTAACCATTGTCGGGTATGGATGCGGTCCAACTGCTGAACCTAAAAGATAAAAAGTGTCCTCATGGTTCTGGATTAAGTCGCCTAAAGCTTCTTCCACTGCATCTTTCAGTCTTCCCTGACCTTTCGTAACCGGAACCACTTTCGCACCAAGGAGCTCCATTCTAAACACGTTTAATGCTTGTCTCTCACAATCTACTGATCCCATATAAATGGTCACTGGCAGTCCAAACATGGCTCCTGCTGTTGCTGTCGCTACCCCATGCTGTCCTGCTCCTGTTTCAGCAATAATTCGTTTTGCTCCGAGGCGTTTTGCTAATAAAATTTGTCCAATAGCGTTGTTAATCTTATGTGCCCCTGTATGATTTAAATCTTCGCGTTTTAAATAGATTTTTGCTCCGCCAATTTGTTTAGTTAGATTTTCTGCAAATGTTAACGGATTTTCCCGGCCAACATACTCTTTTAAATAGAATTGTAACTCTTCATTGAAGGCACGATCATCTTTAATTTTATAAAATTGTTCCTCAAGAACGTCCATTACTTGTTGAAGTGCTTCCGGAACATAGCTGCCTCCGAATTCACCAAAATACCCATTCTCTTCTCTGCTCTTACTCGTCATGTTACCTCGTCTCCTTTTAAAAACTAGTCTATTTCTATGGGCTCAATTATTTGAGTTGGACATATTATACCATCGATTAATTGACTTCTAAAAGGAAAGGTATGATTGTTTAATAGAAGTGTTACTAGTAAGGGAACTGTCATTGCATTACTTTTCTCTTTTTAGTAACATTATAGTCATAATAGGAAATTCTCAAGCTCAGGGTGAATACGATGAAACGATTACGATTAAAAGTAGACTATCCCCCGCTTTATAAAAAAGGGGTGAATTTCTTTATTATTGCTGAATCAGAATTCATAGGAATAAAAAGCTATGTCCTTCAAACGGTAGATATGAAAGGAAAGTTATTCATATCTGAAGAAGAATTAGTAAAGAAATTTGCAGAGGTTTATAAGTAATCTCCAAGATGGTTGATATAAAAAAGAAAGAAATCCTGCTAATGGCGGGATTTCTGCTTATGGAGAGTGGCAAATGAAGCTAGGAAACCCAATAGCAATAGGAAATACAGCAAAAATCTTTCTATATAAAAACAAGATTATCAAACTATTTAATGACTATTTACCTGACACTGAATCGGTTTATGAAGCGAACAAGCAAACCTACGCTTATTCATGTGGACTTTCCGTTCCAAACGTATTAGATGTAACGAAGATTAATGGGAAACAAGCTATCATTATGGAATATGTCGAGGGAAAAACATTAGGAGATTTATTATCTGAAAATAAAGAAAAATTAGATTACTACATGGATCTTTTTGTTGAAAGTCAACGAAAAATTCATCTGGTGAAGGTGGATTCACTTGAGCCAATGTCTGAGAAACTACATCGTCAGATTCAATCTGCCCATATTCTAGATCAACGAAATAAGACACACTTACTTAAGAAGCTGGATACGATGACTTTTGAAAATAGACTCTGTCACGGTGACTTTCACCCGTTTAATCTAATTGTGTCAGATAATCATATAACGATTATTGATTGGGTGGATTCAAGTGGGGGTGATGTGCGCGCCGATGTTTATCGGACATACCTTCTATATTCACAGTTTTCAGTCGATTTAGCGGATATGTATTTGCAGCTATATTGTAAAAAAAGTGGATTGTTAAAGGACGAAATTTTTCAATGGGCCCCAATTATTGCCGGAGCAAGATTATCCGAAGGTGGAACCTCCGAACAAGCAGAACAACTCCTGAAGATAATAACTCGTGACTCTACTTTTTAATACTGATTGAAAGTCGATATCTTATCTCTTCTCTACAATCCTTTTTAATTCATTTGCCCGCGAAGCAATAAACTGTGTCATATATCGTTCTAGAAATAAATGATTAGCTATTTTACCAACCGTTAGCAGCAGAAAATTCTTGGTTTTATGAACAGTTCGTTGAAACAGAGAGACAGTAGACAAAAACTAAACAGGAGGCATTTTTATGGCTAAGGAATTAGAAAATAGAGTTCTAGAATTAGAAAACTTCGTTAAAACTTATTACAACGTATTTCTTGAGGCAAGAACTAACAATGAAAACAGACGTATTGATAGCAGTGTTCAATTATTTCTATACGCAAGGGCGAACGAGTTATTAGGAGAACCTAACGGTAAAAAACTTAACGAATAGTCCCTTTATGCTAAGATCTAACCCTTTTTAAATCTAAAAAGGGTTAGATCTTAGTTTATCTACTATGATTTTTTTAAGAATCATATGTTCAAAACCGTGGCATTCACTAATTTAAATGTACAATTTCCTCTCTTTTTCTTAATATAAAGAAAGTAATCGAACCGGCTACGTTAAGATATGCGCTTCAAGAAGGCAAAACGAAAAAGATTCGCGACATAAATATCGCGAATTGCTTCTAAAAGGTCTATACTTACGCTAAAAACGGCCAGAATTCCAATTAAATCAACGTCTTTTAAGCAATATGTATTTCTTTGTTATATGCTTATTTTATATTCGCTTCGTAATGATCTTCATTAATTCTCACTACTTCAAGTTCCTTTATATTCTCATTCAATTTCAATGCTAAACTTTGAATTCCAAAGAATTCAATTAACGTATGACTGCCCACAATAAGATTTATGCCTTTAAACTGAGCATATTGAATCGTAGATAAATCACATTCACCTGTAATGTATACATCACACTTATTTTCAACGGCTTCCTTGAGGTAAGTTGTTGACCCTCCACTACCACAGACTAAGCCCACTCGCTTCACCTTTTTGTCATTAAACCTCCAAAATTTAACGGGTGCTTCAAGAAGATTTTCAATATTTTTTACTAATACATTAAATTCAATTTCTTCATCATATTCTGCAAGCCTACCAAAAAAGAATCCTTCCCATTCGTGTGTTCTTTTAACATTTCCTATATTCAATCTACTTAATAAACTATCATTTGTTCCAAAATCACAGTCATCAAGTGGCAAGTGATTAAAGTAGTGACTCATCTCATACTCTGCTAGTTTTTCTATGCATGCCTCTTTTAATCCATATAATTCATCCCATGCTTTATGGTGTGTTACCATCATATCAACACCTTGAATTCTTGCTTCCTCTATCGTTTCAAGCGTTAGATTAATACAGTACCCTAATTTTTTAACTTTTTTATCAGCATGGTATGTAACCCCAGATTCACGTGAATAGATATCCTTATTTGTTACATTAAAAAAGTCATTAATTCTTTCAACAATATGTGAAACATCCATATACTTACCTCCTGATTTGTCTTCAATTCTCTTTATTGATAAATACTATTATATTACTTACACTATATACTTTATGTGTTAAATTAACAAAAAACTTTCTTGAAAGTTAAGATTTAGCAAACTCACACACCACTTTTGACTCACTCTCAAATATTACATGAAGATATATAACAGGATGTAATTTGGTCTGCTAATATATATGTTATTTATGATGTTTATCCACAAAAACGGAACTACTTATTCTTCTCTGCAATTCTTTTTAATTCATTTGCCCTGGCAGCAATAAACTGTGTCATATATCGTTCTAAAAATAACTGATCAGCTAATTTCCCAAGTATGCCAAATGGAGATTGATAAGAGAAGGTATCTTTCATTACAGTCCCTTTCTCACTTTCTCTAAACTCATGTGTATGTGTAAAGGAATGGAAAGCTCCTTTCACCATTACATCCACGAATTTATGAGGTTTATCCAGCTCGACAATCTGTGCTGTTAATTGTTGTTTTACGCCAAAATGAATAGCTTCCCATGTAACCGTATCACCTTGTTCCATTAACCCCTTCTGTATACCAGCTACAATTTTTTCTTTTGTTTTAGAAGTGGTTTCTGTATGAATCATGACATCCCTAGCAAGATCAAAGCATTGATTTACAGGTGCATTTATGTGAATTTCATTATGTATAACAGGCATCTTTACTTCTCCTTATTCTTAAAGACCTTTATGCTTAAAGGTCTCTTTTTGTCATTACCACACTGATAGCCTTGTTCTTGTATCGTTTTCTTCAGTAATATATTCAATATCTTCAAATCCACAGTCTGCAGCATTCTTGTATAGTAATTCGATTGTTTCCTTATTTCTGCAATAAATGGTGAAATAACAGCTATCGACCACTAATAGAACAAGCTCACAATGGCTTTCAATAAAATCTTCATAGGTCTCAATCTCAGTAAATCCACCTTTTGGATATGCTTGTAAGTCAGCGGAAACAATATAAAACTTATTGTTGTCTAATAGTTTTTTGAGTTCTGTTCCTTCAATTGCTTTTTTATCTTCTGAGAATAGCGCTTCATCTAATTCATCATCAACTACTATATATGACTCACCGTTACCAATTCGCCAACTAAAAACAGTTGTATCAATTGGCTTTAGTACTTCTCTAAGTATGGTTCCATATTCATTTGGAATTTCAAAGCTAATTCCACGCTTCAAAAAAACACCCCCAGATTATTGTTTACCTAAACATTTATATATCCTTCTAAATAAGCTACGGCTTCACCAGATATTTTTACTTTATCACCTAAATCGTACAATAAATCTTTCCTCCTCTTTCTGATAATTGCAATGCAATAAATTCAGTCTTATTCAATTTATTCTTCCAATATGGAACTACCGTACAATGAGCAGAACCAGTAACTAGGTCTTCATATACCCCTGCCTTTTGGGAAAAACCTTGATACGAAATCCACTTCTTTTCCTTTAGCTGTCTTTTGCATTTAAATCATCTTTTATCCATTTAGTTAATGGACATACTGCTGCGGAATTTCCTTTGAATTGTTCATTTGTAAACGCATCAATCTGAAATATTAGAGACAATGAATATAATCTCCTTATTTAAAATTAGTGAATTTTATTATAATTAAGAAATAAACACTATGGTTTTCAAAGCTACCTTGAAAAGTAATTATTGATAACAAATATGAAGATAAATATTGTAATCATAATCAGCCATCTTACTTTTTTCGAAACGGATTTTTGAAAAAATTTAATTTTAGATAAAATCTTGTCCGTGCTAATAACTAGAAAGATAATAAATAATATAGCAATCCATTTAGGGATTCTATCAAGATACGGTTCAAGAAAGAGTATCACAGTGAGCATCACAATACAGTTTACATAATAATTCAAGTTCATTTTTTATCCACCCTATGCTATCATGTTGTATTTCCTATCTATTAAAACGAGAACCTTAATCTACTATATATGATTTTTTAATCTTTTCCCTTCTAATCTTGTGAACAAGGTTATTTTTTCTTGATTGAATGCATGATCTAAATGATAATCACGTTCAAAAAGCTATCGTCAGAGGCGAGAGCTCAGTTTGCAGACAAAAGAGGTGCGATATGGTTCATTCTGCACCTCTTTTGGCATTTTTAACACATTTCAAAGGATCACTTGTGTTCTGATTAATAATCTTTGATTCATCCTGTTCGGACGGATTTAAAGAGTTTTCTTCGTAATTCCCCCGATTTGAATGGATCTCCTCCTAAATCTTCTATTGATTAAAATCCAAATTAAATTTAGAAAGACCGTTGATTGGAGAGTAAGGCGTGAAGACTCCTGCGGGAAAAGCGGGACAGGTGAGACCCCGCAGGAGCGTAAGCGACGAGGAGGCTCAACCGCCCGCCCGCGGAAAGCGAAACGCCTGGAACGGAAATCAACAACTAAGGATATAACCCGAGATTCTGTTAGTATTTTGTCAAAAGAAATAGCTAGTTTCATACACCCTATTATAGCTACGAAAAAGAGAGCTTCGATTAGAAAATCCTTTTAGCTGCTTCTTCAATTAAAGCGCCATGAACTTTCCAGATTCTCAAGCCAACAAATCAAGACACCTCTGCAATTGTTATCTGCACCATCTAACTATTTGTAAATAAATGCTGTTGGACTGGCTGAAGTCTTTAAAATTCCATAACAAACATCGCTCTCTTTCGTATAATACTTTCTTCCTATTTTACGTTTTGAAAGCGGATTCATTCCATTGATTATATCCGAAAAAAATGATTAGTTCTCTACGTTTTTTATTAGTTATATTAGTTGTAATTACTTAATTAACATAAATTATATATTTATGAATAATTACCCATTTTATGCATACAATCTATCTTTTCAATTCATTCGAAAGTATACTTTAACCAATTATTAAAAATATTTGAAATTTACAAAATTAACGATTTGCTTTAATATTCATGCACTAATATTTTACTTGTAAGTACTACATATTATTAATTGGAGGGGTTTTATGAAGAAGGTAAGCAAAAAAATCGCGGTTGTTGCAATGGCTAGTGTCGTTACCCTGTCTTCTATTGGATTGGCAGTGGATAAAAGTGATGCCTTAGCTAAAGGAAACAAGACCAAAAAAGAGCCGACTAATGTCATCATGATGGTTATGGATGGAAGCAGTGATGACCTCGTTACCTTATCCAGATGGTATAAAGGCGGTAACTTGGCCATGGACAGTGTATTAACCGGTGGAGTACGAACCTATTCTGCCGAGTCTGCCATCACTGATTCAGCTCCCGCAGGTACCGCACTTGCCACCGGTAATAAATCAAATGATAAATTAGTAGGTGTCTTACCTTCTGTCGTTAATTCCCCGGGACTAAAGCCTATTAAAAAAGAGGATGAACTTAAACCAGTAGCCAATGTATTAGAGGGTGCTAAACAACAAGGGAAAGCAACCGGTATTATTTCCACATCTGAAATACAACATGCTACCCCAGCTGGTTTTTCTGCACATGCTACTCATCGCAGTAAATATGGAGATATTGCAGAGCAGCAGGTTTATCAAAATATCGATGTTGTTTTAGGTGGTGGAAAAGAAGCACTTACTCTTGGTACGGCTAAAAATTCGCGTACTGATGGCGAAGATCTTCTCCAAGTATTAGATCAGAAAAACTATGATTTCGTTGAAAATAGGACCGATTTACTTAAAAGCAAATCGAATAAGTTATGGGGCAGCTTTGCACCAAATGAGCTCGCTTATGATATGGATAGAACGACTACTAAACCCACTCAGCCGACACTTGCAGAAATGACAACAAAAGCGATTACTACCCTTAATAAGGATAAAGATGGATTTTTCTTATTTGTGGAAGGAAGTAAAATAGATTGGGCTGCTCATGCAAATGATACGATTGGTATGATTAGTGATGTCTTATCTTTTGATGATTCCGTGAAGGCTGCGCTTGATTTTGCTAAAAAAGATGGTAATACAATGGTGATCGCCGTAACGGATCACGGCAATAGCGGTATCACCATGGGGAATCTAAATACAAATGCAAATTATCCGAGCCTTCCTGTATCAGCCTATATAGACCCATTAAAAAAAGCAACAATGACCATTGAAGGAGCACTGAGTCAACTTAAATCAGATCGTTCCAATCTTAAAGAAGTGGCTAAATTATATGGGTTAGATGATCTTACAACAGATGAATATGATCGATTAATGACCACTGAAAAATTATCAGCTGAAATGGTCAAACTGCTTGCTAATCGAGCTAACATTGGGTATACAACGGGCGGACATACCGGTGGAGACGTCTCCCTATACGCATACGGTCCTGCACAATCTAAACCAACTGGACTCGTGGAAAATACAGACCTTGCACATTCCGTGGCAAAATTTATGAATTTTGATCTTAAAAAATTAAGCAATCAACTCTATATTGATGCCGAAAAAGCATTTAAGAAAAAAGGATATACGACTAAGCTTGATAAGACTGACCCAACCAACCTTGTTTTCGTTGCTACGAAAGGAAAAACAACGTACAAAATCCCAGTCAACAAAAATATTGTTATTGAACAAAAAAATAAAAAGGAAACGATTAAAACTGTCACCACAATCAACGTATATAATGAAAAAGCATTTTATGTATCAGAACAAGTGTTGAAGTTAGTAAAATAACAGTCAAAACCCCACGCAGCGTCAAGCTGTGTGGGGTTTTGACTATGAGTCACCTTAATTTTAAGAAGGGAAAAAATCTTCTCATGGCTATCCAGCCAAATAATAAGGATTGAGCAAAAAATACCAGTCCCCAAAATTGGGTTGGGATGAAATAGGTGATTTCCCCAAGATTAGCAGCATCTCCGGCTTGCAAGGGTGTTTGAAAACTCATGTACATAATTTCAAAGGCTGATGTAATCGATTCGATAAATATAATAGACACAAGAAAAAGGATCACATTTTCTTTAACTGGTCCATTGGCTTTCCTCAGTAACCATACAAAACCAATACTAAATGTGGTAATCCAAAAGAATCCATATAAGTTTCGCACCCAGAATATCAGGCTGAGTCCTAAGATCACCAACAATACTATACTAATCATATTGTATTTTCTTTTATAGACTAAAACCATAAAGGTACATGCCATAAACGATGCAAAAACATATCCGGCTAGCGATGTAATGAATTGTCCTATCCAAAAACGGTGACTAGAATAGGCCACCCCTTCTGTGTTTGCAAACAATTGAATGTTATGGGCTTTACCGAACGTTACTATACTACTTATTTGATGTCCTACTTCATGTATAAGTGTATTCGCTACAGCAAAATATTTACCCGCTATCGGCAGTTCTATTAGTATCAAGGCTAGAAGTAAGAATAATAATAATTTTGATTTAGAAGTAGTCAACATAGGCACCTCTTTTTATATGAATATACTCAGTATACTCTACTTCAATCCTAAGGTATAAATATTGTTAATTTCATCCGAATATTCAGTATTTATTAATACCAGTCTATTTCCAAAGTTTGTTAAAATGAAAGTGATAAGAAAAGGAGGATGTCTATATGTATGAAGTAGCGATTATTGGAGCTGGTCCGGCTGGGGGAAGTGCAGCCATTTTCACAGCCAAAGCTGGTAAAAAAACGATTGTTCTAGATAGTGACCAGAGCATCACCAAAAAACCTTGGGTAGAAAATCATTACGGAGCTGCCGAAATTACAGGTCCTGATTTAATTGCAAAAGGGATTGCTCAAGCAAAAAAATTTGGTGCTGAAGTATTACAAGCAAAAGTTGTCTCCTTAACTAAACTAGATGAAGGTTTCTCCATTGAAACAGATACAGGAACAGTTGAAGCCAAACATATCATTCTGGCAACCGGTATGCTATCCGATTTAGCAGAAGCAGCTGGGCTTGCCACAAAAGACGGCATAGAACCTAGAACAAAAAAAATCTTTGACGTTGATGCTTCTGGTAAAACCAATATTGATGGAATTTGGGCAGCTGGAACATGCGCAGGAGTAAGTATTCATACGATCATAACTGCAGGTGATGGAGCAAAAACAGCTATCAACCTGATTAGTGAACTAAATGGGGAACGTTATGTAGATCATGATCTATTAAAATAGTTTTTATCATGAACCCAACGGAGTGCAAATGCAGTCCGTTGGTGGATTCTAATCGAAATGAGCCACTATGTTAGATTCGACCGGAATACTTTTTCTAGTGATGAGATCAAACATTACGAAAGTTTTATTACATTCCGTAGTTAGTATGCCAGCTTGATTATAAAGTTCTTGTTTGAATTCGAAACTTTTCGTACCTAAGCGTACTGGAATGGTATGAATGGTTAAGGTATCTCCTGCTCTAGCTTCTGCTAAGTAAAGAATATCAAATTTAAGAAGAACCGTACCTATATTTTTTTCTAGTAAATCTGTTAGAGGCACCCCTGCTTTCTTGTACCAATCTCCTATTCCCTTTTCTGAAAAAGAAATATAGTTCATATAATTAACATGACCGATTTCATCGATGTCAGTTTCTTGAACTTTTATATCTAACGAAGTGTTCATCCAATCGTCTCCTTATTTTCCTAATAATGTTCCTCCATCCACTACAATTGTTGTTCCCGTAATAAATGAAGCTTCCTCACTAGCTAAAAAGAGTAAGACATTCGCAACTTCTTCAGCATGTCCTACTCGTCTCAGCGCATTCGCTTTCGATAAGACTTCCCATTTTGATGAGTTCTTCCATTCTGTCGTAATGGCTGTATCAATAACCCCCGGTGCTATCGCATTCACCCGGATATTGTGCTTGCCGTATTCGAGAGCTGTACTTTTTGTGACCGCTATTACACCGCTTTTTGCAGCAGTATAGGCAGCTAGAAGCTTTTGTCCTTTAATTCCTGCAACACTAGCTGTATTAATTATAGAACCTCCTCCGGTTTTCAGCAGTTCAGGAATACCATATTTCATCCCAAAATAAACTCCATTTAGACACACATCTATGACTTTCTTCCAATCCTCCACTGGTATATCAGGAAGCTTATTTTGAGTATGTGAAATCCCAGCGTTATTGACCAATATATCTAATTTTCCATACGTATCCACTGTTGTCTTTACAAGATTCTCCACATCTTCAGGATTACTAACATCAGTATAGAGGTATTCAGCAATTCCCCCGTTTTCTTTAATTAGTTGGACCGTTTCTAAACTCGATTGTTCATCCAAATCACCAATCATTACCTTGGCCCCTTCTTGTGAAAAACGGAAAGCCGCGGCTCGTCCGATCCCACTTCCTCCTCCCGTGATGATTGCAATTTTAGCTTCTAGACGCATGTAATCACCTAATTTCTTTAGAATAGGAAAAATACTTCATAGTAAGCGTTTACAAAAGGTGTCTTTTAAATAAATTCGTTTCAGATTATTCATTTCCTCTAAATGCATGATAAATTAATGATAACTCCAACCCCATTCATTCACAGAACGACAAATAAGACACCTAGCAGATTAAATCTAGGTGTCTATTCGTTTAACTATATTGATTAATTAAATTGGTTACTAATTGACTTAAATTAGGAACTTCATTTCTTCCATAGGTAAAACGCACATGACTTTCATCCATATTAAGTCTTTCAGAGAAGAATCCGCCTTTTCGATCAATTTGAAGAATAACTTCTACTTGATTTTCTGAGATAAAAAACACCGCTTCTAATTCGTCTAATCGGCCTCTATATTGTCCACTGCTTGGGCTGAATTCAAATTCTTGTGCGAATGGCAATCTTCTTCGTAAATGACTCGGTGCATTTTTCGCTTCAATTTTTCTTAATCGGAAACCTAGACCTTTGACAACTGATAAGAATTCACTTACCAAAGGGTGCGGCTGTATCTCCAGATAATCTCGATCTTGTGGGTCAACTGCCATTTTAATATCTAATCCAGTTTGAATCCATACTTTTGTTTTACTAGTAGTAATCGGTACATCATATGGTAAGGCAAAACGAAATGGAATGCTTTTAGTCTCATTAGCATAGACAACAAAAGAATCTAGTAATTTAAACTTTCCTATTTCAGCTGTACGTTCAGATTTCCCGTTATCTGTTTCAATACTATAGTTGCTTATAAGAGAAAGGTAAATTTCATCAATTTTTTGTTCGATTTGTCCACCTTGAATCTCCACTACACCCTCAAGCAACTCACCTGGAAGAAAACTCGTTTTCATTAATTTCGTATCTACTTTCGCGCCGCCAATTCCTACAGAACCTAGTAATTTTTTAAACACGTATGACTACCTCCAATTTTTACCTTTTTTAAAAATGTAACACAGATTCAATTTACGTGCCAACAAAACTTGTTGTTAAAACGGTCATTCAAGTGATTAGATTTTTGGTGTAAATAATATTTTAGCTTGTTGTGTTAACGTCACGTAATCTACTTTTCCGCTGCCTAGCAAAGGAACACTATTTATATTTTCAATAGTATGGGGAATATTCATCTGTGAGAGCTGCTCTATTTTTACATATTTTTTTAATTTGGCTGCTTCAATTTCATTGAAAGTCGTAAAGAGAACAATTCTTTCTCCTTTTGTCGCATCAGGAACGCAGACGGCATAGAAGTCTGTTCTTTGGTAGCATTTCGCAGCTATTTGTTCTACTAAATTAAGTGAGACCATCTCTCCAGATAACTTGGCAAACCTCTTTAGCCGAGAGAGAACGGTTATACACCCGTCTTCATCTTGCTTTACCACATCTCCAGTATCATACCATTCTGGAGCCGGAATAAATCCTTGTTCATACTGCAGGTAGCCTTTCATTACGTTCGGGCCCTTTATCAATAGCCGGCCGCCCTCAGAAATCCCTTCAACAGGCACGATTTTGTATTGCACGCCTGGTAAAAACATCCCGACTGTATTCGTCTTATAAAGCGGAAGAGCATTAAAACAGATGACGGGTGCAGCTTCTGTACAGCCATAACCTTCTAAAATGCGTACTGCACTTTTTATTAAATAGGCATCCCTTACTTCTGGTTTCAAACGTTCTCCACCAGCTACAACAAATCGCAATGATGAAAAATGATGTTTTTTAGCAGCTTTTTCATATTTTTCTAAAAAAGTGGAAGTGCCAAATAAAATAGTTGAATGACTATTAAATACGACCGCTGGTATTTCCTTAAAATGCAAAGGAGTTGGATATAAGAAAACGGACAGTTTTGTCAAAAGTGGAAACAAAGTGCCTGTAGTAAGACCGAAACTATGAAACATAGGTAAAGCATTAAAAACTTTATCATGAGCATAAAATGGTAACATACTAAAAATTTGATAGATATTGGCATATATATTACCGTGACTTAACACAACACCCTTTGGCTTTGTTTCACTACCGGATGTAAAGAGAATCAATTCATTTCTAGAGGCTTTCACCTGTTTCTTTATCTGATACTGTATATAACCTTTTGCTTTGTCACTTTGTGAAATAGCAGCTTTTAGATCTTCTATATAAAGAACTGTCAGCGTTTTCTCCAACTCTTTAATAAGAAGTTCAAAGCCGCCTTTTTCGACAAACGATTTTGAAGTAATGACTGTCTTTAATTGGCCGGAATCTATGCAGTCAAGGATACTTTTAATACCCATTGACGAATTTAATAGTGCTGGTGTTTTACCTGCTTTAAAAATCGAAAAGAGTGTTAGTACATGGACAACTGAGGTGGGCAGTAACACGCCAATTGATTCATCATTTTTCAAACCTTTTTCAATTTTCTCGCCTAACACATAGCAGCTAATAATTAATGTTTTATAATCCATTTTCATAAACGGATCTTCCACTGCTGTTTTTTCTTCTATACCTTTACTTGACTCTAAAAGTTCATTAAAGAGATTTACATTTTTCTTATTTAATGAATGAAAATATTCTTCTTTTTTTTCTGAACTTAAATAATCAACCGGGTTCATAACCACTTTTTGCATAATTCCTCCATAATCTTTCGAAATACCTCTTTCAAGATAAGTCGTTTGGGAAAAGTCCCATATCTCTTTAATCTCTTTAATCGCTTTCAATAATTCATTAATTCGGAATTTTTTTAAAAAAACTGTATATGTAGATTAGTTGTAAATGAAATTGATAGATGAGGAAGTGAGTGCAGAATTCGATTTATTATACAACAAAAATATTTGAAGTGAAAATATGAATAACTATACTAGTATGATAGTTCAGTACCCATATACACATTTGATGACGAAAACGAACCTGTCTAGTTTGTCCAAAAAGTGACCAGTTTTTTCACTCAGATTGATTGGAAAAAGACGACCTTTGTAAGTGGCCGTCAGTTCTAATCCGTATTCATGTCCTATCTATGCAGGTTGCCTGCCAAATACAAGTCATCAACAGGCAGGGTTCACGCCTGCGATCAGTTTCGCTAACTCCCTTTAGGTGTGGCTAGTTTTCCTAAAACTGACCGTTTTACTTAGGGAAAACTTAATCCCAAATGCTAACGTTTCCAGAGGATAAAATCCCCCTTGTTTAACACATGGTTAAACCGCCATTGACTGAGAGTGTTTGACCGGTTACATACCCTGCTTCGTCTGAAGCAAAATAGGCTACAGCATTTGCAATATCACTAGGCTGTGCCAAACGTCTAAATGGGATGGCCTTTTCTAACGCAGCTGCAATCCCTTCATTTTGCAACCCAATTTCCTGGAACAAAGGTGTGTCTGCTGGTCCTGGAGCAATACAATTAATGTTTAATTTATGCCTGGCCATTTCTCTAGCCAGTGTTTTCGTAAAAGCAATTACTCCGCCTTTTGCTGCTGAGTAAACAGCCTCACCGCTGGAACCTACTCTTCCCGAATCTGATGCAATATTAATCACTTTTCCATAACCATTTTTGATCATAACCGGCAGCACTTCTTTACAGGTATGAATCTGCCCCATCATATTTATGTCAATTATCGTTTTCCATGTAGTTGGCTCACTTTTTAGAAAGGGTTCAATTTTATCCCATCCTGCATTATTCACCAACACATCAATTGTCTGAAAATGAGTCAAGGAGGAGGCGACCGCTTCTTGGACGCTTTCCAAATTGGTTACATCACAATACACCGCGACCGCCTCACCGCCTTCGTTTTGAACAATCGAAACCGTTTCTTCCGCATTCTCCCTGTTAACATCTGAAACGATTACTTTCATAGACTTTGAAGCTAACGTTCTAGCAATTTCTCTGCCAATTCCTCTGCCTGCACCCGTTACAAACGCTACTCGTTGAACCATATAGCTTCACCTCTTTTCATTTTTTACTTGCCTATACCTGATCCTGAATCAGCTGATTAATTCGTTCCCTCAACCGAAACTTTTGGATTTTACCACTAGGTGTTCGCGGAAATTCATCAATAATTTCTACATGCTCCGGCCAATATTGTTTAGCTATTCCTTTTTCCGAAAGAAATGCTTGTACGGATTGTAAGGTTAGTGGTGTTTTCCCTGCCTTCATGCTAATGAAAGCGCATGCTTTTTCTTGCAGCCTAGCATCTGGCATGGCAATAATTTGGACAACGGATATGTCTGGATTCTCATAAAGTACATTTTCAACATACGCGATAGGGATGTTTTCTCCCCCTCGGATAATAATATCCTTATTCCGACCGGCAATTCGAATGTACCCCGCTTCATCCATTACCGCTCGATCGCCTGTGATAAACCAGCCGTCCATATACTCATCCATCGTTTTATCTATTTGCTTCAAATAACCAACAAATAAGGCAGGTCCCCGGCATAGTAAATCGCCTTCTTCATTAGGGCTGCAGGTATGTCCTTGAAAATTGACTACCTTCAGTTCCATTCCGGGAAAAGCAACACCGTCCGTGCTTGTGAGTATTTCTTCTGAATCATCAAGCTTCGTTAAGGTAACCAACCCATTTTCTGTTTGGCCCCATCCTGCTAAAATCGTAAAAGGAACTTTTTCAGCTGCTTCTTTTACTAGTGCTCTCGGTATCGGTGCACCGAGGGCGACGAACGTTCGTAGTGAAGTTAGATTATAGTTCTCTATGCCTTCATATTGGACTGTATCTTGTAAAAACGGAGTAGCACCTGCTGTGAAGGTAATCTTCTCCTTTTCCACCCATTCAATAAACTCACTCGGATTCCATATATCTTGATATACAGCTGTGCCTGCATAATGAGTTGGCAGACGCACTCCATACCCAAAGCCAGTTTGGTGGGCAAACGTTGATGCCATAAACATGATGTCGTCAGAAGTTAAACGTAATCGCTCTATCCAATAATCCGTTGAAATACACAGGGTGTTATGTGTATGCATCACCCCTTTTGGACTGCCTGTCGTTCCTGAAGTAAAAATAATTTCAGTGACGTCATTGGGGTCATGGACAATTTCATCAAGGATACTTGGATCCCTTCGTTCTTCCCACGGCTCATTAAGAAGGGAGGAAAATGATTGCATTCCAGCTGGGACATGATCTCCAATCACATAGATATGCTCCATGGAAGGCCATTGTGGTCGAAGCCGTTCAATCATCGCAGGAAAATCAAAACCTCGGAATTGATCAGGAACAATAATCATTTTAGATTCGACCATCCCAACCATATAACCAATCTCTCTATCACGGTAGATAGGAATTAAGGGATTACTAATCGCTCCAATTCGAGTGACTGCGTAATGCAAAATAACGAACTCATTCCAGTTAGGAAGCTGAAATGAAATCACATCGCCCTTTCCTAGGCCTAATTCAATAAGGCCTAATGCCACTCTATCCACGAGCTTACCCAACTCTTGATACGTATAGCGGCTCTTTTTATCAATTATGGCCGTTTTATTCGGGTTTTTATCGATTGCATCCTTCAAATAATCCAGTATCGTTTTATTTGGCCAAACGGTTTGGTAACGCTCCACGTATTCCGGGCTTAAAATGGTTTCTATTTTCACTTGTCCCATCCCCCTGATTACCTTCTGAATTTTTTAAAATCCACTGGTCTCTTTTCAAGAAATGCATTCTTTCCTTCTTCCGATTCTTCCGTATTATAAAACATGGTAAGACTGCTCATTGATAATTGAGAGATTCCTTGAATGTTTGCACTATCCGCATTAAACGAGTATTTGAGCATTTTAAGTGCCGTTGGGCTTTTTTGAAGGATTTTCTCTGCCCATTCTTCTGCTGCTTGCTGCAGTTGGTCAGCAGGCACAATTTTGTTCACTAGTCCCATTTCCTTTGATTCCTGTGCTGAGTATTGTTCACACAAATACCAGATTTCTCTAGCTTTCTTCTCCCCAACAATACGAGCTAAATAAGCAGAACCAAACCCTGCATCATAGCTCCCTACTTTAGGGCCGCTCTGACCAAATTTTGCATCCTCTGAAGCAATCGTTAAGTCACAAATCACATGAAGAACATGGCCGCCTCCAATAGCAAACCCATTAACAGCAGCAATGACAGGCTTTGGTATATTGCGAATTGTTTGATGAAGTGTCTCCACCTCGAGACCGATTCCTCCTCCTAACCCTCCGGAATAATCATACCCTCCTTCTTCTCCTTTTTCTTTTTGATCACCTCCCACACAAAAAGCTTTTTCTCCTGCACCTGTTAAGATAACGACACCAATCCTGTTATCATCCCAAGCATCGCGGAAAGACCAGATCAATTCTTGTATCGTTCTCGCTCGGAATGCGTTGTAGACTTTCGGCCGATTTATTGTAATCTTTGCTAGTCCATTCGTCTTTTCATATAAAATATCAGTTAATTCCATACAATTACCTCCATCTTCATACAAGTTTAAGAACGATTTGACCCTTAATTACATCCTTACCATCTTCATTCATACAGGTAACTTTTTCAGTAATCCATCTGCGTTGTACATTCATATCAATGATTTCAACTTCCGCTGTTATCGTGTTGTTAATATAAACAGGGTGAATAAAGACTAGCTCCTTTTGCATAAGTACATATGGTCTTCCCGCCAGTTCAATCCCGATAACCTCTGATATTAATCCCTCACTTAAGATAGCTGGAACCATTAGCCGCCGTTCCTTCTCAAGTACTGTTTCTTGTTCATAAAAGACTTGTATATTTCTTGTGAAAAAACGCCAATTCTTAACATCTTCTAGGGTAAATGTTCTTTTCATTCTCGCAATTTGACCAATAAAATAGCGATCTTTTCCTTTTTTCATCTCCATCGGTCCCAATTAATAAGAACGAAATTCTTTCCCTATGATATCTTTAGCAATCACCATTTGATTGGCTTGTGCGGTTCCATCACCTATTTCTAAGCCAATTACATCTCGCAATCGCTGTTCAAGCGGCATCTCCTTGGTATAAGCATAGTGTCCATTCAGCAATAAACATTCGTGAATCGCTTCTTGGCTGTATTTTGGTCCTAACCACTTAACTAATGCCGACTCCTTTGAATGCTTCAGACCTTGGTCACGAAGCCAAAGCCCCCGATATGCCTGCCACTTCACCATTTCTAACTGAGCAAAATGGGTAACAATGGGGAACGAGACACCTTGGTAAGTAGCAAGCGGTTTTCCAAAAGAGTGTCTATTCTTCACATGTTCTATTGTTTCATCGAGACTTTGAGTAGCTGCCCCTACACACTGCAAACCAATTAATAAACGGCTGAGATCGAAGCCATTCATGACTTGAGCAAACCCTTTATTCTCCAAACCGATTAAATTCTCCTCAGGAACTTCTACGTCATTTAAATAAATAGAACCCCTGCTTATTGGAATATTGCCTAAATCTTCATACCCTCTCGTTTCAACACCCGGCAGGTTTGCCGGTACGATGAAAGCACTTATCCCGCGATTACCCAAATCTGGATTTGTTTTAGCAAAGATGATGAATGCATCACCTGACGTCGCCACGCTTATTCCAGATTTCTCTCCATTAAGAATGTAAACATTTCCTTTATGTACAGCAGTCGTTTTAATCCCCCCAGCATCAGTACCCGCTGATGGTTCCGTAATGGCAATTCCCACGATCTTTTCACCAGAAGATATCATGGGCAGCCATTCTCTCTTCTGATCTTCACTTCCATGATTCGTAATGATTTCTCCAATTAAGGCATTCAGCATGACGGCGTAGGTTAGATTGAAATCTCCTTTGCTAATTTCCTCAGCAGCAATCCCAGTTGTAACGCAGTCGGCACTGCTTCCTCCATATTCAACAGGAATCCGAAGACCATTTACACCCAACTCGCCAAGCTTCTTCCACAAATGCTTCGGGGTGATCCCTTCACGATCCCACTTTGTATAATTAGGAAGTAGTTCTTGTTTCGCAAAGTCCTTGAGCATTTTGCGAAAATGTTCTTGTTCTTCTGAGAATGAAAAATCCATTATCATCACTCCTCCTTTGCCTATACTGTTTGCAAGTATCATGCCAACCAAATACAGTGACGGAAACCAGTTCAACAAGCTCTATTCATTCGCATAAATAAGAGTTATCGCAATTTTGCGACACATTTATGCGAAAATTCAGATAAATATAAAAAATATACATCAACTATGCATGTTTATCGTTTGTTAATTGGTATTATATGTTAAAATAAACACACATATTTTCTAGCATTTTTATTCATTGTTTTATGATAAGGAAATGGTTTATAAGAGGGAGAGGAACGCCTATTATACATTGGTTTCGCCACTTACCGCCGAAACGCATGGATTGGTCAGATTGGACTCCGTTTATTCAGAATGATTGGTACCGTAAACATTATATGAAGTTTGTTTACCTACTTCAGATCATCATTTTTCTGATTCCGTTTTTCTTTGAAACAAGTTTTACTCATATGACTATTTTTTATCTCACCCTAATTGGTATCTTTGTCTTTGTTATCCACGAATGTCTACACATTATTGTTATAAACAAAAAAGGGGATATCAGCTTAACAGTTAGCGGGACATTTTTTTGGCTTTCTACGAATGCAATCCTATCAAAAACGAGATTTTGGCTTTTTATGAGTTTGCCCATTATCGTGTTATCGATTGTTCCAGCCATATTGTCGTTCTATGTATCAGGCAATTTAAAAGCCATTCTATTATTTGTATGTTGGATAAATGCAGTAATGTCTTCCTCAGATATCTATAATTCCTTTTTAATTGCTAGTAAACCGAAGAAGACCGTTTTTTGCAGAGGCTATTATCTAGTAAATAAAAGCTAATAGAATAAGCGAAAGAATCAGATCAATAAAGGAACGGTCTGAATCTTTCGCTTATATACCGGTTGGAGAATCTCATAGATGTATTCTAGGGGAAAAGACCCCTACTATACATTACTAATCTTTTAAATTGTACTTTGATATTTTCCTGTAAAGACTGGCAATATGTATGTTTAATAGTTGAGCGGCCTGTGTACGATCTCCTTTTGTCGCCGTTAATGCACGTCTAATCGCCTTAATTTCAGCATTCCTCACTTCTTCATCTAAAGGTTTTAGAGAAATGGACTGTTCTTCAGCTGAAATGGTAGAATTTTTTTGAATAGTTAACGAGTCTAAGGTAAGTGTATCGCCTTCAACAATGTTCATCCCTCTTTCAATATAAGCCTTTAATTCCCGTACATTCCCCGGCCATTCATATTCCAGCAGCCACTCCTGGAGCATAAACTCGATATACTTTACTTCTCTCCCTAACTTATCATTAAACAAATCAATGAACGAATAAGCTAATGGAAGGATATCCTCTTTTCTTTGTCTCAGGGAGGGGATTTTCAAATCAAAGACGAACAATCGATAAAATAAATCTTGACGGAATTTCCCTTCATGAACCAGCCCTTTTAGGTCTCGGTTTGTTGCTGTAATTATTCGAATATCAACACTTTTACTATCCGTTCCTCCTAGGCGTTCGATCTCTCTTTCTTGTAAAACGCGCAGAAGCTTTCCTTGAGCAGGATACGGCAGTTCTGATATTTCATCCAGAAAAAGAGTACCATTCTGGGCTAATTCAATTTTGCCGGGCTTCCCCTCCTTTTTCGCTCCACTAAATGCTCCTCCTTCATAGCCGAATAGCTCCGATTCAAATAATTCTGCCGGTATGGCTGCACAATTTACAGCTATAAATGAGTTGTTTTTCCTGCTGCTTAATCCATGAATTGCCTGAGCAAATAATTCTTTTCCGGTGCCGCTTTCTCCTGTTAAAAGAACAGTAGAATTACTGGTTGCTATTCGAGCTGCCAGTTCTTTAACTTGGTCAATCGTTTGACTAACACCTATAATTTCTTCAAAACTGTATAGTTTCTTGGGCAAGGATCTTTTTTTCATTTTAGTTGGACCTATAGAATTCATAAATGAGATCATTTCAGAAACATCGATATCATCCTCACGAACGATCACACGGTACACATAATGATGATTACTTTCTATGATTCTAACTAAACAAGCGTAGCCAAAAACAATTCCAAAAAAGACCTTCTTGCGATCATACCAATCTACCTTTTGGACCATTTCTTTTATTGAAACTCCCACCCAATCGCTTTCGTTAATCGTAAAATGAGCACAAAAGTCTGGGCAAGCACTCACCAGCTTGTCATTTTTATCGGTTTCAATGAAACCCCATTCACTGTTACTTTTCCCTAAATAAAGTGCTTTCTTCATTTTAATCACCTATCAGTTCTGATTGGTTAAAATAACGACGACAACCTGCCCTTTAATTACTTCACTACCATTTTGATTAAAACAGGCAACTTTTTGTGTAACCCAATTTCTTTCCATATTAATATCAATAATCTCTAATTCAGCCGTAATGATGTCTCCAACATAAACAGGCAAATAAAAAATTAATTCCTTTTGAAGCAGTACACATGCAACTCCCGGAAGTTTCTCACTAATTACTTGATTAATTAACCCTTCTGCCAGTAAACCAGGCACAATCGGTTGATGATAATGATGCTTCCAGATATCATCCTCTACATTGTAGACGGGGCTATTATCTCTTGTTAGTTTTTCACAGACCTTTACCTCCTCATCCGTAAATATTCGCTGCATCCTAGCGATTTTCCCAATAAATAAGTCCTCTATTGTATAACTCATGATAAACCTACTTTCTGCAGTAAAAATTTTCAGAAGGAATTTTCTAAAAAAAAGGAGCTATACTGTCCTTCTTACTAATTCGGATATCTTTCGATAAATACCTCCTGCATACAGCAAAATAGTTAGTATGTCTGATACCTAAAAAAAGAGAACTGATGATAATCATCAGTTCTCTAGTAATTTACTCTTTATGCTTCCCACCAATATTATGCTCGTCTTTATTCTTTTCTGAAAGTCGTTTTTGAAAGGCTTTTGTTTCTGCATTCACATGGTTTGCATCACTTGGTTGATTTTTCTTAGACCCGCCTGCATCATTACTCATTCATACTCACCTCCTGACCAACGTTTCGTACGTTCGTAGCATACTCTTGACCTAGAATTTTATACATATAGGTCATATATGATCACGAAAGACCAAGCGATTCGTTTAACGAATTTAAAAACTTTGACAAAATAATAAATATGGGGTAAATTACAGTTAGACGAACATTTTCGTCTAACTTAACTTTAATATTCGTATTTAGGGGTGTAAAGCATGGAAAATGTGTTTGATTACGAAGATATACAATTAGTTCCTGCAAAGTGTGTAGTAAACAGTCGTTCTGAGTGTGATACTACGGTAACGTTAGGAAAACATACATTTAAATTACCTGTCGTTCCAGCTAATATGCAAACGATTATTGATGAAAAAATAGCCACGTACTTAGCTGAAAATGGTTATTTCTATATAATGCATCGTTTTGAACCAGAAAAACGCATTTCTTTCATTAAAGATATGCAATCACGGGATTTACTTGCATCAATCAGTGTAGGTGTCAAAGAAGAGGAATACGCATTTATCCAACAATTAGCCGATGAAAAATTAGTACCTGAATATATCACGATTGATATTGCCCATGGTCATTCGAACGCAGTCATTGAGATGATTAAATACATAAAAAAACTAATTCCTGAAAGTTTTGTCATTGCTGGCAACGTCGGAACGCCTGAAGCAGTCCGAGAATTAGAACATGCTGGTGCCGATGCAACGAAAGTAGGGATTGGACCTGGTAAAGTATGTATCACGAAAATCAAAACCGGCTTTGGTACAGGCGGCTGGCAATTAGCTGCTCTTCGCTGGTGCGGAAAAGCAGCAAGTAAGCCCATTATTGCTGACGGAGGCATTCGTACACATGGGGATGTAGCTAAATCCATTCGCTTTGGTGCATCAATGGTCATGATTGGTTCATTATTTGCCGGACATGAAGAATCACCAGGTGAAACCATTGAAAAAGAGGGAAAACGATATAAAGAGTACTTCGGCTCAGCCTCAGAATTCCAAAAAGGTGAAAAGAAAAATGTCGAAGGTAAAAAAGTGTATGTCGAGCACAAGGGTTCATTAGTGGATACCCTGAATGAAATGGAACAAGATCTTCAATCTTCTATTTCTTATGCTGGAGGAACAAAATTAGAAGCTATTCGTACAGTCGATTATGTTATTGTAAAGAATTCAATTTTCAATGGTGATAAAGTTTATTAAACGAGTGATCATTCAAAAAGATGAGCAGACTGTCTGCTCATCTTTTTTGTCTTCAAAACCTGCTGTATTCCAGCAGGTTCAAAAATTGTTAGGTTGATAGGATGGTTAGTACGGTTTCTAAAATGACATTTACGCCTTTTTCACAATCTTCCCATTCGGTACATTCACTCTCAACATGACTTTTTCCGTTAATGCTTGGAACAAATACCATAGCTGTTGGAAGATAGCTGGCCATGAATTGGGCGTCATGTCCCGCTCCGCTGACCATTCTTTTATAAGAATAGCCTAATGACTCCGTAGATTGTTGGATTAGATCACAAATATTCTCATCAAACCAAACCGTATCCCGCTTCCATAATTTTGTTGTCTTAATTTCACAGCCTTCTTTTACACTAGAGCTGGTAAATCCGTGAATAATTTCTTCCACCTGCTTAATAACCTCTGGCTCTTTATGTCGAGATTCTATTGAAAAAATCACTTTATTCGGAATCACCGTGTGTATATTCGGAAATACATTTACCCGGCCAATCGTATAGACCAAATCTTGATCTAAAGCACTTAATGCTTGCCTCGCCTTCATAATGATGTTATTCGTTGTAAAAAAAGCATCCTTTCTCATTTCCATTGGGGTGGTTCCGGCATGGTCAGACTCACCTGTAACTTCTATCTCATAACAAACCATTCCTAGTACACATTCAACCACACCAATACTTAAAGATTCTGTTTCAAGAATGGGTCCTTGTTCAATATGTAATTCTAAAAATGCCTCAGCCTCATCCAGTCGTGACTCGATGTTTCCTGAGTAACCAATCGACTGTAAAGCATCACCGAATTTAATTCCGTCACTATCTATTTTATTAAACATGGTAGTCTTATCAAATTTTCCTGACAATATTCCGGATGACATCATGGAAGGCTCAAATCGTGCTCCCTCTTCATTTGTAAAATTAACAATCATAATGGGAATTCGTGGTTCAATTCCATTCTCTACTAATGTTCGTACCACTTCTAATCCGGCCGCTACGCCTAAAACCCCATCAAATCGCCCTCCTTTTTTCACACTGTCTAAATGTGAACCCATAACAATCGGAGGTCTTTTTTCCAATCCTTCTAAAACAGCATATATATTCCCTAAATCATCTATCGTTACATTCATTCCTAATTCCTTACAACATGAACAAAAGTAATCTCTGGCTAATCGATCTTCCTCTGTTAAAGATAAGCGTGTGACTCCATTGTTTTCCGTGCGGCCAAAATTCGCAAATTTTTCAAGATTCTCTTTTAACCTCGTACCATTAATTATTACCTTTTGTTTTTTCATAGGTCACAACTCCTTTTGTCTGAATTTTTAGTCTATAATGATTTTATTATATCGATTTTGACTAGCTTATTCACTAGACAAATCGTTACTTATTTATAAGATTGTCTATACCTTTTGTCCAAAAAGTATGGATGATCAGATGTATCGAATCTTATAAGTAAGCTTGTAGATTGAGGATTAAAAATACTTGAAGGCAATCGCAGGCTTACGATACGAAGTAATAAAGATTTTCCAGAAAATGATCCATTTACCTTTACAGCAGTCGAATTCATGCAGCCTTTTTCAGAAATGGTTTTAGAAATTCTAGCGATTGAAACAGGATATATCCGTGGGATTGGCCGCCTGATATGTTTGATGTCCATTCTAAAATCGATCTTTTGGCAGCTTGTAACAAGGGGTTAGAAACGAAACACTTGAGCTGTGGGAGCAAATTCGATGGTAGAGAGTGATCCTTTCTTCGACAAGGTTGGGGTCGCTTGTTCGAGACCAGTCGGAACCATCATTAGATATAAGTCACAAGCCTTGATATAATAAGGATTAGCCGTTTTTTCAATTACTAAATTTTGAAACGGTTAAAATGCATTGGGCTAAATGGCGACGGATTTGGCGACCTGTTTGCGACAGGTACATTATTCGTCATCCAAATAGAGTCTTATTCAACTTCTCTGTCGCTTCTTTTTGCATATTAGGTAATACATGCGAATAGATGTCTAATGTCATGCTTTCTCTACTATGACCTAACCGTTCCGCAACAATCTTTGGATGTATCCTTTCTATCAAAAGTGAAGTAGCATGTGTATGTCTTAAATCATGAAACCTAATAATAGGTACATTCGCTTTTTGAATGAATCCTTTAAATGTCCTTGTTAAGTTGCTAGGAGTTAACACGGTTGCAAAACACGTACAGACTACTAAATCATTATCATTATAGTCTGTTCCAGCTTTTAGCTTTTCTTTTGCAATTGCAGTCTTATGTTTTTACAGCGTATTGTTGGTTTCAGATAACAACCTAATTGGACGAATACTAGAAGAGGTTTTAGCCCCTGATAAAAACTCTTTTCCATCAAGACTTAAAGTTTGTCTGGTATGAATCGTTCCTCGTTCTAAATCAACATCTTTCCATCTTAAAGCTAACAGTCCCCCTTGTCTCACTCCAGTTGTAAGGGCTAAGTGAAATGCAATATAATATCTACTTTCCTTTGCTGCGTTTAGAAATAATTTTACTTCTTCAGTATTCCATACCTTCAACTCATTTCTAACAACTTTCGGTAATTCAACCATTGACACTATATTCTTAGATATTAACTCATGAATAAAAGCCTTCTGAATAGTATTTTTTAAGATGTTATAAATCTTTTTAATAGTTGCATTGGACAACCCTTTATCAACTAATAAATTGATTAAGTTTTGGATAATAAGTGTATTTAGCTTAGATAAAGGATACTTTCCTAAATACGGAACTATATGAAACCGTATATTGGATTCATAATTTTTAGCAGTCTGTTTCCCTATTTGACTTTTCTTTGTCTGAAACCATTCGTGTAAATACTCTTCAAAAAGCATTGTAGATGGTTCAAAATACGTTCCACTATATACAGTAGTAATTAACACAACTAATGCTTTTTCTACTTCTCGGTTGGTTTTAAATCCCCTTTTCTTCTTTCTCTTTCGCTTATTAGTAATTGGATCAGTTTTAATCGTAACCTCGTATAACCAATTACTACCGATGCCCTCTAAAGCCATGAGTATTCTTTATATGTAACTAAAATGTATTTCAATAAAACGGAGTTGTCAATTCAAATGTCGAAGTTCTCTGACCGTTTATTAGACAATGGCATAAAAAAAAGGACACTATAACGAGGTTTAAATCCCCGTTTAATATCCTTTCTTAATATATGGAGGCGAGATTTGAATCCGCGTCCAGAAACTCCAACACTTAAGCTTCTACGCATGTATCTTGCCTATTTAAAGTTTCGCGTAGCATTATGCCGACAAGCGGGCGTCTTGTACACTAAATTGGAAATCTCTTGCAGACATCCATAATTTATTTAAATTATTTTATTATTAGGGTGTAATACATCATACATGAACTTGGTTATAAACCGAATTAACCACATTATACCATTTACATATAAAATAAAAAGAGAATTTTAAAATTCGATTCTGCATTACTTTGATAATTCTTTAATTTCCTCTTCCATATCTATAATCTTATAATTTAATAAATCATTCCTTGTAGATTCTTCAGTAATATGTAAATTTACGAACTCCATTGCTTCATTAAATCCCTTAGTCTGTAGGTCTGATAAAGAAGTCTCATCTATTTTATTTAATTCTTTCAAAGCGAATTCTTTTACATCTAGCGTTTCATCATCATCAAAAGCAATCGCAAGAAGAGACTTTTGTAATAATTCCTCATATATATTATCTATATAATACATTTTATAACTTTTAACAGTTTCTTTTTGAATATGATTTTTTTCATCCTCTAACTTTTCAAGATCCGAGTTTAAAACTACTCTTTCTTCTTTTAATATCCCTATATCTTCCTTTAATGAATCACTTTCAGTTTCTAGTTCATTTATTTCTTCAAATAATTCTGTATTTTCTATTACTGGTCGAATATCTCTATTATATACATGGATAGCTAGAACAAGCCCCCCTACTGTTAGTAATAAAGAAATTACAGAAATTATTTCCTGGCTAAATTTCCAAATCTTCAATTTAATCTCACTCACTTTTTAACATTTTAATTATTCTATTCTATGTTCACTTCATTATTCAAGCTACATAAAAATCATTAAAGAACATTCATATAGAAAAATTCATTATTTTTTGTTCCTATTTTGTACAAGAAATTTTATTAGAATCTATCAAAGCACATATTTCATCAATATCTTTAGTCGCACAGTTCTTTCCAAAATAAATTACTGAAGGAGGTACAGGTATCATGAGAGATGATCCAATCCCGTTTGAGTTATTAAAATCAAAATCAATAACCCTCCATTCTCTCTCATAACTCAAACTTTCATGCTTCATGAAAGCAAGAAAAATAAATTATATGGATTGGATTTATTATCATCATTTACTATGCTTTTTAATAGATTTGTAATGTTTTATCGTTTTTTCTCATAACCCACTGGATACAACATATTTGAGAAGTTGTCATTTACATTGAGTTCGGTGAAATCATATTCAATACATATACCTCTATGTTTATCAGCGTTATTTCCCCAAAGTGGCATATTGGATGGAACTTCTGAAAAACAAGTTACTTTCAATTTTTTTCTAAATACCTCTAAGGTTTCACCTATTGAACTTATAATATAATCAATCGGATTTCCTGTTTTAAGTTGAGCATTTTAGTTTGAATAAACATTCTCAATTCCAAATCATTATAAAATATAGCATTACAATCATATGGATCATTTAAATATGTTGCTTTTGTTAACCATAAATTATTTTCATTTATTGCTTGGATTCTCTGATTTCTTATTCTATCACTAATAGGTTGGTACTTGTAAAGTTTTTTAGGAATATGTTGATTCTTATAGCAGTGACTAGCTTCTCTATCCTCAAAGAATAATTATAGGTACTCTTCAAACCATACATGCATGTAATCCACTACTTTCCTATGTAATTATTGTAGGTTAATCTAACACAATTAGAATCTTTAAATGATCGCTTATTTAATTCCTTATTTAATTCAACTAAGATTCTATATTCATCATTCATTGCAATACTAACATTACGTTTTACAATTATTACAATAACAGGTGTATCAAACAGAAATTAGCTGGCATGAGTCCGGTTCAATACCGTCTGCACACCAGCCAGTCAGCTGCATAATAGTAAGCTCTAACTTTAAGGGGTCACAATAATTCGGATATTCTTTCCTAAAACGCATCCTTTTCTCTTTCAATAATCGCAGCAATCCCTTGCCCTCCACCGATACATGCCGTAATAAGTGCATATCTGCCGTTTATCCTTGCCAGTTCATATATTGCTTTGGTTAAGAGAATTGCTCCTGTAGCTCCCAGTGGATGTCCATGAGCGATTGCACCACCATTTACATTCACTTTTTCTAAATTCATATTTAACTCGCGGTCACAAGCAATAACTTGTGCGGCGAATGCTTCATTTATTTCGATAATATCCATATCTTCTAATGAGAGTCCAGACTTCTCCATCACTTTCCGTGTAGCTGGTACAGGACCTATTCCCATAATTGCCGGATCCACACCCGCAACTGCATGCGCTTTAATCACCGCTAGGGGCTTAATACCTAACTCTTCAGCCTTCTCTCTTGACATCACTATAAGCGCTGCTGCTGCATCATTTAAGCCTGAACTATTCCCTGCCGTTACTGTTCCTGCTTCTAGAAATGCAGGAGGAAGTTTAGCCAAGACTTCGTTTGTCGAATCTGGACGTGGATGTTCATCCTGCTTAAAAACGACCGGATTTCCTTTCCGTACAGGAATATTTATTGGGACAATCTGCTCAATAAACCGGCCATCATCTATCGCCTTTTTCATTTTTTGTTGACTGTTTGCAGCAAATACATCTTGTTCTTCCCTGCTTATCTTATATTTTTTCGCTAAATTTTCTGCTGTTATCCCCATCGGTGGATCACCTATCTCTACAGGGGAAAGCTGTGATTTCCTGATTCTTGGGGGCACAGTACTGTAAGGCTTTTCTGGACGGTCCATCAAGTATGGGGCACGACTCATACTTTCAATGCCTCCAGCAACATAAACATCTCCATCTCCAGCCTGAATCGCTTGTGCAGCCAACATAACCGCATTAATACCCGAGCCGCATTGACGATCGATGGTCAAACCAGGCAATTCGATAGATAGACCTGTTTGAAGGGCGGTTAATCGAGCTATATTTCCCCCGCCGCTTAAAACATTACCTAAAATAACATCCTCCACCAACGTCGGTGAGATCTTTACCCTTTTCATGGCCTCTTTAATTACTTCAGCCCCAAAAACATGCGGAGGCACGGATGCAAGTGTACCCCCTTGTTTACCAATTGCCGTTCGTACAGCAGAAACAATTACAGCCTCTCTCATGTTTTCATCTGCTCCTTTAGTAATCTAGTTAATTTCTAGGACCCCCGGCAACGTATAAAATCTGTCCACTGACAAAAGAAGATCGCTCATCTGCAAAAAAAGCAACAGCATTCGCGATGTCTTCCGGTTTTCCGCTTCTTGCTGTTGGAATTTTACTAACATTCGCTTTTATCAGCTCATCAAAGGTTAGACCGATTCTTTCAGCAGTGGCTTTTGTCATATCCGTTTCTATAAATCCAGGTGCGACAGAATTTACGGTTATCCCAAATTTACCAAGTTCAATCGAGAGGGTTTTCGTAAAACCCTGTAACCCTGCTTTCGCGGTGGAATAATTAGCCTGTCCTCTGTTCCCCAACGCAGATGTGGAAGAAATATTAATAATGCGTCCATAATGATTTTTCACCATATATTTTTGTGCGGAGCGCGATGCAAAAAACGCACCTTTCAAATGAACGTCCATTACCATCATCCAGTCTTCATCCGTCATTTTAAAGAACATGTTATCTCTAATTACACCCGCATTATTTACAAGAATGTCGATGGTTCCAAACCGATCAGCCGCCTCTTGCATGGCTGTCTCGATTTCACCGCGATCGGTAACACTCGCGATTTTCGCAAAAACAGGATAGCCTTTTTCTGACAACTCTTCCTCAGTTTGATTTAACGCTTCTTCGTTTATATCAATAATGGCGACATTGGCTCCTTCTTTTGCAAACTCTTCGACAATCTGTTTCCCAATACCACGACTTCCTCCTGTTACAAAAGCAGTTCTGCCCCCGAATCTTCCTGCCATTCTATCAACCTCCTTCATATTTACATATACTGACCGATTTTCACATGCCCTTTTAATAGGTTTCTAGAAATAATCATCCGCTGAATTTCATCCGTTCCATCATAAATTCTCCACAATCTCGCTTCACGGTACCATCTTTCAATCGGCAATTCCTTTGTATACCCCATACCTCCATGTATTTGGAGCACACGATCAACAACCCGATTCCCCATATTTGCGCCATATAATTTCGCCATCGCTGCCAGATGACGGTTATCCTCACCTTGATCAAGTGTAAATGCAGCATTAAGTACGAGCCATTTAGCCGCTTCAATTTCAACAGCCGAATCAGCAATCTGCCATTGAATTGCCTGCCTGTCTGCAATCGGACGGCCAAAGGTAACCCGTTCCTTTGAATAATCAATGGCCATTTGCAGTAAACGCTCAGCTGTTCCGACTGCGCGTGCCCCAACAACCCACCTAGCAAAACCAATCCACTCTAAACCAAGTTTATAGCCGCCATTAATTTCTCCTAAAATGTTTTCTTCAGGCACACGAACGTTATCAAATACTAAGCCCGCAGGTCCCCATTCACCCATTGTATGGATATATTCAGACTTCCATCCCATTTCTCTATCCACAATAAAGCAGGTCACACCTTCTCTGCCTGTCGCTTCATGCGCTTCTTTATCGGTAATCGCGATAACCATGACAAAATCCGCTTCATTTCCTCCCGTTATAAATGTTTTTTCCCCATTCAGCACCCATTCCTCACCATCTTTAACTGCTGTCATTTTAATATTTTGTGTATCTGAACCAGCAGCAGGCTCTGTCATCGCAAAGCATGACTTCTTTTCTCCATTAATAGTTGGAATCAAATACTTTTTCTTTTGTTCTTCATTACCATAATAGAGAATATTGTCAGCTGAACCTCCAAACGTGAATGGAACAAAGGTCTTTGATACTTCCATTAAGACGATGGCTAACATCATTTGACCAAGGTTTGCACCGCCATATTCTTCCGCCGTATTAATTCCCCAAAAACCAAATAGCTTTGCTTTCAGCTGCAGCTCTTTTAATTTACCCGCTGAAATACTTGGGCGGCCTTCTCTCTCATTCTTTAACACTTCATTTTCAAGCGGAATCAATTCGTTCTCAACAAATTTCCGGATCGTTTTACGCACCATCGTTTGTTCTTCTGTTAAACGTAAATGCATGCCATTCACTCCTATCCTATTTTTCGTTCTATGATTCTTACAATGTGCTTCCTCCATCAACCACAATAATTTGACCTGTTATATAATCACTAGCATGACTAGCGAGAAGAAGAGCTGTTCCTTTTAATGAATTAGGATCTCCCAGTTTTTTCAGCGGGTTACGATTAATGATTTCCCGTTGATGCCTATCCAGCACATGCTTCGTCATCTTGGTTTCAAAAAAACCTGGGGCTATCGCATTCACATAGATTCCATGTTCGGCCCATTTCTTAGCTAAATCTCTCGTAAAATGATGAACAGCTGCTTTACTTGTGCTGTACCCTATTGCGTTTAGCACATCTCCTGGCTCTGCCTTAATACCAGCTACTGAACCAATATTAATGATTTTCCCATAACCGCGTTCAAGCATATGTATCCCCACGGCTCTAGACATCATAAATGTACCTGTGACGTTTACATTCATTACTTTGTTCCAAGCTTCAATTGGCATCCTTTCTACCGTTTCTCCCCAAGTTGCTCCGCTATTATTGACAAGAATATCAATCTGACCAAAATCTTGGATCACTCGTTTTACCGTTTCACTTATGTCCTCCTCACTTGTAACATTACAGAGGTAAGCTTTGGCCTGGATTCCATATTTGACTTTTAGGTATTCTGCCGTTTCAACACAATTCTCCACTTTCCGTGAACAAACAGCTATATTCGCTCCATATTCTGCAAGTGCTTCGGCGATAATCTTACCAATCCCGCTTCCTCCACCTGTAATCAACGCGGTTTGCCCGCTTAAGTTAAAAATAGATTGAGTCATTATTCCCTCCAAATAAGACCATTATTTTTCCTTCTCCATTTCCTGTTTCACTAGTAATCTTTTTAATAATTTCCCCACCGTATTTCTGGGCAATTCACTTCTTATTTCGAATTCCTTAGGCACTTTATAAGGTGTTAGTTTGGAATAGCAATACCCTTTAATTTCATCCAGATCTATCTCTACATTCTCATTAGGGACAATAAACGCTTTAGCTGCTTCCCCAGCTTCTAGACTTGGAATACCAACGACAGCGGCTTCTTGTATATCCGGGTGTTCATAAAGAACACTTTCTATTTCCTGTGGATAAATATTAAATCCGCTAATAATAATCATTTCTTTTTTACGGCCGACAATATAAAAATATCCCTCCTGATCCATCAAGGCCAAGTCACCGGTATATAACCATCCATTCCGTAGCGCTAGGTCTGTTTCGTCTTGGTTATTCCAGTACCCTTTCATAATTTGGGGACCTGAAATCAGCAGTTCTCCCACACATTGCACGCCTAAGGGCTGATGGTTTTCATCTATGATTAAACAGTCAGTGCCCGGCATGGGAATCCCAATACTTCCAACTTTTCGTTTTCCTATAGGCGGATTACGATGGGTGCTTGGAGAGGCTTCCGAAAGTCCATAGCCTTCACCAATTCGTGTATTCGTTAGTGCCTCGAATTTCTTCATGATTTCAAGAGGAAGCGGGGCAGAACCTGAAGAACACATCTTCAAACAACTTAAGTCATATGTTTCAATTCCTGGATACGTACTGAACGCGGCATACATTTTAGGCACACCTGGAAAAAATGTCGGACGATACAGCTGTATGGAATCAAGAATTACCGGGAGATCGAATTTTCTAAATAGTAATATCGTAGCTCCCATATAAATCCCCAAATTCATTGCACTTGTCATAGCATAGACATGGTACAACGGAGTAGCAGCTAAAACTGTCTCCTTACCAGGTATCATGGATCCGCCATACATGTGAAAACTCTGCACCACATTGGATAGTAGATTAAAATGAGTGAGCATAGCACCTTTCATTTTTCCAGTCGTTCCTCCTGTATATTGAATAACAGCGACATCATCATGCGGATCGACAACCTCACAGCTTTCAAGAGGAATCCCTGATTTAATTAGAGATGGGATGGAATTAACATCCTGAGGAGAGATAGGCATGCATTCCTTAAAGGTGTAAATATGTTTGGCCTCGCTTACTACCTTTTCGGCTATGTCATCAAAAACTATATAATCTATTTTCGAATCGTTGCTAATTTGCAAGAACTCCCTAAGGGTATACATAGGGTTTATTTGGACGACAATCATTCCCAGTGCTTGAGCTGCATAATAACAAATAATATAAGCCGGATGGTTTGCCAGCATTAACCCTATCCGATCCCCCTGTTTAACCTTCATCTTTCTCCAGTTTCCGGCTAGGCAATCAACCTGACTTTTTAGTTCGTGATACGTTATTACTTCTTTTTCATAAATAATTGCCGGTCGTGCAGGATAACGTTCTGCTGAAGTTTGTAGAAGGCTGTATACGGATTGCTCTGGAAATTCAATAGGTTCTAGCCCTTTGTACCACTGTTGCCAAGGCCGTTTGTCTGTGTTTTGCAATCTCACACCTCCCATTTATCAGCATGACCTCAGGAATCAAGTTACCGAGGCCATGCTTCAGTACTCAATTTCTTAACGAATAGGTACAATTTTCCCATCTTCAACTGCACCTGTGACAATGGTAATATCGAATCCTCCATCTTCATCGATTGAATTAATATCATAGATTTTTTGGTCATTCCCTAAATTTTTCACGCCATCTTCCATATGTTCACGGATTGCCTTGACGTCGTCCACGCTTTTAGCTGCTTTCATTGATTCAACGAAAGCATACATGCCTAGATAATTTAATCCCACTTCAGAACTTGCATCTTCCTTATACAGTTTTTTATATTTTTCAGCAAAAGCAGGTATCGCTTCTTGGTCTGAATCTATGAGCGGTAAAACACCTATGGAACCTTCCAACGCTTCATAGGAACCCGTAATCGGCATCATCTGATCCAATTTCGCTTGATCCATGATAATGAAACCGCCTTTAAATCCTAATTCGCGTGCTTGCTTCGCAACTTTGGCTGTTGGTTCTGAGGCACCGCCAATGAATAATACATCCGGTTTCTCTTTTAAAGCATTCGTGACAATAGTAAAGAAGTCTGTTTCTTTAGCGAAATCGATGGAAGAATTATAAACAACTTCTCCTCCCTTTTTTTCCCATTCCGGAAGTAAAGCCTCCGTCCAATCCTTTCCGTATTGAGAAGCTGTCGGAAGCGCGGCAATTTTCTTTCCGAAGCGCTCCATTTCATACGTAATAAATGGTTCAATATATCCTTCGTAATTAGGCGGAAAACGAACCGTCAAGGCATTCCCACTGGCAGTAACCGCCGGTTCACTCGTATACGCACCAATGATAAAATTATCTTGTTCATTAAAAACCTGCAACGCCATAATGCCGCCGCTATGAGGTGAAAAAATGATTGGAGTTTTATGTTCTTGAATTAACCGTTTCGCATTCGCTCCCGTTTCATTAGGCAGATATTTATCATCTAAAGCAACGAGGTTAAGGGTATACTTTTTCCCATCGACCTCAAAACCCCCGCCATCATTGATTTCGTTTATCGCCATTTCGACACCGTTCAATGTTCTTTTTCCATAAAGTGCGGCTGCCCCGCTTAAGGGTCCACTATAGCCAATGTTTACCACATTAGCCTCTTTGTCTTTTTCTCCTCCACCGGATGATGTGTTCTCGCTCTTGTTACATCCGACCAAGGCTGTTACGACAAGCAGCATACATACAAGGAATAGTTTTTTCATATAAATCCCCCATTCTTTTTTTAATTCCGCTTATGCACCAATATAGGCTTTCCGTACTTCATCATTGGCCAATAATTCATTTGCGGTTCCTTGGACGACGATTTCCCCATTTTCAAAGACATATCCTTTATCTGCAATGCTAAGTGCAGCATTAGCATTCTGTTCAGCAAGTAAGACGGTAATTCCCTCACGATTAATCTCTTCGATGACCTGAAACATTTGTTCTACAATTAAAGGCGCCAATCCCACTGAAGGCTCATCGAGCAACAATAACTTAGGTTTTGACATAAGTGCTCTTCCAATGGCCAGCATCTGCTGTTGTCCTCCGCTTAAACTCCCTGCATCATGGTGAAGTTTTTCTTTTAAAATAGGGAATAATTCATATACGTTTTCTAATGAATGTTTGATTTCCGCCTTTTTCTTTCTATGGATGTATGCTCCCATCCGTAAGTTTTCTTGAACAGTCATCTGCGGAAATAGTTTTCGTCCCTCGGCACATTGTACAATTCCTGCTTGAACATTTTTATCTGGAGCTCTGCCGTTTATTGCATTGTTTCGAAAATAAATCTCGCCATTATCAAGCTTATTGATCCCGCTGATAGCGCGGAAAGTTGTGCTTTTACCTGCTCCATTTGCCCCTAATAAAACAACAATTTCGCCTTCAGACACTTCGATGTTTACATGTTTAATTGCCGTAAAGCTTCCATAATTGACCGACACATCAATCAACTTAAGCACTGGCACTCCCTCCTAAATAAGCTTTAATGACTTCATCATTGCTGCTGATTTCCTTGGGGGTACCCTCAGCAATTTTTTCCCCATAATTGAGGACCATGATATGATCGGCCAAATTCATGATCATACTCATTTTGTGTTCAATTAAACAGATGGTAAGCCCCCTTTGATTGAGCTGTTTAATCAAGTTAATTAACCCTTGTGTTTCATCAGAGTTAATTCCCGCAGCCGGTTCATCCAGGAAGATAATCTCTGGATCGGTAGCGAGGGCAAGGGCAATTGCTGTTCGCTTCTTTTCCTCCTGTGAAATACTTGCAACTATTTTGTCCGCAGCATGGGTCAATCCCACGATTTCAAGGACCTCCACTGCCTTATCCCGGCAAGCCTTTTCTTCGCGCTTTAATCGTTTGGTACGAAAAATAGCATCAAATAAATTCGATTTAGTTCGCAATCGATGACCGACAATTACATTGTCCAAAACGGTGGATTGTTCAAAGAGACTCGTCGTTTGAAAGGTTCTAGAAATTCCTAAACCAGCAATTTTATTTGCAGGAAGTTTGGTAATATCCGTTCCTTTAAAAAGCACGGTTCCAGAACTAGGGCGATGAAAACCGCTGATTAAATTGAAAAAAGTTGATTTTCCCGCTCCATTTGGTCCGATGATGGCATTAATCTTTCCTTTTTCAATATGAAAATCAACATTATTAACCGCGGCTAACCCGCCGAATTTTTTGGTCAAGTTCTTTGTTTCAATAAACAAATTCAGCCCTCCTTTACCTTTATTGGCTTTAACACATTCCCTGTTTGATTTCGTCGTTTCCTTTTCCAATCAAAGAATGAACCGGATATTCCTCGCGGGTAAAAAATAATAATTAACGTTAGAATCGGCCCAAAAATTAACATGCGGTATTCTTGAAGAAATTGTAGGTTTTGTGAAAGGATGACGAGCATGAGTGTTCCCACTAAAGGACCTGATAAGGTTCCAATTCCACCAACGAGAAGATACATTAACAGATCAAACATAATCGCTGTAGATCCAATATCCGGCCCTATAAAGCGAACGAATGAAGCATATAATGCTCCGGCTAACCCGGCGAAAAAAGTAGAAAGGACAAATGCGGTTAGTTTATTTTTCATGGTTGAAATACCAATGGTTTGAGCTAGTTCCTCACTATTGCGAATAGCTAAGAAGGTTCTTCCTGTAAGTGAGTGAACGATTCGGTAAATGACGAATATAACTACCACCAAAAAGGTAAGGACAAGGTAATATTGGCTTTCAGCTGTTTCAAAGGTTATCGGTCCAATATTGCCCGGAGCATTAATACCGATCAATCCTCTAACACCACCCGTTAACCCATCCCATTTATCTATCACTAGATAGATGATATAGCCGACACATAAGGTGTATATGGCAAAAAAATGTTCCTTTGTCCGTAATGCAATAATCCCAATCAATAGTCCAACCCCCGAGGTGATTAGACAAGCCAAAACGAGTGCCAGCCAAAAGTTCATTTCTGCTTTGACCGTCAAAAGCCCAAGTGAATAAGCACCAATCGCGAAAAAACCAGCATGAGCAAGAGAGAGATATCCGGTATACCCTGCCAGTAAATTTATCCCGTAAACAGCAATTGCCCAAATAAACGAGAGTGTTAACATATGCGTATAATAGTCATTTTGGAAAATCAATGGAAATAAGATAGCGATTACGATGAGAGCAACCATGAACGTACGATTATTCATGATCTTCATGCTACCTCTCCCCCTTTGCAAAAAGACCTGTTGGTTTCACCGTTAAAATAATCACTAACAAAAGGAAGGCAATGATGTCTTTATAATCGTTAGAAATATAAGTTGCGCCAAGACTTTCACTGAATCCAAGGATGTATCCTCCTACAATCGCACCTGGTATACTCCCCATCCCACCCAGAATGATTATGACAAATGCTTTTAATATGACCAGGTGCCCCATACCAGGAAAGACGAGATTAATTGGGGAAGCAAGAGAAGCAGCAATCGCAGCTAATCCTCCTGAAATCATAAACGTCAGCATTGCCACCTTATTGATATTAATCCCTACAAGTGAAGCACCCTCACGACTTTGGGACATGGCAATAATAGAAGCTCCAGTAAATGTTTTTTTAAGAAATACATACAGAAGAATCATGACAACGATGGCAGAAACAATAATTAATAAACGCTGCATAGTAAATGTCAGACCCATAATCGTTACAACTTGGCCGTAGGGAGAAGTCATTGTTTGAAAATCAGCACCCCAAACGAATTGTGCAAATGCTTCAAGAAAAAGCAGAATTCCGATGGCAGCAATTTTATCGTGCAAAGGCGGTGCTTCTCTTAATAAACGGAACACGAACCGTTCTAATAACACACCAATTATGCCTACAACAAGTACCGAAACGAACATCGCAATCCAATAATTAAATCCGTAGGCTGTCATCATCGTTAACGTAATATAGCCGCCCATCATATAAAGGGCTCCATGAGCAAAGTTCGGAATATGCAGGATGCCGTAAACGAGCGTCAACCCAAGAGCAACTAAACTGTAAACGCTTCCAATTGTTAAACTGTTAAACAGCTGTTGAAGTAAAATCTCCATTCTTCCCCTCCTTTTTACTAACGATTTTTTATGTATGTTTATTATCCTAGACGTGTTAGTAACGCCTCCTCCCTCGCATGATTTAAGAATCTTACTCTCTGTCTTACTATTATGCAAATACTATGCCAACGTTAAAATGATGATAGCAATAAGCGAAACGGAATGCTCCAATTCATAAATGAATTAATCGAAAGGTAACGAACGCTCTTTACTAGGATTTTGGCATGATTCACTTTTGAATGAAGAATTCATTTTTGAATTAAGTTCAGGACACGTAAAAAAGGGTTTCCTTTTATCGGAACCCCCTTTTCCTGTATTATTCTTTTTTCAACTTGTACTTTTTTAGTTTTCGAACAATGGTTGCTTGACTTGAATCTAGTGCTTCAGCCATTTCATAGGTCGTCTGATAAGTTTTGACTGCTCGTTCCAATACTTCTCTTTCCGCTTTTTCTACACATTCTTTTAATGTCATCGTTTTGCTTATCTGATATTGATGGGTTGGTTTATATTCTACGGGCAAATCACTAATAGATAAAAGAGACTTATCCGTTAGTACAACCAGCCTTTCCACGATATTAATTAATTCACGCACATTCCCTGGCCAATTGTGTTGATAAAAATACTCTTTTAATGATAATTCCAGTGTCTTATTAAAGTGATATTGCTCGTTGGCCTTTGCTAAAAATAGATCAAGCAAGGCTAGGATATCGTCTCTTCTTTCCCTTAATGGAGGGATGGTGATCGGGATTACGTTCAGCCGGTAATATAAATCTTCTCGAAAATCTCCTGTCTTCACCATCTCTACTAAATTCCGATTAGTAGCAGCTATAATTCGCACATCGATTTTCTTCGGTTTTGTCCCCCCTATTCGTTGAATCTCTCGATCTTGAATGGCCCGAAGCAGTTTTACTTGTAGTTGCAGCGGCAGCTCGCCAATTTCATCTAAAAATAGGACCCCGCCCTCAGCCAATTCAAACATTCCTTGTTTTCCTTTTTGATTTGCTCCTGTAAAAGCACCGCCCTCGTAACCAAATAACTCTGACTCTAATAAGTCTTCAGGAATGGCACCACAATTTATCTTGATAAACTCCCCTTTTTTCGAACGAACACTTGTGCTGAAAATATGACGCGCCAATACATCTTTTCCAACACCGGTTTCTCCTAAAATTAAAACAGTCACATCAATATCTGATATTCGGTCAGCTACCTCATAGATCATCTTCATCTTCTCACTGACAAACACAACTCCATCATGGCTGGTAATCTTTCTTAGCTTTTCGATTTCCTGCTTATAATGATGATTCAATTCATTCACTTTCATTAATTCACGCATCAGCTCATTTAAATCTGACAAATCTCGAATATTTGTCACCACTTGTTCGACGTCACCTTCATTATTGAAAACAGGACTTCCGGTAATCAGTGTTTCTTTCCCAGCATAATTTTCTTGAACTACTGAAACTGTTCTTCTTTGCTTTACGACCTTATGTGTAACGGAGCTATTTAGAATTCCCCTTTTAATTAATTGATCAACTGATTTACCTAGGTAATACTCTTTAGGTATACCAGTTATCCGTTCAATTGCTGAATTTGTGTAGAGTGTAATTCCTTTTTGATCAGTGATATAAATTCCATCATAAGAATTTTCAATCGTTGCATCAAGAGAACGATTAATTTTTTCTAATTCAGTAACACGAACCTGTTGTTGAATCAGGAAAGACGTTGCGCAGCCAATCATCAGTGTATCGCCGTTATCCATAGTCGCTGCAGTTAAAAATAGGTAGGATTGATCATTAAAGCTTGCCGTTGCCAATCGGTTATCATCAAGAAATAGCCATTCATAATTTGAAAGCGCTTTCTTTTTACCTTGTTCAAAATACTCCTTAAAGTAACCACTCCAATAGCAAATCTCGTAAGTAGAATTAATGACGATTGCTGGAATATACCAGTCTTTTATTATAAATGGAGAATCCTGAATTGCCTTACTCAATAACCATCACCACCGCAAAAGAGTCATTAGAAGTACACTTCTCCAAAAACACCTAATTTCCTTTAATAATGTTGAAATTTAATCACTTATTGGTTAATTCCAGCCTTACAACGAGTAAAGAGTATCCCTTTTTCAAAGGATACTCTTCTGCATATTATTTTTTTAATTGAAAGTGAGAGATTGTTTTATTCAGACTTTCCGTTAGTTCTTTTAGAGAAGCAACTTTCCCAACAACTTTAGTTATTGAATGTAGCTGCTCAACTGTAGAAGCGGATATCTCCTCACTTCCCGCTGCAGTTTCCTCGACAATAGCACTTATACTCTCTACATTCTGTAATACATGTTCATTGGATTTTTTAGATGTATCTACACCAGTAACTAAATGATCTAAAACCTCTGATATTCCTGTTACCTTTTCTTCTATCTGTTCAAATGTTTCTAACGTACGATTGATATTGGTATTTTGTTGATCGGTTATTCCTACTCCGACTTCAACAGAGGATGAAATCGAAGTTAACCCATTTTTAATTAAGTTAACTGTTTCAAATATTTGTTTGGTCGCCTCTGTTGAATGCTCAGCTAATTTCCTGACTTCATCCGATACAACAGCAAAGCCTTTTCCAGCCTCTCCTGCTCGAGCAGCTTCAATTGCTGCGTTAAGGGCCAGAAGATTGGTTTGATTGGCAATCTCGGAAACGGCTTTAGCCATATCCTCAATTTTTCCTGCATAGATTGAAAAGTCCTTGGTAGCTGCTTCAATGGTACGTGTTGCTTTCATATTTTTGGTAATTAATGATTTTTGTTCATTTATAGCCTCTCTACCCGCACTTATTACCACATTGGTCCCATGTGCATATTCAGCCGATTGCTGGGCTCGAGCAACATTCTTTCCAAATTCTTTGTCCATCAACTCCACTAATTCAACTGAGCTTTGTAAGTCCTCAGAGATACTTTGGGTTCCTCTTGATAACTCATCTGTAGATACCGCCACCTGATTACTAGATTCAGTTAATGAATGATACTCCAGCTCAAATTCTAGCGCAAATTGGTCTATTCGTTGACTGGCAGTATCTACTGAAGTAAGTATGCTGGTTAATTGGTCGACCATCTTGGTAAACGAGTGATTCAGTATTCCTAGTTCATCATTATGTTTATAGTCAACGTGACTGAATAGAAGATTTCCAGCAGCGATTTCCTTTGCATTTTCAGCTAACTTTTTCAAAGGATTTGTTATTTTATTTGCCATTCTAAGTATTAATAGGATCGTAATAAGGGCAACTATCACACTTCCTATTAAAGCAAAGATAATGACAAACTCAATATCTGATTCCATAGATTCTTCTAAATAGGTATAATGCTCAGTCGTATAAAGATCTAATAGGTAAATATCATTCGCAATCCCTTTAGTTCTCAAGGACTGCCGTTTCACCTCTGAAGCATTAGAGTCCGTTAAGCCAGCTATTGCTTCTTTTTGTAAGATTTTGAATTTCGTTTCTGCGCCTTTCAGAACTTTTCTGCTCTGTTTCTCCTTGAGAATGCTATCCAGTTCCTTATATGTAGCTCCTGTATTTTCTAAATCATTAATGGCTATATTTTTGTTTGCATCCGTCATATTAAAAGCAAATGTATTTAAGCTTTGCATCGATGCATTTGTTTCAGCCTTCAATGATCCTACCGTTAATAATACCTTGACATAATCTTGGTTAGACGTTTGTATTGATAACATTCGAAAGATAATGAAGGCAATCATTAAAATAGATAGGACTAACCCTATAAGTGAATTCAATAATATTTTCTTTTTAATTGTCATTGTATCCTCCGTGTACTAATGGGTTGATTAATTAGCTAATTTACTTTTAGCGTCCTCGATTATTTGCATGTCTTTTTCTGCAAAAGGAATCACACGTATTGGTGCCAGACCTACACCGTTTTCCTTTAACCCTAATTCAATAGAGTTCGAAGGAAGCTTTTTGGTGTTTGTATACTCTTTAACAATATCAAATAAAGCTGTATCTACATTTTTAATCATAGAAGTAATAACTGCTTTTTCTGCAAAATAATACTGATCAGAATCGACACCTATCGCATAAACGTTTTGTTTTTCAGCTTCCTTTAATACACCAATACCTGTTAGACCTGCCGCAGCATATAGAACATCACTCTTATTCGAAATCATTTCTTTTGCTAGTTTCGTACCTAATTCATCGTCACCAAAATTTCCGGCATATTTCGTAATTATTTTTATATCTGGATTAATCGATTTAACACCTTTTTCAAAACCATCTGCGAATTTATGAATAAGCGGCACATCATCCCCGCCGACAAATCCCACAGTCTCGGTTTCCGTTGCCAACGCTGCTGCAATTCCCGCAAGATAACTGCCTTCATCTTCTTTAAAAATTAAAGATGTGACATTCTCTATATCTGAAACCGAGTCAACAAGAAGAAAGGTACGTTTAGGATATTCTTTTGCTACCTTTTCCATATCCTCTTGAACCATGAAACCCAGACCAATAATAATGTCATTCTCCTCTTCAATCAGTTGTCTTAGTCCCGCTTCATACGTTTTAGTTTCTTGTAATTCACGATAATTCACGATGACTCCTAATTCATCTCTGGCTTTTACTAACCCGGTAAAAGCAGCATCTGAAAAAGATTGATCACCTAAGCCCACATCAGACAACATAATACCTATCTTAATCTTTCCTTTCAAAGGGCTCTCTTCTTTAACTCCACATCCGCTTAGTGTACTGACTATCATAAACAATAATCCTAGAGATAATAATGCGTGTTTTTTCATTTACATTGTTTCTCCTTCCAAATAGCTTATATCTACTAACCTTATATCGGTTCTTTTTATCAAAAACATAATACTTATCTCTTCAAAGTTAAGAATGTTTAGTGAAAACGTGTTTAATACTTTACGGAAATCTAAAAAATCCTCATTCCAATTACTCTTGGAATGAGGATTTTCACCAAACTCATTACATCTTCACAACCACTTTCCCCCACGTTTTTCTGGATGCAAGTAAATTTAATGCTTCTGGCACATCTTCAAAATCATATTCATCATAAATTAACGGTTTTATTTTCCCTTGTTCGAATAGGGATAATAGTTCTTCATGTTCTTTAAAAACTTTCTCTGGTGTTCGTTTATTGAAGAGACCCCAGTGCACACCGACTATCGAATAATTTTTAATTAAAACATGATTCGCTGGAATGGTTGGAATCTCTCCGCCGGCAAAACCGATGACAAGAATTCTTCCGTCAAAGGCAATGCATTTTCTCGATCGGTCGAATACATGACCGCCCACGGGATCAAAGATAACATTAGCACCATTACCCTTCGTTTCTCTTTTTACAATATCGACGAAATCCTCATTTTCGTAATCAATTACCACATCTGCTCCCAGCTCTTTGCAAATCTTGACCTTATCAGGTCCTCCTGCTGTTGCAATGACAAATGCCCCAGCAGCTTTTCCTAATTGAATGGCCGCCGAACCAACACCACCAGCACCAGCATGAACAAGAAGAACTTCACCTTTTTGCAGGCCGGCTCGAGTAAATAAGGAATAATGGGAGGTATGATAGGTAATAAACATTGCTGCTCCTTCCGTCCAACTCATCGATTCAGGGATCTGATAAACAGAGGTTTCTGGTACAGAAACAAAGTCAGCCAATCCTCCGTTCGGTAGTTTAGGCAGCGCTAAAACACGTTGGCCTTCCGAAAACCGGCTCCCCTCATTGGTTTTGGCAATAACGCCCGAAACTTCTGAACAAATCGTAAACGGCAACGGTGGTTTTTCCTGATATTTTCCCTGACATAAGAGAATATCAAAAAAATTAAGTGCGGCAGCTTTTACTTCGATTATCACTTCCCCACCTTTGATCACGGGTCTATCGGTTTCTTCAATCTTTAACACATCCTGTGGTTCTCCCAATTCCTTCACAAGCCATTTCTTCATAAAGTTCCTCCTTTTTCTTTTTGTATACGCTTACATTTTGAGATTTATTTATCTATACTCGTTTTAATAAAGGGAAGATCTTAGTCCGCCACAACTCCCTCCTTACATTAATTTTAAATACAAAATAATTTTCAGTCAATAAAATTTTAACTTTTCTGATTATTATACTCTCTTTCATTCCATATACGATTTAGGCGTACTTCACTTTCTTCATAGGTTAAAAGAAAAACGTCAGGATTACTTAGATTTTTCCAACATTCAAAGTTAAAGTCAGGATTATAATGCTTTAAAAGTAAAGATATTATATTTCCATGACTGACGATCACTGTCTCTTTAGCCCCGCTTTCTAAAACCTCTTCTACAACATTAACGATGCGATTCATCGCTTCTTGGCTAGACTCTCCGCCTTCAAATGTTAACTCCATATTATCAAATGTAGTGCTTAATTTATCATACCAATCTGGTAAATCCGTTGTACTTAGTATTCGTTCAGCTAGACGATCATCTATCTCTATATGACTAGTTGTACTCTTACTTACTGGTTCCACCGTTTGAATAGCACGCAGAAACGGACTTGATATGATTCGATCAATTTTTGCATGAATAAAGAATTCACCTAACTGTTTTGCTTGTGTTAGACCTTGTTCTGTTAATGGTGATTCTGGAGGCTGTCCCTGTGCTGCGCAATGCCTGACAATGTAAATCTTCTTTTGCATATGAATTCCCCCACACAATTTATTTATGATTTAACCTTATTATCTTCTTTGGACAAACATTTAGGAAAAGACAAAAGAGCAGCGGTTAGGCAGCTCCTATATCCCGTATGCATCAAATACTATTTACACGATGATGATATACACACCTACACCAATCGTTAAGCCAACCCCTAGAATGACATAGATCCAAGTTAATCTCGTCAAATTTCCTTTTGTTGCCCGCGAATAATGTTCATCACTTTTTCCACCTAATGCTAAGGTAGCAATCAGAGCAGCAATCATAATAACGCACACTAATATAATGGAAATAATCATAGGACTCCCCTTCCTAGAACAGTAGACATTAATCATTATGTATTATCTTTTTCGGTATTACCTATGTTAAGTATACAGGAGTATTTAGTAGATAGAAAACTCTATTTTTCCTAGTCATACCATTACATAAGAGCTGGTGATACTGTATTAAAAATGGAGGTTTTTAACCGATATTAGGTAACATGATTTTTCGTCTGATTTCATACAAAAAGGGACCAGCTCTCTTGGTCCCTTAGCCTATTAAACGGTTAGTAAACTTTATTTCAAACCACCATTGAGTTCTTTTATATGTTGTAAATGTTCTAGTCCCCATTTGTTCATCGAAAGTAATCGAATGCCATATTCCTTCATCGAACAGTTGGATCATGGGTAAAATCATTAGCAGATAAACGTGGAGATGCTACATTCGAAATTTTTCCTCGTGTTTTTGATTGGAGAAAAGAACAGACTAACGCAAGATGACTTATCTTTTAGAAACTTTTTTCTCTGGCTTACTACCCGATGCAAACCAACCGATGATTGCAATACCGACCAATACTCCATAGAAAATCAGGGTCCAAGTAGTACTGTGGGGGAAATCATGATCTAAGATACCAATATCCTCATGGGCAAGGGTAATGACAGCCAGTTTGACACCGACCCAAGCAACAATTGCATAGGCGGTTGTTTCCAATGCTGGACGTTTTTCAAGAAGTTTTACAAACCACGTTGCTGCATATTTAATTAAAACAAGGCCAGAAACACCACCCAAAACTACAACAATAAATTGTCCCCCATCCATACCACCGAAATCGTTAAGGGGTGAATCTGGAAGACCTAGGGCAAGAGCAACTGCTGCTAAAATAGAATCAATTGCAAAAGCAAGGTCGGCTAATGCAATCTTCCCTACTGTTGCCCAGTACCCTTTTCCAGCTGCTGCCTTTTCATCGTCCTGATGAATTTTCTCGTTTTCTTTCCCTAATCGTGTTTGAATGACGTGCTTTAAACCTAAGTAAAGGAGATAAGCAGCTCCTATTGCTTGTACTTGCCAGACATTTGCAATAAATGAAATGGCAAAAAGTGCCGCAAATCGGAAAGCAAACGCTATAATAATTCCGTAATTTATAGCTCTTTTTTTCTGATCTTCGGGTAAATGTTTGGCTATAACTGCTATTACAAGGGCATTGTCTGCAGATAACAATCCTTCTAATCCGATTAGAATTAACAATGTCCAAGCATACTCTAGCCATAGTGACTCCATGCACGTCTCTCCTTCTAAATTGAAAGTTTTATTAACAATAGTCTCCCATTAGACCAAAGTTAATTCTTGAGTTGACTAAGTTTCATTGGCGTACGTAGAAGAAACGAATAACGTTTTGACTAACATCGAGTGATGAGTAACAAAGAGAAAAGAACAACTTTTTTGTCCTTTAAGATGTCTCCTTATTCATCGTCCGTTTGTAAAAGAAATGAGGCATTATATTTGGTTGGTAATAGATGATGCTTAAGATAATCTTTTAAGAGCCACTCTAATATGATAATCTCTCTTCGGAATACTCGATATGATATTTCTGAAGTATTACCCATTGGTCTTGTTTATATGCTTGGATAACAAATGGTTGTTCTTCATACTGAACCTTTATAGTGCAGAGTCGTATAGATGTCCTAAAATTTACTTTTTTAGACCATGTTTGATTTTTACTTCTTTTCTCAAAAAAATCCTCTATCCAACTAATCTGGCCCGGTAGTTGAATAAGAGGAAGTAAACTAGAACGTATTTCCTTTAGATCGACAGTTTCTTAGTTACTCCATCCACCAATCCTGTAGTAACCACCAGATTCTTATGAATATGTTTCAAATGCTATTTTTAAGACTAATGAAAATAAAAAAACCAGCACCTTTATCAGTGAAACAGGGTATAAGATTATGGAAGAATTTAAGGCAATAGAAGTACATCCATTATTATGGTTCATTTAATTTCATAAAAATCATTCTGTGAACAGAAATTATTCTACCTTCCTTTAATTCAGAATTTGACTTATAAGGTAGAACCAAGACCAACTCAGGGAACTAGAACAAGCACCCCACTCCAATTTATCTTGGTGATAAGGTGCTTGTAACTTTATTTATGAAAACGATTTTGATTATTTCTTTTGTGTCCATTTTGAAAACAAGCATCACAGATTGGAAAACGAGCTTCGTCGGGGAGCTTTTTCCCACATCGCTTGCATTTTTTCTGGTAGTTCTGTAATTCATCTTTTAAGTGATCGTGTACGCTGTTACTAATATCTTCACGGACTCGTTCCCAATATACAGCTTCTGTTTTTCTGCCTAACCGATATAAAAAGAGTAAATGCAGACCGATTGCTTTATAGGAAAGCTCCATATCCTCTAAATTCCTCGTTTTGATGAGTGGTTCTGGAAGTTCTCTGTCTTCAGCAATTGCTTCAAGTGTGTTTAGCCATTGACGAATGAGTGCAGGTTCTTTTGATGAGAATGGCAGATGCAAGTATCCGTATAAATCCATTAAGGAATACCTCGCTTCTATCTCTGTATCGCGAACCAGCTCGTAACGCTCCCGTTCTTCAATAAGAGAGGCCTTATTTGTTCCCTTTGGCGGATCAAACTGCATCCACAAATCGAAAAACGTACCAAGGTCTCGATAGTACTTTTGAAAACGTTCAAAAACGGCTGAAGTTGGAGCGATGGCAAAGTTTTGAACCGGTTCATCTACCTTTTCAAGCAATGCCTCCATTTTCTTAATATCACCTGTAAAAGCTACCTTGCCAATATCATACAGACCGATTCTCCCTGCACGTCCAGCAATCTGTTTGATTTCCTGAGACGTTAAGGTTCTTCTGCTCGTTCCATCAAACTTCTCATTTTCTAGAAAGACAATGCGGCGGATAGGCAGATTCAAGCCCATACCAATTGCATCAGTTGCTACCACAACGTTCGTTTCGCCGCTCGTAAACAGTTCCATTTGTTTTTTTCTCGTCTCAGGAGGCATACTGCCATAAATCATACTTACTCGATGACCGCTGCGCTGCAGACTTGATGCTGTTTCGAGAACTTGTCTTCTTGAAAAACAGACAAGTGCATCTCCCTTTTTAGCATCTCGAAGACTGAATACCTTTGATTCCACTTCTAAAGGGAACTCCCGGTTGTATTCGTATACTTCTACATTACTTTCTTCCAAAAGTGTTAAAAGCATATTTTTAATGTTCCAGCTTCCGATGACATGCACTTCTTTTGCGTTCGCATTCATTATGGCCCGATACCATGAAAAGCCTCGATCTTTATCAGCAATCATTTGTGCTTCATCAATGACAATGACCTCATAATGGTCCTTCTCATGAAACATTTCTACTGTAGAAGAAAAGTGCTTAGCACCTGTTATAACCTTTTCCTCTTCCCCTGTTTTTAATGTACAAGGAATTCCTTCTGCATTGAGCTTATCGGACACTTCAAAGGCAAGAAGTCTTAGTGGTGCAAGATACAGTCCGCTTTCTGCTTCCTTCATTTTTTGCAGCGCCTGATGCGTCTTCCCCGTATTCGTTTCACCGATGTGTAAAATATATTTAATGCTCTTTCCTAAGGAAGGGGCATAGGCCTTTCCAAAGATATCATTTAAAATCCGTTCTTCTTCTTCCTTTTTCCTCGCCTGTTCAGCCAGGGCTTCTGCTTTCCTTTGTTCTCTCTCTTGTTCATCTTTTTCAAAAATTTCAAGATGAACGACTTCGTCAAAAGGAATGGCAATTAGTTTTACCAAATCGGAGAGGTATTCGTCTTGAATTTCTTCAAAGCACGCTTCCGCGAAATCGTTTAACTCATCACCTAATAGTCCTTTAATGGCTACCGTACTTATGTTTTCCTCATACACCTCTGCAAATTTTTGAAGCAGCTCTTCCGGTATATGTTTAATCACTAGTTCAGGGACAAATTCTGAAAGGAAATCCTGTATTATTTTTTCATAACGGTAATAATACGTCTCATACTCATAACGGCTCCTGCCCCAATCAAAAACAGAATGCACCGCTCCTGTTAACTCTTCAAAGAATTCATCAACCATAATATAATCCTTCGTATCAAATGACCCCTGCTCGATTAATCGTTCTTCCAGCTCGAACAGTTCAATATTCTGGTAGCGTTGATTATGTTTGAAATCCTCAACTAACTTTACAGCCACATGATTTCTCACATATATATATAGGAGAAGAGAATGATTATCTATATAGTCATGCACCGCACTCTGCAACTGCAGGCGAACATTCCAACGCTCTTCTGCAAGTTTTTTTTCATTCTGCCTTTTAAAAAAGTTTGCTCTAGCCTCGAGATAACGCTGTTCCCATCCATTAGCATTTTCTGCAAACATTTGCGTAACCCACTCTTGCACCGGAAAAGGATCAAACCCTTTTAATTCGTTACGGAACATCGTATTCAGAACTTTATGTGGAATATCATTCGTATTCAATCCCTTACTCTTAAGATAGGACCTTTTTTCTTTCCTAGGCACGTCATTTGAAGCTTTATTCAACCACACATTTAACCAAATACCTTCTAAATAGGTATGTCGGTCAGAAATATACTCCGTATATACAGGCATCTTTTCTTTATCCTCTAAATACCGATCTATGTCTTGTATAATTTTATATTTTGTTTGTTCGATTGCTAGTAGATAACTTTCTTCCAATTTCCCCATCATGATCTCCTTTAGCAGTCACCAATGTTGTAGTTTGTATTTGTCTGATTCTCATTATTCTTCTCCAAAATACTATATAACATTATCACACAGTTAGTTTTTTTGAACAACATGACTTTAAAGGTAGATAGCATGATACTTGTCTACCCTACTGCTATCTATTTCTAGAGGTAATCTGCATTCGTGTTTAGTACGTTTGATTATCATATGTACGACACCTTCAATTGGATCGAAAACGCTCATTATCATCATTCTTTTTGAATGATTGATGTCGCTGTTTACCAATAAAAATCCCCAACATGATACACCTCAAATAGTTTGGTCAGCTAACCTATTTCGTTCAGCTTCAATTCTTTCAAGATCGATTCGAACAAATAACGGTTCAACATTTAACAGTTGACCTGGTGTAACGATGAATGGCTTCCATCCATCTTCTGTTGTGTTAATCATTTTTTTAACCCTGTTACTTGAAAAAGGGAGGAATGGAGAAAGGATGTGAGCTAAATTAGCTATAAGATAGACGCAATCTGCCAGTGATTGTCGGCAAGACTCAAGGTCATCCTTAACCTGTATCCAGGGTTTTTGTTCGTCAAAAAACTTATTCGAGAATCTGATAATACCGAAAACTCTCTCTAAACCTTGTTTAAATGAACCGGCTTCTATGTAACTTCCTACTTCATCATATAATCGGGTAATTTTATTTTGGATATCCGGAGTAATATCGTTTGCAGGAATAATCCCGTTAAAGGACTTCTGAATGAATTTCAACGTCCGATTGACAAAGTTTCCATACGCCCCCAATAATTCTGTGTTATGACTATAAATAAATTCCTTCCAAGAAAAGTCAGCATCCCGGCTTTCGGGTGCGTTAATCGTTAAAAAGTATCGGATTGAATCCGGATCATATCTGTTCAGAAGATCCGGTACCCAAACTGCCCAATTACGACTCGTTGATAATTTCTTTTTTTCCAATGTCAGGTACTCATTTGAAATAATATGAGTAGGTAAAGATTCTTTCCCTATACCTGCCAATATGCCCGGCCAAATAATGGAATGGAATGGGATGTTATCTTTGCCATGAACGTAATAGGATGTGGCAGAGGCGTCCCAAAACACGGAGTCATCATTGTTGGTCTCTTTCGCCCAAAGTTTACTTGCTGTATAATAGCCTGACACTGCTTCAATCCACACATAGATTTTCTTATCTTCATACCCAGCTACCGGGACATTCACTCCGATGGGCAGATCCCTTGATACGGCCCGATCCAGCAACCCTTCCTTTAAGTACCTTTTGGTTAATGAAAGCGCATTTTCCCGCCATAAATTATTCCTTTCAGCTTCTTTCACATAGGTTTCTAACTTGGATTGTAAAGAACTTAACGAAAAGAAAAAGTGCTCTGTTTTTCTAGTTGAAGGCGGATTGCCACAGAGTTTACATGTTCTATTTAATAGCGCAAGTGGTTCTAATACAGTTGAACAACTATCGCATTGATCACCTCGTGAATGCGCACCGCAATTAGGACAAATCCCTTCCACATAGCGATCAGGTAAAAACTGCTGATCATATTCGCAATATGTTTGTTCTATTTCTTTTTTATAAATCAGACCATTTTCAAGCAACACTAAAAAGATCTCTTGAACGATTTTATGGTGATGGGCTGTATCCGTTCTTGTGTAGGTATCGTAAGAAAATCCTAATTTTGAAAAACAATCTACAAATTCTTCATGGTACCGATTTGCAATTTCGTTAGGCGTAACGTCTTCTTGTTTTGCTCGTATCGCAATCGGAGTCCCATTGCAATCACTACCAGAAACATATAAAACCTTTTCACCTTTCAAACGATAATACCTTGCTAAAAGATCACCAGGTAGTAAACTAGAAATATGTCCTAAATGCAAGGAGCCATTAGCATAAGCCCATGCTCCACCAATAAAAATACTCATAAATATACCCCTCCTAGCTCATTTAAAAAACAAAAAACCCCGCACTTAACTATATTAGTTAAGGACGGGGTTTATCTTTCCACGTGATACCACCTTATTTCGCAAATGGCTCACACCATTTGCCTCGACAAGTACGGAGTAAAATTTCTTACTCGTATACTGTGACATTTTATAACGAGTGCCAAATCTCGTCGTATCCTACTTAGTGAAGTATGTTCGGTACGAAGCTCAGAGACCATTGTTCAAATGAATGTTTTTGCTTCTTTTCAGCTACCGAAGCTCTCTTTAGGAAAAACAACTCATTTTACTTTTTCTCTTCATTGCCTTTAATCATTTTTTACATTTTATTCAAATTTCCCCTTTACGTCAATAGGTAAGGAAGAAAAAGAAATTATCTAGATAGATTTTCTTAATAGGTACAAGAAATAGGGTGCTCCGATAATGGCAACAATAATACCTGCTGGGATCGTTTCAGTATAGATAATTCGGCCAATCGTATCCGCAAAAACTAATATGGCAGCACCGATTATGGGTGATAACATCAGAAAATTTTGATGTTTTGAACCAACCAATTGTTTGGCAATATGCGGAGCAATGAGTCCAATAAAGCTAATACTTCCTACCACAGAAACTGCTGAACCTGCTAATGCCACAGCAAGGACTAATAAAAGGATACGATCACGGTTAATCGACACACCTAATCCTTTTGCTACGGTTTCATCCAGCACTAACAAATTCATCGATTTTTGTTTCCAAAGAAGAATGGGAATAGCTATAATTAACCATGGAAGAAGCGCTAATATAAATGGCCAATCTGCTCCCCAAATGTTACCTGAAAGCCACTTTGTGATGAATTGTACATCCTCATTTTTAGCTCCGGAAATCATAATTACCATTAAGCCTGACAAAGCGGAAGCAATTCCTACGCCCATTAATACTAACTTGACTGGCTGGATCCCGTTTTGTTTATCAGTCGTAAAGATAAAGATTAACCCAGCTGTAATGATTGCACCTAAAAAGCCCACTAGGGGTAATTGATACGCATAATATTTTGAACCCGCATCGACAAACAAATAAAAAACTGTAATGGCAACTCCAGCTCCTGCATTAATGCCAATGATACCCGGGTCAGCTAAATCATTTTTCGTCAATGTTTGTAATATCGCTCCTGAGAGTGCTAAAGCCATTCCAGCTAAGGTAAGCACGAATACTCGCGGCATACGAATAGAAAATAAAATAAACTCCTCTTTAAATGACCCATTTCCAAAAAGCGTCGGTATAATTTGTTTGATTCCAACCGCTGATGGGCCTAAGCTAATACCAGCTATGATACTGGCGAGTAGTAATACGATCATGAGAATATACATAAACCGTATGTTATATTTTTTACGCAAAGAACGTACGACCTCCTTTCTTAACTAAAAATAAGAAGAAAGGTAAGCCTACTAATGCAACAAGTGCAACAACAGGGATTTCTAAAGGAGCAATGACCATTCTACTAATAAAGTCGGTCCCAATCATAAATATCCCACCGACAATAATGGACATCGGGATAATAAATCGATAATCTGCACCAACAATTTTGCGGACAATATGCGGAATAAACAAACCTACGAAGGTTAAATTCCCTATTAAAGCAACGGCTGTTCCAGCTAGGATAATGACGACCATCATTAATACGGTCTTAATTAACTTGGTTTTTTGTCCAAGTCCTTTTGCTAATTCTTCATTTAGACTTAAAATTGTTAATTGTTTACTATATAGAATGGCTATAAATAATCCCACTACGATAAAAGGGATGATGATCAAAGCATCCCATGAGGTACTGATTAACCCTCCAGCAGTCCACATGCTGACATTTTTAGCAACATTAAAGAGAATGGCAACACTGCTTGAGATAGCTTGTAAAAACAGAGAGACGGCCGCTCCAGCTAAAACTAGTTTAAGTGGAGAAAGACCGTTTCTTGATGTGGCACCTATTCCAAATACAATCAGCATACCTATGCCTGCTCCTACAAAAGAACTAAACATAATCATTAAAAAACTGATACCAGGGATAAAGGCTAAAGCTAGCGACAGCGCTAAGTCAGCCCCTGACGTTAGACCGAGTAACCCTGGTTCAGCAAGTGGATTTCTTGTCATTCCTTGCATAATGGCTCCAGCAACAGCTAAAGCAGCACCAACAAAAAATGCTGCAATAACACGAGGAAAGCGGATTTCTCTTAATATATTATAATATTGTCCACCGCTTTTACCCACCACTGCTTCATACAAATCTTGAAAACTTGTACTTGCTGCACCATAACCTAAGGCGATTAACACGATAAGGAACAAAATAATGAGTGAGAGGAGCATTTTACTTATAAAAGAATAGGAAGCCTTCATTTGAATACTCCTTTCTTAGTTACCTAAAAAAGATTTTTCAAAGAAGTCTAGTTGGTAATCAAAAGAATAGGCATCGGCAAAAATAAATGAAGAACCTTCCGCATAAAACACATGTTTATTTTTAACGGCAGGAATATCATTATACCAATCCGTTTTTAGGAATGATGTATCTTGGCCTTCTTTAAGTAAGTTCAGCACGAAATAATCACCTACATAATCACCTAATACTTCTTCAGAAATCCCAAAGTATCCTGGTTTCACTACGTCTTTTACCGCTTTCGGCATTTCCAAGCCCATTTCCTGATAGATAATTTCTGTGCCACGTCCCCAACTATCACCAAATAAGTAGATTTGCTTATCTGAATTTCCTGCAATAGTAACGGTAGCATCTTCACCAATTTTAGCTTTAATTTTTTCGCCAAGTTCTTTAGCACGTGTTTGGAAATCTTTTACCCAAGCTCTCATTTCTTTTTCTTTATTTACGACTTTACCAATTTCAATACGTTGTTCGATATAATCTACCGCACCATATGTATATAAAACTGTTGGCGCAATCTCTTGCAGTTTATCGGCATCTTCAATATCAGATGATCCAATAATTAAATCAGGATTAAGCTCTAAGATTTTTTCGAAATCAGAACTTTCTACGACTTCAGCATCTGGGTATTTCTTAGCGAAATCAGGATGATCAAATGACCATGAATCCATTCCTACAACATTTATACCTAATTCAAGCATATCTCCTACGTACCCTGATAATATAACCACGCGCTGTGGATCGGATGGTACTTTAATAGGGCCTGATTCTGCTTCATATGTAATCGTATCAGAAGCCTTCTTATCATCTTTCTCTTTAGCTGGTTCATTAGAGGCTGAATCCTCATTACCACATGCTGTTAAAACGACCATTAAAGCGGCTACTAAAAATAAAATCCATTTTTTCATTATAATTCTCCCTTTACTAAATCATATGTAGTACAAATTGGTTTGAATGTACGAGGGTCTTTACTAATGACGGCGTCAATTTTAAAGACTCTCTTTAACACTTCCGGTGTCATAACCTCTTCTGGAGTACCAGCTTTCACTAGATTCCCATTATCAAGCGCTAACATAAATTGTGAAAATCTTGCAGCATGATTTAAATCATGTAAAACCATAACAATCGTTCGATTTTCTTGTTCATTTAATTTTTGTAAAAGCTCTAAAACTTCGAGTTGATGTGCCATATCCAAATAGGTTGTAGGCTCATCTAAAAAAATGATGTCTGTATTTTGTGCAAGAGCCATAGCAATCCAAACCCGTTGTTTTTGTCCACCAGAAAGCTCATCCACAAAATGATCTTTAAACTCATATGTATTAGTAGACTTCATAGCCCAATCAATGATTTTTTTATCTTCTTTTTTTAAGTTTCCGAAACCTGATTGATAAGGAAACCGTCCATAAGAAACCAATTCTTCAACTAAAAGCCCAACAGCACTATCTTGTGTCTGCGGCAGTATGGATAGTTCCTTTGCCAGCTCTTTTGTATTTTTCTTTTGTATTTCAGCTCCATCAAGGAAAACTTGCCCCTTCTGATAAGGAATAATTCTTGTCATCGCCTTTAATAAAGTTGATTTCCCACATCCATTCGATCCGATAATGGTAGTAATTTGCCCATCAGGAATCTCAATTGTTAACCCATTTACAATTACTTTTCTGTCGTAACCAACTTCAACATTACTAACTTGCATGCGCATTTTACTATTATCTCCTCCCAAATAATGATAATAATAATCGTTCTCAATTATACTTAACTATATGATTATTATATTTTCTTAATAATTTGTCAAGTAAATTTTGGATATATTGTAGGTGTAACTAATTAGTGAAGGACAAAATAAAAACTAAGGCTGCCAATAATTATGACAGCCTTAGTTTACGAACCAATTGGTAAGTTTTTTAAACACGCATTGGGCTTAAAATCAGACTGTAACTCGTGACCCATGCCCGATATCAGACATTCTTTACCCCTTCTCATTAATTATTCCGTAGTATATCAAATCCTTATATGTACCTTCTTTTATGACATGATCCTTTAATATCCCCTCTTGCTTCATACCAACCTTCTTCATCACTTGTCCTGAAGCCGGGTTCGATGAAAAATAGCGGGCAAACACTTTGTGCAGCTTCTTTTCTTCAAAAGCAAATCGTAATATTGACTGCGCTGCCTCTGTCGCATAACCATTTCCCCAATATTGCTCGCCAATCCAATAAGCAATCTCTCCTTGGTTAAAACGTTTATTATTCGATAAGGCAATGGCTCCATATAATTCACCGGTTTCCTTGTCTGTTACCGCAAACTCATACGATTTATCCGCCATAAAATGATCATGATGATGTTCTATCCATGCTAGAGCATCATTTAAAGTATACGGATAAGGCAGATACAAGGTATTTTTATAAAGATTATAGTTATGGCACAGCGTTACGACTGTTTCCGCATCGCCTGTTTGAAATAATCTAAGGAGGAGCCTTTCTGTTTGAAGGGTTACTTTTTCACGATTATAGTTCATTCTCACATCATCCTTTATGTACAGTAGATAAACACTCAAAATTGAACAATTCTAACTATTTTCATTATACAAGGTACTAATAATAAAGTAATATACTAATCAAAATCTATTAAACTTTTATTCCCTTAGGGAAAAAACACCCTAGGACAACTTTCATTACCCCAAGTAACTTCAATGTGGAAGGTGATTTTATATGGAATATATTGAGATTGAAGATGAAGAGATTATTTATCATGTCTACAACTTAAATTGGTTACTTCCAGAAGATATCCAACAGCGGGCCATGGCAACCCTAATTCAACTTTCACCTGATAAAGTTGATTTGATTAATCCAAAGTATGGACAAAATTGTTGGCAAAATGGCGTGACTGTTTTAAAAGAAATCGGTTATCCAAGAAATAAAAAAGCTTTACCTAAATTAGCAAGACTATTACAAGATAGAAATTGGCCTGGTTCATTAGAGGCGATAGAAATTTTTAGGGACATAGGGAAAAAGATAAGTGTTTCATATATAGAAAGAGAATGTGAACAAGCGTTAACAGAAAAAGATTACTGTTGGCTTGAACATTTAGAATATGCTTGTAACAGTCTAAAAATAGATAAAGAAGACTTCAACAATCCGGCTACTTATGAACAAACCCTAGAATTAGCAGAAAAGTAAATCGGTTCATCGAAATGCAGAGTTTATAAAAGCCGATCTCCAAAAATGGAAACCGGCTTTAATTTTTTTTATAGGGCTAAGATTAGTTTCACCGACATCCCTATTTTTGCACTTCAGGATCTGGGTAGTCGAAGCCCTTTGTATCCACTTCAACCTTTTTCATTTTCTGCTCTTCAACTGGTTTATCTGCGCTATCTCGATCTACACCAACGATAGCATCTACCGTTTCCATTCCCTCAAGTACTTTCCCAAATGCAGCATACTCTCCATCAAGATCTGTTGTTTCTTTTACCATAATGAAAAATTGTGATCCTGCAGAATCTGGGTCACTAGAACGTGCCATCGAGATAACACCACGTTCGTGTTTCAGGGTGTTCTCGAAATCATTTGAAGAAAATTCGCCTTTAATCGAATACTCTGGTCCACCTGTTCCAGTTCCTGAAGGATCTCCTCCTTGAACCATAAAGTCAGGGATAACACGATGAAAAATAAGACCATCATAGAAGCCTTTTTCAACTAAAGAAATAAAATTCGCTACAGTATTGGGCGCTACTGAAGGCTCTAATTCGATAACTACCTTCTCATCATTATCCATTGTAATCGTCACAATCGGATTCTCTTTCACTTTTGTAGAATAGTCCGTTTTAGCGCTGTTTTTATTGTCCTTATTCTCCTCTTGTTTTGCAGAACCACATCCTGCCAAAACAAAAGAAATCGCCATTACACTAATGACAAGAAATAATACTTTGTTTCTTGTAAACATACTTCTTTTCAACTCCTCTATGTAATCAATCATCTAATTATATAACTAAAAGGACACTTATACCGAAAAAATCAACACAGAATATATGTTGCACGAGAGAGTTTAGTTATTGGAACATTAAACAAGAGCCTTACTTTACTTGTGCTTAGAAAATAATCTATTTTCTGTCCCATCTGTTTTAACTTGGAAGACGTCTTCATTTCCTTCTATTTTGTAGTAAATTCTATTATCGATTACATTTAAGTCTGATACTTCTTGATCGATTAGTAATTGATTTTGTTCCCCATTCTTTTTCATTTTATATAAATAATAGTGATTACCTGGATTCGAGTAATAGATCCAATGTTCATCTCCAATAACGGACGAAACCTTTTGATCAGTTATTTTTATCTCCTTACCGGTTTGTTTATCTATCTTATACAAGTGCTCATCTACATCTATATAATAGAGATATTTCTCGTCTGCATCACTAATTATCTGTGAATACGAAACTTCATCATTTACTTTTTTTATGTTTTCTCCGTTTTGGGACATCTTATATAGGTTTCCTTCTGCACCAAATTCATCTATCGGTTTATAAAAGTAAATCTGTTCACGATCAACGAAGAAATTCATGGTAACTTCCTGTTTTGGTGAATAAATTTGAACTGTATTTGTCCCATCCAAATTCATTTTATAAATACCATTCTTAATCGTATCGTAATAGTAAATTCCATCATTTTTCACTTGAACATACTCTGCACCTTTGACTAATCTTTCTTTTGCTGTTCCATCTAGTTTCACTCGATATAACATTGGTATATCCGAGATTGGCATTACTGTATAGTAAATCCATTCCTTCATTACATTTATATCCCCAAAACTTTTTGACGTGAGTTTTACCTCATTTTTCCCATCTTCTTGTTTGATCATAATATCATTATGGCTAAATAGAGGCATTTTTGAATCATTGTATTTCATATAAATTAGTAAGTTTTCCTGGTTAGAGACAAATCCGTCATTCATTATATTACCATATGAATTTCCATTAACATTAGGCACTTCTGGCTCTTTTAATCCTTTATTATTTGGTTCATTTTCACAACCAATTAATAAAAATACCAGAAAAAAAACACAGTAATTTCTCATTTTTCAACCTTCTCATTAGACATATACATTCATACGTTTATGCACCAAATTTTTAACACAAACTAGGTCATTACTTTCCATTGTTTATTCGCACTGAAGGAATGCTTATCAAGATACTAATAGAAAATTCAGACCCTTAGAGAGCAACGAAAGCCTCTGGCACCATAGTAGGAATCCGCACCATTATGATACAAGAATACGTGGCCAAAACGAAAATCGCAAAAAAGAGCGCCCCCACGTTCTCTAATATCAGCGGGGGTTTGTACCCAACTGGACGTCTTCAAATCATAATCCCCCAGTTTCTGCAAAGCTCGATATTGTTGTTCCGTTAAAAGTTCACATCCCATGGCCGTTACCATATCAATCGCATTATTTTCTGGTTTATGTTTTTTCCTTGACTCCAGGCCTTCACGATCGTAGCAAACACTTCTACGACCTTTAGGACTCTCCGCTGAACAATCATAAAAAATGTATTCATCCCTAGCTTCATCATACCCAACAACGTCCGGTTCTCCACCGGTTACTTCCATCTCATTCAGCGACCACATTTTTTCAGGGACAGCGACCAGCTTTGATTGGACTTTAGCCCAATTTATATCATTATGACGTGGCATATTTTTCTCAAAACGGACTTTCAATACACTAATTAATTCTTGACTTTGCTCTGGTGATAACTCCTTTTCATACCTTTTTGTCACATTCATTTCCCCTTGTATTTGGTTTTTTCTATATGTATTAGTCGATAAAATCAGTTTACAATACATTATCTGCTTAAGTAAATCCTATCCACTTATATAGACTAATTTTCAAAACTGTATATTGGTTTGCTAGTTAGCTTTTACTATGTAAAAAATACAAATCTTAATGTTCACTTATCTAAAAATAATAGAAGGAAATCCTTACGACTTTTATTGAACGTGCTCTACTTCGTTTTCTAAATATTGCTTCTAAGAACATAACCGAATCCTATTCAATAAAAATCAATAGATTGTGAAGAATTATGTTAAAGTATAATAAAATAAGCAACTTAGAGGCGATGTAAAGAAAATGTTTAAGCTGTTATCGATTAATTTACTACCTGTCGTAATTATCCATTCTTTATTTTTTTTCTTAACACCAAATACAAGACTAAATGAAACTGGTAATATTTCATTAATTGAAATGTTATTTGAACTATTTACCCCCTTCCTACTGTTGACAGTGAATTACAAAATGGCTATAAAAAAAGAGAGAACCTCTTTCATACCAAATTTTTTCTTCATTCTTATTAGTAGTTTACTTGGAGTAGTGTTTGGTTACTTGAACTGGGGACTCAATGCAGGTGGTTATACTTTGCAAAACGACTTTGGTGATAATATCCTTCAAAATCCTGATTCTGAAACATACGGAATTGTTATGTTAGAGGCACAAATCATGGTGATAGTCAGTATCGTTGGTAGTCTGCTTTGTTCTATCATTTTAATTGTGAAAAATCGCAAAAAACGTACACTTGTTTAATCACCAATTACATTGAAAACAACGGTTTTTAAAGAATAAGTCTATAATAAACTAACAGGTGCTTTAGTGAAAATTGGACAGCAAAACACACGAGCTAGGAGATACATTTTCCAGCTCATTTCTTATGTTCATTTTAGCAAGAGTAATCTTTACACTAGAATGCGAAGTTTCTAGATCCTAATTTATCTGCGGTTTCCCCAAGTTCCCGTGAAGACTTACCAAGATAAGCTTTTGCTTTTTCTTGCTCAAATTGCTGTCCATATTCCTGTTATCGAGGAATTGAAACCACACTAAATAAAATTGTTTATACTTCGTAGAGGAAGTTTACAATAGTAGATAAGATACGCCTTGCTTGTACAAACTTCTTTTCCTTCTCTAACAAGGAGTATCTTGAATGAGTGGGAAGAAGTTGAAATAGTGACTACTAAAAATCTAAGGAAACTAGTTATCCATCTTTTTTTACGTAGAAACCAATTTCTATCAAGAAAGGATATACCAAATTTTAGGAAGTGGTGTGGTAATGAATAGTGAATCAGTGATGCAGCAACTTGAAGTGTTAGGGAAAGAACGTACGAAAAAAATATACATATCTAACGGAGCTAGGGAACCTGTATTTGGTGTCGCCACGGGTGCTATGAAGCCCCTCGCCAAACTAATTAAAATCAATCAGCCTCTTGCCGACCAGCTTTATACTACAGGTAATTATGATGCGATGTATTTTGCAGGGATTATTGCAGATCCTCATCAAATGACTCATGATGATTTTAACCGTTGGATTGATCTTGCTTATTTTTATATGCTGTCTGACTATGTTGTTGCCGTTACCTTAGCCGAGTCTCCTATTGCTCAAGACATTGCCGATGAATGGATTGCAAGTGATGATGAGCTGAAAATGTCAGCTGGATGGAGCTGCTATTGCTGGCTTCTTGGGAGTAGAAAAGATGAGGAATTTTCCGCTCCAAAATTACTGGACATGGTACAACTTGTCAAAAACACGATACATGAAGCACCAGACCGTGCAAAAGTTTCAATGAATAATTTCTTAACGACTGTTGGTGTTTCCTTTAAACCGTTACATGAACAAGCACTTGAAATTGCACAAATTGTTGGGCCCATTGAAATAAAGCGTGACAATAAAAAACCAAGTATACTTCACGCATATGAAAATATTATAAAAGAAGCTGAACGCAATCGAATTGGATTTAAACGAAAACATGTTCGATGTTAATGTGAGACTTCCATGAAATATAGTTGGTTGCTTATTAATAATAAAAAAACCACCTAGAACGTTGTTAGATCAGTGTTCTAGGTAGCGAGGTTACATAAGAGCTGATATCCAAAAAAACACACACAAGCTTAATAAACTCACCTGGAGTATGAACGCAATAACAACGATTACTCGACCTTTTGCTAAGGTACTTTTACGTCCCAATGTCCATGGAAACAGCAAAACTATCGTTACGATTGGTGCTATTAGGAGAATGATAAATGCCCAGGACGATTCTAAACCGATAACTGAAAACCCTAAGAAGTAAAACAGTAGTTGAAATCCAAAAACGATAAAAATGAAAAGTAATTGGCCTTGTACGAACCCACTCCTATTGATATATATCCAGATAAATAACAAGATCATGGAAACAATCATAATAGGTAGTATGATTGAGTTAATGGTCAGAAGTCCAAGTATGAATACGAGAATTACGACAAGTAACTGGACTTTTGAAGAATTTTTCATATTTGCAGCGCCCCAAGCAAATAACAAAATCATAGTTACGATAGGTAAAAATAAGACTGAATAAAGTAGGATAGCATCTAGTAGACTTATCCCATCCACTTTAACCCCTCCTTTTAATTGAAATACTCACATTCATGATTTTAAATGTACCTTAACAGCTTACTAATAAACCCAATTATTTACTATAGGAAAATATGATTAACTCCCCTCTGAACATACAGTTCCTGATTTACTATATGAATTCCATAATATCGATTTCTATAAGATACTATGTAATAACACTACAAAAATAGGCTGTGATAACTATGAAAAGAGTATTTGGATTACTTATTGTTTTATTTTCAGGTGCGCTTTTAATTGGAAATATGCTAAACGGAGGATTTTCAGAGGAAGGTGTTGGGGAAGAAAAAAGGCTCAAGGAGTCAGAAGACATCAAAGGAAAATTGGCAGAAGTAGAACAGTTCAACTATTACTTGGATGAAGGAACTCAGGCAATTGGTGAAGAAATGAAAAAGGTTGATTTAGTGATCATTGAACCTATACTCATGCAGGAAGAGTACATTACTGCTGCTCAAGACAGCGGAACGCTTGTTTACGGGTATATCAATTCGATGGAAGCTGATAAGTGGAATCAAGCGTTGTATCATCAATTGTTAGAGAATGACTTTTATAAAGATAAAAATGGAAATAAGATGTACTTTGAGAAATGGGATTCATATTTAATGGATATGTCTTCCGAACATTATCAACATATCCTGCTCGAAGAAATCAAAGCGCAAATTACTGATAAAAAATTAGATGGTGTTTTTTTAGATACCGTAGGAAATATTGATTCATATCTTTCAGGTAGTGAACAAAAAACACAAAATGAGGCCTTAACATCATTTGTAAAAAAAATTAAAAACGAAAATGGCAATCTATCAATCGCTCAAAATTGGGGATTCGATACCTTGGCCAAGTATACAGCACCTTATGTTGATTTCATTATGTGGGAGGACTTCTCGTATTCGGTTGTTAGAGAAGATGAATGGGCACTAGAAAAAATGGATCAATTAAAACAAATAAGAAATCGATACCACACACAAGTTGTAACCATTGCGTTTAAAGATGAAGAAAAAAGCAAACAATTGGCTAGAAAACACGGTTTTAAGTTCTTATATCATCCCGAAGGTTCATATTACAACAAGTGGTAAATTATTCGATGGTGATTCACTTTCTCTGCTTACGCTGTGGGGTGTATAGCTCATTACGGAGAAAGCACTGTATTTTTACTAACCAAAGCCTTACTACAATTGAAGGTAATAAGGCTTTGGTTTAATTCGATGAGATTAAATGTTTTTTGAACTATATCCCCTTTTAGCTCATTTTCTAAAACATTTATTTTCTGACACTATTCCGCCCAGTTTTTTGATAAAGAGACATGACAATCCAAATTATAGTTGGAAGGGCAACTGCTCCAAATACCATATATACTAAGATAAGAACTGCACTGTCTACCCCATCGAATACTAACAAAATAACAATGGCTAGTAAGAGCACAAGGAATGGTATCGTTTTCAATACATTGACTAATCCTTTTTTTCCTTCTACCTTCCATTTGTTAGCGTATGTTGCGATTACAGTCCAAGCTGCTGGGAGGGCGACCACACTAAGAATAACAGCTATTACCTGCAGTATAGATTGTAAGAGACCTGAGCTTAGAATTGTTCCACCCCAGGTCAATACGGTTAATAAAACTAATGGAACTGCTGCATAATTCATGGAACTATTTAAATTTTTATACTTTTCAACCAGTGTATCTCGGTCACTATAAATCGGTTTTGTACCAGATCTGGCTCGAAATAAATGAATATCTCCGTTTGAGGCAATATGTGACCATCCAGAAGAGAGAAAAAAGTCAAAGTATTCATCTTCTTCATCCTCTTGTACTAAACGGTAATCTACACTATAGATATAATCTAAACTTTCTCCTTTTTCAAGTGAATATCCCATAAATTTAAAATCACTGACATGCCAACCCTTCAAAGAAAATCGGCGTAATTTTTCCATGTCCTTATCCTCTGAAAAAGCTAACCCACCTGATATAATATATTTTGTTCTTCTCATTACTCAACCTCCTTCAATCCAGTTTCCGCTAACTGAATCGTTAGTTTTCTTAACTTAATATCTTCCTCCAATACTTCTCTGCCCTTTTCAGTAAGCAGATACGTTTTACGTCTTGAATCTGTCCCGTCATACAAATAAATCCACTCTTGACTTAATAACTTTTTAATAATGGTGTACATTGAGGCAGGACCTATGGTTATTGCCCCCTTTGTTGTTTCTTCAATTAAATTCATAATAGCGTATCCATGCCTAGGTTTAGTGAGAGCAGCCATAATGTTAAACATTGAATCCGTTAATTGTTCATTTTTCTTCAACCAATCACCTTCTCCATCTTATTAGATATATCACAAAACGACATATATCTAAAACTAATATATCATAATGTGATATAAGTTTCTAGAGTTATATGATAACTTCATGCCACAAAATGTAACTATTTTCGTAAAAAAAAAGAACCCATGCTATGGACTCTTCAAAAGATTTGGATGATCTAGCTATAACTAAGCTGGTTAATCATTTTTTAGCTATCATGTCTATTTAACAATCCATTTAAATAGGTTAAGTTTTCTTGTAAAAAAGGTTGATGCTTTTCAATTCCCCTTCTTTTACACCAACCAATTGAATTAAATGCATCGGCAAAACGATAAAATGGTAAAACTTCTTCCAAATCAATAAGTGGACGAATGGACTCATACCCTTTTTGAAAGGCATCCCTTGTTCCAGGAAACTTCATAAAAATATCGCGATTAATTTTTGTGAAGTCCATCTCAGTTGCGCCAATGCGGACACTTTCAAAATCAATGATTCCAGCCACTTGATTTTCATGAACTAATATATTGCCTGGCCGAAAATCCATATGTATAAAGCTAGGTCCGTCTGGAGAGGGAAGTACGTTCAATTGCCGATCAAAGTGCTTTAATGATTGTTCGTATACACGAGAATCAATTACTTCTTTTACATCTTCTGCAAAAGAATAAAATTGCCTCCTAATAAACTCAAACCATTGACCATACTCATTGGAAACAGCACTTTTATCATCCTGCTCATTTGGAACGATTGAATGCAGCATGGCGTGGTTTACTCCAATATCATAAGCCAGAGTTGTATCCACTTGCTCTCTAATCGGTACACCTTTAATTGCGGATAATAATAAAGCACCAGTAACATCCTCATTCCCTTCCCAATAGTCTAATATTTCTGGCACAGGCAGCTCATGACGTAATCGTTTAAGTACAGTATACTCAAGTTCAAGCTTTGCTTTAGAAAAAGGAATTTTTATATAGACTATACGATGATCGATTAGTCGGATTTTATAAACTGAAGAACTAAAAGACTGCGGAACATCCTCAATCATTAACACATTCAACTTAAATCTATCGATTACTTGTTGTAGCATATACATCCCCTCCCCCAGTTCTGTACCGTAATTTTCAATAAAAATAGCATATATATCCAATATTTTCAGAATTCAAAAAAAACCATATACATGAATAATATAATGCAGTTTTCCGCAACTAACACATTCTTCATCTAAAACCTAATCGGATTTCGAAGGGAGTGGTTGAAACAAGCGTACAATAGACATGTGCACTTGATGGTTCTCAATCGGCTGCTGTGTGTTCATTTTTAATTTTGTGCCAGTTTCCAGGATTGGTTATGTCTGGGGTGCGATGCTCCAGAATGTCCTGATATTGGGCTGCTTTTTGTTCTAAATGGACGACGAGCCGTTTTGCTTCTTCGAGCTGAACGAGCGACGCTTCTCTATACTCCATCATTAGTGCGCAACGTTGCGGAACCGTCGAATCCCCTTCAAGACAGAGGTCAACATACATTTTGATGACTTTAATTGGCATCCCGGTCTTCTTGAGGCATTTGGCTCCATACAGCCAATTGATTGATTCTTCGTCGAACAATCGAATATTGTCTTTATTACGCTGTACGCTTGGCACCAGTCCTTTATCTGTGTAAAAGCGTACGGTGTGTATGGTTAGTCCCGTTATCAAGGCAGCTTCTTTGACCGTATGCATGCGAATCCTCCTTAGAAAATAAATTTTGAAAACGTCTTGCCTTCGTGTAACACGAAGGTACTATGCTGATAGTAATTCAAATCAGCCGTAACTGGAATTGCTGCGTTGCCGGATTCCTGCGATGCGTGCTGTTTGCTGTTTCATATTTGAACAAAGGGAGGAATAATAATGCAGACCGTAACATTAAACAATGGAGTAAAGATGCCGATTATCGGCTTCGGTGTCTACCAAATTCCTAATGCTGAAGAATGCGAGAACGCAGTATACGAAGCACTGGTGGCCGGTTACCGCCTAATTGACACCGCAGCAGGTTACCTGAATGAAAAAGCGGTCGGCCGCGCAATCAAGCGCAGCGGTGTACCACGTGAGGAGCTGTTCATCACGACCAAACTCTGGATTCAGGATGCCGGCTATGAGAGTGCTAAACTAGCTTTTTCCAAATCCTTGGAAAAATTACAACTCGACTATCTTGATTTGTACCTTATTCACCAGCCATTCGGCGATTACTACGGCGCTTGGCGAGCGATGGAAGACCTGTACCGTGAAGGTAAGATTAAGGCAATCGGAGTCAGCAACTTCCTACCTGACCGCCTGATGGATCTCATCGTGCATAACAAAATTGTGCCCGCCGTCAACCAGGTTGAAACGCATCCGTTCTATCAGCAGATTGAGAGCGCAGCTTTTATGAAAGAGCAGAGAGTTCAGCACCAGTCGTGGGGACCATTTGCTGAAGGGCGAAATAACATGTTCGGCAACGAAGTGCTGACCTCGATTGCTGAAAAAAACAACAAGTCCGTCGCTCAAGTTGTGCTGCGCTGGCTTGTGCAGCTTGATGTCGTTGCTATTCCTAAATCGGTGCGAAAAGAGCGGATCGTCGAAAACTTTGACATTTTCGATTTTGAGTTGAGCGCGGACGACATCGCGTTAATTTCCAGCCTTGATACGGAGAAAAGTCTTTTCTTATCGTACCGTGATCCGAACATTGCTAAAGCGCTGGGCACCTTGAGAGTCAACCTGTAACCTATGAACGTTGTAAATTCATCACGTGTATATCCTCATATCATAAAGAAAGGGCAGGCTGCGGCTCCTGTCCTTTCTTTACTCTTTCTTGATGTGGGGATGAACCGTGATAATCTGCTGCAATACATAGGTCTTTGCCAAAAAGGTCAAAATACCTCACTATAATATTATGTTGATTATAGCTATTGAATTCATTATATGAAATATCGTTAGGGTAGTAAATGTTCTTGGTTTCCCTAACTAAATAAGCCAACTTCATTAGCATTTTTCTCCTTAAATATGAATGTATGATTATACTAACCTCGTACATTCATGGCTGCCAATTGGCAGTCTTTATCTTTCTTTAAGTTCACATAACCCCTGATCTAGGAAGCTGGCCATGTGCCCGATTTTTAGATGCTTAAATTCTCTATCCACATTATCTATAGTTCCAAACGCTGGATACCTATTGTAGAGGCATTTAATTACATACTAAAAATAAGATAATTTCGTTAACTATTTCATGGATCCAGACTCATACATATCATTCTTAATTTTATTGATTTTTTCTTTTCTTTATAAAAAAATGATTAAGAGATATTGAAAATGAAGAAATTCTTACTGCAGAAGAATTCCCGCAAAAGTAGCATAAAGAGTAGACCTGCTGTTTACGCATAGCGATGCAGTTTCATTAGTTTCATGGTTGTATCTTCTGCTTTTCCTTCATTTTTAATGGTTTGAAAAATTTCTCCTTGTTTCAAGAATAGAATGACATCGCCTGTTTCTGCAGCAACATCCATCATATGTGTGGAAAAGACAATAATTGTCCCTTCTTTTTTCATTTCATTTAGAATCTCTACAAATCGGTTTACCCAATAGGGATCAAGTCCGTTTGTCGGTTCATCCATTAATAAAACGGCGGGTTTTGCTAAAATTGATTGACCAAAAAGCAGTCTTTGTCTCATACCTTTCGACAGGCTTTTAATAAACTCACGCTTTTTTTCGGTTAAACCAATCAGCTCAATAACTTCAGCAACCCTTTGCTTACCCACTTTTCGAAAAGAGCCGTAAAATGAGAGGAATTCCTCGACCGTCATCGTTTCCTGAGCATGAAAATCATCAGGCATAAAGCCAATTTCATGTAGATAATTATCCCTATCATATTGGAGGTCCTTACCGTTTATCGAAGTCTTTCCACTTGATGAGGCAATAATCCCAGCCATTATTTGTAGCATGGTGCTCTTACCCGCACCATTTCCACCGCACAAAACGACACACGTTCCATCTTCTACATCAAACGAGCTTGTCTTCAAGGCCGTTTTCTGTTTATATACCTTTGATATTTTTTCTACACTAAACTTAGTCATCTTCTTTTCCTCCATTCCAACATACTCATCGTAAACAATAAACTAATGGCTAGAAATACTATCACATAAAGAATATAAATAAGAGTAGCGCCAGGGGTTTCCATAAAGGTCACTAACGAGTCATAGGCTTGACCAAATACAGAACCTCCATCAAGTTCAATCACTAAAACGATTCTCACCAGTTCAGCCGGATTCAAGAATAAAGCTACCTTCATGAGCGTCTCAATCATTGTATAAGGGAATAACCCCAACACCCCGATTAAGGCAGTTGGCCAAATCATTATTAGAAAAAACCAAATTATTACCGATACTGACAACGCCTGCCATCTGGTTGAAACAATTGTCCCGACGATTATACCGATTATAAGAAAGAAGAAAATAAGCGAAATAGAAAAAAAGTATATGGCTAACAGCCATTCGACCGCAAATGCTAATCCAAATGCAAGACCAATCGCCAAGCTAACACCATAACTGAATGTAAACACTATAATTTGAGAAGTAAACTGCCCCCCGATTTTCCCCAATACATAGGAAAGGGTAAATAGTGGATAGGTACTTAATAAACGCCATTGGCCGTTTTCCATCTCATTAGCAATAGTAAACGAACCGATAATTAACATAAACAAAGGAATGATATACAATGCTACATTGACAACAGTCCCGGTCGTATTCGTGTATCCTGTTAAAGAAGGTGCACTACTTTGCAGTAAAAATAAAAGTGATAAAACAGCCACCCATAAAATTAAAAACGAATAGTAGGATCCTTGTCTTACCGTCATTCGTAGCTCCGACCGCCATATATTCCACATCGTCATTCCCCTTTTTAACTTATTCTTTAAACCATTCCATAAAAAAGACCGACCAAACGAAGGCCGGTGTTCAATCAATAATTCTTACATATCACCGTCTGAATGGCTATCTTCCATCTCACCATCTTCTGAATGAGAATGGTCAGATCCTTTGCCATGATTCATCTCTTTCATTTTTTTCATCATTTCATGATTTCTCTCCCAAGAATGATCACCTAATTCTTCAGCTGTCATGAGCGTGCTATCTTTATGCTTAGCCACATACTTTTCCGCTTCTTTACTATCGTTAAACGAAATAACGTTATAAGCCATTGGTGTTTTTACTGATTGATTATATACATAGGTAGCTTTATCAGCTAAAACCCATTCTTTGTCATCATAATTCCGGACAAATTCTGCTTCGACTTCTTTATCTTCATTACTTTCCATCCATTCGTACATACACCCGATATCATCAAAAATAAATGATTTTCCATCTTTTAAAATAATCTGTGTGGCAAATTGATTATCCACAACAGCCATATTACATGTCGCGCAAGTATCGGTTGCTTCATCAATGGCAACCGGTTTAATCTCTTCATCCCCGCATGCTGCCAAAATGACTATAATACTCATGAGCAGGATACCTTGTATCTTTTTAATCATATTCTTTTCCTCCCAAAAACAAATAATAGTAAACTTACACACAACATAACGATACTAATTGCCCATAAAATTAAGCCTGAAGAGTCATCTTTTACGATTTCCACAGAAGGCTTCATTAAGGGGGAAGAATCAAGTAACAATTGATTCTTCGAACTTTTTAGCATTTTTTGAAGCAAGGAGAGTCCGGGTGCCTGGAAAAACAATTGATACTCTGGTAGATCCTCTGTAAGGGTCAAAAAATAAGGATCCGCAGTAAATGGAACGGCACTTATTCCCTTACCACTTGTATCAATTTTTGCGGAAGCTTCCCAATAATTTTTTATAAATGTATTTTTCGAACTCTCGATAGCTTGGGCTTCATTCACATTCCCTGCAAATGTATTGAGGGTAATCTGATTATCAATCGATCTTTTAAATTGGACCCCAATATAGTTATTGGTCAATTTGTTAGACTTCATCGTATTATTGTGGGAATCCTCCATATAGATTCCCACACGGTTCTCCGTCATGTGATTTCCAATAATCTTAGAATCAGTCACATAGTACATGAGTAACCCTTGAGCATTCACATTATCCAGATTTAAAGAAAAATCATTATCTAAAACAGATGTTCTTTTAGCTTCCATCAACATCGTGCCTGTCAGGTTTTCTCTAGAGCTATTTTTCTGGAGGATATTGTCGTTGGCATACATTAAATGCATGCCATAACGAGAACTAGTGAGTGTATTTTCTCTTAATAAATTGCGATTACTTTGTTCCATATAAATTCCATCGAGAAATCTTGAAATGTTCATGTTTTGAATAGTATTAGAAGTAGACTCCCATAAATCAATGCCGTTTCCTTTTCGATGACCAAGGACGTAACTATCTTTTATCGTTATATGATTAGCCTTGTCCAATTTAATTCCAAACTGTTCTGCATCAATCTGAATATCTTGCAGCATATGGCGCGAACCGGTTACATAAATAGCAGTGGTCTTTTCTACATCGCTGCAATGTTCCACTTTTATGTTCTCTAAGGTATTATTCATGCCTCCAATTCTAATGACTGGCTTTTCTTCACAGGAGCGAATCACAACATCCCCCTTGCCAATCAACTTAATTGATTTTTTGAGGGTAAGCGATTCTTCGTATATACCTTCTTCAATTTCAATTATTTCTCCTTTTGAAGCATGATCTATTCTACTTTGTAGTGTTTCATCTGCATAACTATTAATTGGCAGAAAAAAAGAGAAAATGAGTAGAAAAAGTGCAGTCTTGATAATTTCCATAGCATTTAACCCCACAATACTGATATTTCATTTTTATTATAGGCAAGAACTGTGAAGAAAGTTTGAAATATATAAATATTCTTTTCAACAGTATCTACCTTGGAAACATTGTTATATACCTAAATGGTAGATAAATGGACTATTTTTAACTAATTGACGAAAATAAGACAGGATTATTGCGTTTAAGAAAATAAGATTTTAGTCCATATACCCGAGTCAATTTCATAGATGATCTTTAGAGCTCCAAGGGTTTTTTCTCACTTGAATTTGAATGTATGATTAGTGTAAGATCCGTACATTCAAAAAGGCTGCCACTTGATGTGACCCCCGAAAGTTAGACAATAACTTTCGGGGGTATTTTTATGGCTAAATATGATGTGAATTTTAAATTAGCAGTGGTCAATGACTACTTGGCAGGTGTTGGGGGCTATCGGACTTTGGGTGAAAAGTACACCATTGATCGCTCTATGGTTCGAAAATGGGTGAACGCTTATAACCTACTTGGACGAGCTGGTTTAGAGCGGAAAAACACTAAAACTATCTATTCTGGTCAATTTAAAATGGATGTCGTAAACTGGATGAAAGAGACAGGTGAATCAACCTATGAAGCAGCCAAACACTTCAAACTTACCCTTCCATATACGATTTCCAGATGGATGAAGAAATTTGAACAAGGAGGAGCTCAGGGGCTGATGCCTAAACCGAAGGGGCGTTCAAAAATGACAGAACAATCACGTAGTGATTTTAAAGATATGACGAGAAAAGAGTTGGAACATGAAGCGGAAAAACTACGGGCGGAATTAGCTTTCATAAAAAAGCTCCGCGCTTCAGGGCACAATATTCCGAGCCGACTGCTAAAACAGAAGCCAGAGTCATCAAAGAACTCACCAAAGACTTCAAATTAACAGTGATCCTTGAAGCAACAGGCTATCGAAAGGCAACATACTACTACTGGGTAAAACGATTTGATGAGCCTAATAAGGATGAAGAAATTGAGTTCCTAATGAAAGAGATACGTTCTTCACATAAAGACTATGGCTATCGCAGAATGACACAAGAGCTACGAAATCGTGGCATTCATATTAATATGAAAAAGGTACAACGTTTGATGAATAAATTGGGCCTTCAAGTCACGTCCTATACTCGGAAATCAAGAAAATATAGTTCCTATAAAGGGACAGTGGGAACCGTTGCGAAAAATCGAATTCACCGACGGTTTTATACGAGTGTCTGTCACCAAAAAATCACCACTGATACCACAGAATTCAAGTATTTCGTAAAGAGTCTAACTGGTTCCGTTCATATTAAGAAACTGTACCTAGATCCCTTCATGGACATGTTTAATGGGGAAATTCTGTCTTATCGAGTAACAGAGAAACTAACAGCTAAAGCCATTAATGAGGCACTTGAAGAAGCCATTCAAATCACTTCTGACTGTCCATACCGCCGAACGTTCCATTCTGATCAAGGATGGCCTTACCAAATGAAGGGCTACTCCAAGAAATTGAAGGACCAAATTGAAGGACCATGGTATTTTTCAAAGTATGTCCCGAAAGGGCAACTGCCTTGATAACTCACCCATGGAGAACTTTTTTGGAATCTTGAAACAAGAGATGTATTACGGAAATACGTATACTAGCTTTGAAGAACTTAAAACAGCCATTGATCAATTTATCAACTATTATAATTTTGAACGAATGAAGTCAAAATTAGATTGGCAAAGTCCCGTTACGTACAGAGAACACTATCAGCAAAACCAAGCAGCCTAGTGAATAATAAACAGTCATATAATATAGCTACTATGAAACAAGACTTAATGCAGTATTCGCACGCTTCTTTTGAGGAGCTAGTCCGGTAATGACGGTATATCGTTTACTGAAAATAAAAATAAAAAAATAGAGAGGATTTTCCTCTCCATAAAAAGTCTAAATTTTAGGGGTCACTACACAGTGGCAGCCTTTTTCTTATTTTTTAACATAACCCCTGATCTAGGAATCTGACCATGCCGGATTTTTTAAATACAGATTGCTGTTTTTAAGAAAGAAAGTAACTGGTATTACTCTTTAGAAAATATTGTATAATCTATGGATTAGGCAATATTCTGAAGAAAGAAGTGTTCAATATGAAAAAAAAATCAAAAATTGCTGTTTTTATGTTAATGTTACTTGTTTCTTTATGGGGGATATACAATCTTTATCAGTATTTTATCTATGGTAATCCTCAAAAAATAAAAGAATCAGAAGAGATTGTATTAGACTACTTAATTAATGAAAAAGGATATGGTAATCAAGATATTATGATAATTAAAGGGATGTATAATTGGAAAGAATCTAGTGACAGTAAATATGGTGGCACTTTAATTTTAAAAGAACAACCACAACGATCATATGATTTCGGTATTAAAAACGAGAAAGTGATTGAATTTGAAGATATACCTAAGAAAAGTGACTAAGTTAGAGGTATCTGAAATGCAGTTTGAATGTATGATTTGTGTAAGAATCATACGTTCAAACGTCCGCCAATTGGCGGACTCCTTATGGAGCTAATGCCCCCGTTATTTCAATAAGAAACTTGTGATTGATACATATAAAATAAATATAAATGCACCTATACATAACCAGCCGTACCCTTTGTGTCCTTTTTGAAATTCTCTTAATCCCATTACGAGCATCGATAAACTTAAAAATAACATCATATATGGTTGAATCGTATAATCCTCAGTAATCAATGCATACCCTGCAAGTGATATGGTGGTTATAGCTAATATAATGTGCAAAAGCTTTAACAATTAAAAACCCCTTTCCCCAAACTGATTGTTAATCAGGATCTATTCACGTGAATTTGAATAAACAAATTATTTATCTTTGTAATCACTTCTTTCATTATTTTGAAGATAAATCTTTTTGAGAGTCGAATTTATATTATTCAAAGCAATAATGATAACCCCCAACAAAGCAAAAGTAACTATCTCCCCAGTAAATAAAGATATTACCCCTAAAATTAAAGCATAAAGGATGTATACAAAGTTTCTCATTTATTCAATATCCCCCTCTAAAACTATACAACTCACTAATTTTACCATAAAGTAACAGGGTTATTTTATCTGATTTTGAATGTATTATTTTTAGTAAGTCTCGTACATTCAAAAAAGCTGCCAATTGTGAAGTGCACCCCAAAAGTTAGAGTCAAAATCTAACCTTTGGGGTGTTTTAGTATGTCTAAATATAGTGATGAGTTTAAGTTGATGGTTGTGACAGAGTATCTGAATGGTCCCCTAAGCTACGAACGAATCGTGCGTAAATACGAAATCAAATCTCCAACGCAACTTAAAAATTGGGTATGTGTATACAAGAAACATGGTGTAGTTGGACTTTCTAGGAAAAAAACCAATAAAATTTATCCTGTTCAATTCAAGCTCGATGTACTAAGCTTTATGAAAAGGACAGGCGCATCTATAACTGAAACAGCTCTTCAATTCGGGTTAACGAATCCACCGATGATTGCTTCGTGGAATAAAAAACTTCTTGAGGGTGGTGCTGATAGCCTGGACAAACCGAGAGGACGACCAGCCATGTCAGACAAAGCGAAAAACAGTCAAAGAAGAAAACAGCCTGTAAAAGAGATGACCGTTGAACAGAAACTCGAACGAGAAAATGAACTTCTCCGTTTGGAGGTTGCGTACCTAAAAAAGTTGCGCGCTTTTCAGATGGATCCGGACGGTTATCTCGAAAAGCACAAGCAGCGCTATCATACGAACTCAAAGAAGAATTCCGACTGAAGGATGTACTTCCGTTCATAGGTATTCCCGAATCTTCTTATCATTACCATGTGAAAAAAATGAAGCAAGAAAACCCTCATCAAGAAATAGAAGAAATCATTCAATCTATTTTTGATGAGCATAATGGCAACTATGGGTATCGCAGAATTCGTTTAGCCTTAAAGAACCAGGGGCTCATAGTGAATCATAAGAAAGTACAACGCATCATGAGAAAGCTTGGGTTAAAGGGGGATAAGTTCATCCGTAAATCACGTCGATTTAGTTCGTACAAAGGAACAATTGGCACGGTAGCGAAGAACAGAATCCATCGCCGGTTTAAGACCCCTATTCCCTATCAAAAACTCACCACCGACATCACAGAATTCAAGTGTGCGGATGGAGGTAAACTCTACCTCAGTCCGATTTTGGATATGTATAATGGTGAAATTCTTTCATATGGGATGAGTATGCATCCGACACTGGACTTTGTAATAGAGCCTTTGAAGGAAACTCTTCGAGTAGTAAAAGAGGCAAGATACCGAACGACCATCCATTCAGATCAAGGCTGGCATTATCAGCATAGAAAATGGGTCCATACATTGAAAAAACATAACGTGTTCCAAAGCATGTCCCGAAAGGGAAACTGCTTAGATAACTCGCCTATGGAGAACTTCTTCGGATTATTAAAGCAAGAAATGTATTATGGTGAACCACTTCGCACGTACGAGGAACTGAAACGGGCTATTGAGTCCTACATTCATTATTATAATAATCAACGCATCAAACAGAAATTGGCTGGTATGAGCCCGGTACAATACCGTCTTCACACCAACCAATTGGCTGCGTAATATAAACTCTAACTTTTAGGGGTCACATCATTGGCAGCCTTTTTCTTTCGCTAAGTTAACATAAGATCTGATCTAGGAAGCTGGCCTTGGGCCGGATTTTAGAGTTGAATGAATTGTATGAGGATACTACTTTTAAAAGGCTTTATTCAAATGGTTCTTCTCTTATTTAATTTTGTAATTAATATTAAAAGGAAAATTATTATGCTTATTCCCAAAATAATTGCCCCTACTATACTAACTCCCATTCCTGAAAATCCCCTAATTACCTCCAAACCAACAAAATGCGTTGCGATACCTAAATTCACAAGAATTAATGGTGAAATATATTCTTTTTTCTTGTTTTTAATCACCCAAAACATTCCCCAAATACTTAGTAAAGAAATAACAATTGGAAAATAGACAAAAATAACAGAATTAAGCAAAATTAACCCTCCCAACACTCCAAGGTTTATTTACAAATAGTACCATATTTTATTATTATAGTTTTTAGTTTTTCTGAAAAAATCGTATTTATTGAATTTGAATGTATGATTTGTTTAAGAATCATACATTGAAAAGACCGCAAATTGGCGGTCTTTTCATGCCACTACTGCACTTCGTTATAAAAAAAGAATAATAAAGCATAACTCATTATTCATTAATTTCGTAAATTAATTCGTCAAATAATTTTTCATCCGTATAAAGTAATATTGCCCATTCTCCTGCCTTTGGAATCTTTACACTTGAAGGTGCGTGTGCATCTGCTCCGTTATTCTCTCCTGCGAGATTTATCGTCCAACCTGTTGTTAGGATTTGATGGACAGTTCCCGTTTCTCTATGAACACCAACGACCGTTAGTTTGGTTTCCTCAGGATTCTTAATCCCCCAAAGGTGCCACATCCACTTTTGGCCGTTTAAACTTGGCATATCGACACCAATAACTCCTGATTTATTTATATTCCCAATAATATTGTCATCCAACGTCACTGCTTTTTTATCCCAATCAATTTTCTCGAAATCACTTTCTTCAACAAACTCTGGTATATCTTTAGGTAAAATCACTTTACTTTCAACTGTTTCATTTGTAGAGCAACCTACAACGAAAAAAAACATACTCAAGAAAATAAATACCATAGATTTTAGTTTCAAAAAATTCTTCCCCCCTTAATATAAAATTGGATTTTCCGACATTATAACTTTAATATTAATTCCTTATCTGCATATAAAATTCCTTCTTCCACTAAACTCCGATCGTTGAACAAGGGTTTATTTTACTTGAATTTGAATGTATGATTTATGTAATTATCAACATTCAAACCCTTGATTTCATGACTTTTTTCTCTTTTTCTCCTTATACTAAAAAAAGAGAAAAAATCATACATTCAAATCGTTGAACACCAAGGGTTTCAAGACCCTATTTTTGAATGTCGACCGAAAGGGTGAGAAATCATGAAAGCAGAAAAAGATGTGCAGCCGATCCGGAATCAGCAGCAACTAGACGATATGAAATGGGCGCTTAAGCGCCACTGTTCAGAACGGGATTACATCCTCTTAATCCTCGGCTGCGAAACCGGTCTGCGTGTTGGAGACCTTCTCCGTCTACCCACCCATCAGATCCTTACCGAAGAAGAAAGCAATAACGTCTTAAAAACCTTTAGTGTTTTTCATTATAATTAAAGGCTCTTTTTAAAAGATTTTTGCTATTAGTGTAATATGACATTAAGAAAGCACCATTTATTGTTAAACAGGAGGGTATAAATGAACAAGATTAAAGTATGGTTTGTCCTTTTAGTTTTATCTTTTTTCTACCAAGTTAGCTTTTTATACACCTATTTTACAGATCAATTAGTAGATTTTAATAGTATCTTTGCAGATACCTATTGGATTACGGCAGGACTCTTCGGTGTCATAATTGGTGTGTATATTATGATTACAGTGAATATCGGTCTATTCGGCAAGATATTAGCTTTTATCGTTATGCTTTTCGGGTTTGGTCTACTTGGTCTATTGCTTTTAGCTTTAGCTATTACATCAATGTAATTTTCCCAACAACCTAGTTAACATAAACCCCTATTATCGGTAATGACAAGACACCTAATTGAACATTATTTTGATTATTCACTTTTTAGTTATTACCAGCTAAATGTTGGATTTGCAACAAGTTGATAAAATTGATGGTTTGTTTCGTTGATCAATCATTTTATACTAGGTTTAACAACAGTTGTTGTAAATTTAAATGAATTTGAGGGATTATTATGACTAAGGTATTATTTATTACAGCAAATCCAAACGATGAAAATTATTCGTTTAGTATGGCAGCAGGAAAGGCATTTATTGAAACGTATAAAGAAACAAACCCAATGGATGAAATTATAACCGTAGATTTATTTAAGGACGATATTCCAAATTTAGATGCAGATGTTTTCAGTGGTTGGGGAAAACTTCGTGCAGGACAGCCAATGGACGCTCTTTCAACTGAGGAATTAGCAAAAGTCAGTCGCCTAAACGAAGTTCTCGATCAATTTATTTCAGCGGATAAAATGATATTCGTAACGCCGATGTGGAATTTCTCATTCCCAGCAGTTGTGAAAACATACATTGATGCTGTAGCTGTACCTGGTAAGACGTTTAGATATACAGAAACTGGTGCTGTAGGCTTACTTCATGATAAAAAAGTATTTCACATTCAAGCTCGTGGAGACTTTTATTCAGAAGGTCATTTAGCAGATGAAGAGCTAGGCGATAGATATTTAAAACATATCATGAACTTCATGGGTATTACTGAATACGAAGGTTTATTTATTGAAGGTCAAGCTAAAATGCCAGAAAAAGCTGAGGAAATTAAAGCTAAAGGCATCGAGCGAGCAAAACAATTAGCACAAAACTTCTAATTGTTCCTTACCTTTATATTGCAATTCGTGGTCCATACAAAATGGATCACGAATTGCTTATTTTTTTTCTGAAAATTTTTCTGTTATAATCGTGTCATGCATTTAATCCAACAAGTGTTTAAAATAACAGTGTTTTGAGAAGGTAGGTACGAATGAAAAAACAAGATCCACGGATTCAACGGACAAGACAAAATATCATAAATGGTTTTATGAGACTGATTAAACAAAAAGATTTTAGTGATATTTCCATTGCGGATATTACACAAGAAGCAGAGATTAACCGTTCAACATTTTACTATCATTTTATGGATAAATACGATTTAATTGATGTGATTCAAAGAGAAGTTCTTACGAAAGAAATTTTTAAGGAAGTAGCCTTACAAGAAGTCATCGATGAACAAACGATTATTATGTCCCTACAAGCTATTATGAATTCTCAAACAAATTTAGCCCTACATTGTCAACGAGCCGTTAAAGAATTTAAACCGAAAATGGACTATGAAATTAAACAACGATTGACGGAAACGTTGCAAACTTTATTAGATAATGAGCATGGTGCGAAGGAAGAACATTATTTACTTGCTACATTTTGGAGTTGGGGCATTTATGGGGTTGCAATCGCATGTGTAGAGGGGAAAGAAACGTTGCATACGGCAGTAAACCGTTTGACAACTATGATTTTAAGCTAGTATATAGAAACAATTCTATATACTTTTTTTCATGCTTTTTTCCGTCAATTTAATTGATTTGTTGGATTTCCTAACAGCAATAGCATAAATATAGGAGACTACAAATGGGGAGAACATGTAGCTTCTGACAAAGTTATAATAACTACTACCTTTGGTTTCACGTTATGGAGGACGAAATAAATCATCGTGGTCAGATAAGAACAATTAAACGATGGTTATCATTAAAAACCTTTTCAACTAACGGTGCATGAAAGACAATAGTTGAAACATACAATTTAAAAGAAAGGTGGAGAATCTTTTAAAACTCTACCTTTCTTTTAACTCTTCTTTTATCGAGGAATTAGGATTTTGATTTACAACATAGCGCCCGATTGTAGTAGATTGTAATTCTAAAGTATTTTTTATGAAATATGTCTTATTTTTCTTTTATCATTTAATATTAAAACGGATAATACCACGACACTCAGTATTACAATAAACAAAAATGATAAGTATAGCGACATGAAGCCTTCAAACGTCTCATCGAACTCTAAAAGCGCAACACCTGATTCATATATACCTCCCAGAGAAATATATCTCGCTACTTCAAGGTAAACTATATGAAATATTATATTCATCCATAGTGAACCAGTATATGCTCTATAAAGCTGTAGAGCAATTCCAAAAGCGAAGAGTAATATTAAATAATCTATAGTTATTGCAAATGATTTTTCAAAGAATATTGATTCCATCACCATCACTGTTAGCGGTACACAAATAAAGATTAACGGTTGCAGAAGTAACGATGTAAAAAAGCGGAATTTTTTTTGCAACTCTTCAACTATTAAACCACGTATAAAGACCTCTTCTGGAAATGCTTCGTACATAAATGCTGTTATTGTATTGATTAAAACGGAAATTACAACACTTGTTGTCAAGTTCATACTGAGATTTTCAATCCCGCCGAATAAATAGGCCGTTAAAATACCTAGTCCAAGTAAGATAAAAGGCAATGCAATTCCAATAGCCATCTTAGATGATGATTTTACACCTTTAAGGCAGATACTTTTAAACGATTCGGGGCTTTTTCTCTTCAATATATAGAGTACAACGAGCGTCAATCCAGTAAAAATCACCCCTTGTAGAAGCATAGCTACTTTTCGTTCAATATCGTGAGTTTGTATTAAATATTGTCCGACATTACTCGATACAAATAGAAATCCCGATACTAGTAGAAAATACAAAAACAATCGACTAATCCTTAACTTCATTGAATCCAATTGGATGCTCCTTTATATTAAGACTTTAAGATTATAAATGAGTACCTAGATATGTCCGTCAATGAATTCAGATGCTTTCTTATAAATTTTATACATAAAATACATCAATATAGTAACAGTACAAAGAAAAGATGATCCAGAAATATTGTCTTCAGTGAGTATAGTGGTTTTACTGATCTCATTTGCTTTGATAGTAGGGATATGAATTTGGTCAATTTCCACTTCTATCACACCGCTCCAATTTTCTTCAATACGTATGTCTGTTCATCAATATTTCCTATGACACAATAGTAGAGTAAGCTATTCTTCTATATAAATAGCAACAAGTAAATTTTTAAACTTTCGTTTTTTAATCCCTATCTTAATTTCGGATCCCTTGAAAGCAGTAAATGACGCTACACTTCTTTTATCACATCTTGAAATAGCTTTTTCAATGGTTCCCACACTCTCTTTCTCTCCGTTTTCCATATTGTTACAATTGTATCCCACCTTTCATAGTTCATGGTTATACATATTTTATATTCATCACTCTATATTTATTACGATTTAAGCAAAAGTAAGTTTCAACTACCTAGTTATTCTTAAATTCGAACCGATTCTAGAATAATATGTACTGCAAACTTCCCTGGAAATTAAATGTGATTACTGAAAGTAACCAAATACCCAAACGATCAAGTACAACAGAACCAAAAGGGTAAAAGTCGGAGACATGTTGCTGATCGATAGCGACAACATCACAATTTCTAAAGAAGCTACGTAAAAAAGAAATTGAAAATCTCATGGATGAATTATTTGAAAATTAATGCATACCTTCTCATTTGACATGGCTTTTTTATGTGAATAGAGCAAAAAACCTTGAAAGGCTGGAAGCCAATCAAGGTTTATTACCAAACACAAAATCACCTCCAATTAGTCTCAATTATGTGAAGCTGTTTGAGGGTTTTTGAGTGCAGGCAGCAGAATACTGTCAATTAGAGTCGCGTAGAAATGCCTGTCGAACGGCTGGCGTTGAACAAGTCCACGATAAGCAGCCATAGAAACAATCACCTGGCAAGCCATGGAAACATCTGCTTGAGCGGGAAATTCACCACGAGCTACAGATCGGTGAATGAGTTCACGGTTCAGAGTGTCCCAAGAATCAAAAATTCCGATCCCCCCACCCTCAGACAATTCCATCTGCTGCAAAAAAGACCCTAGCCCCATGAGCACTCGAAGCTTTTTCTCTCCTTCTTCAATCGATTGCGGCTTTAAAAGGGCAAGAAGATCACCACGTAAAGTACCTGTATCAGGCAAATGCTCCAACTCAAGATGACTTCGATTCATCCAGGTCAACGCTTCCTGGACTAACTCTGCCTTGGAAGACCATCGCCGGTATACTGTTGCTTTCCCCGCCTTTGCTTGAGCTGCAACCATGTCCATTGTCATACCATCGAATCCCGCTTCTGCAAGAATGTCTATGGCCGCTTCCAGAATTTTCGCGTCCCGTGTATGATCGCGCTTTCGTCCTGATTTTTGTGCAGGCTTATCTGCCACTAACTCAGCTACTTCGCTTTGCTCGGATGTTTCTGTCTTTATTTTCTTCATACATTTAACTCCTTTTAAACATTTTTAAAAACTTATTAGTTTCGGAACTTTACAGTTCCGTAATTATGTGGTTTACTATCATTATCCCACATTCACTGGGAAATTTATAGATAGTATTCCATACAAAGGAGATTAAAACCATGCAGACCAAACCTGTAGCATTGATCACCGGAGCCAACAAAGGCATAGGATTGCAAATCGCAAAGGATCTGGCAGCACATGGCTATACCGTGCTTATCGGATCACGTAACCTAGAGAACGGAAAATCGGCCTCTATTAACATTGGAACTGATGCACATGCTCTCCAGCTCGACGTTACAAAACAGGACTCCATTTTTTCAGCAGCAGAACGTATTCGGAACGAATTTGGTCGTCTCGACGTGCTCGTAAATAATGCAGGGATTTCACATGCAGGCAAACCTGACGATCCGTTTCCGAGCAGTGGTGCTGCAAGTGGTCTTATGACGATTGCTTCACTCGAAGACATTCGTGCCGTTTATGAAACGAATGTTTTTGGAGTCATAGCTGTTACACAGGCCATGTTACCACTTTTACGTGAAGCCCCAGCAGCTCGGATTGTTAACATGGGCAGCACCGGCGGCTCCCTTAGTTGGAATTCCCTTCCCGATAACTCGCATCGTTCGATGTTCGGAGCCTATTCGGCGTCAAAATCGGCTGTTCATGCGGTGACACTTGCCTTTGCCTTCGCACTTGAATCGTCAAATATCAAGGTCAATGCTGCATGTCCTGGCCATACCTCGACTGCACTCAATAATTTCTCTGGCTCTCGCAGTGTCGAACAAGGAGCACTTGAAGCAGTCCGGCTTGCGATGCTTGATTCGGATGGTCCAACGGGGACATTCTCGGATGAGGATGGTGCCATTGCATGGTAAACAATATATATACATCAACGGTTAATTTGGTTAGGGGGAGAGCGTAATGCGTGTTTTCGTAACAGGAGCAACCGGGTACATCGGTTCTGCCGTCATTCGCGAACTCTTAAGCGCCGGTCATCAGGTCGTCGGTCTTGCGCGCTCAGACAATAGCGCCGCGAAGCTAAAAGAGGTTGGGGTCGAAAGTCACCGCGGCGATATCGACGATCTTGACAGTCTTCGCAGTGGTGCAGCTGCTGCGGATGGCGTCATTCATCTAGCATTTAATCATGACTTTGCAAACTTTGACGGGGCACTCACAGCAGATCTTCACGCTGTCGAAGCGATGGGGTCGGCGTTGGAAGGGTCTGGTAAACCATTCGTGATCACCACCCACAACAACGGAGTGGCAGCAGAAAATGTGGTATTGTCACTGGCTGAACACGGTGTGCGAACATCAATAGTCGAGCTTTGTCCCTCAGTACATGGTGAGGGTGACACAGGATTTGTGCCAAGATTGATCCAAATTGCCGAAACAAAGGGCTTCTCAGCCTATGTGGAAGCAGGAACCAATCGCTGGCCGGCTGTTCACCGGCTTGACGCCGCACAACTATATCGTCTCGCCTTAGAAAAAGCCCCTGCCGGTTCACGACTAAATGGGGTTGGAGATGAAGGGGTACCCTTTCGTGACATTGCCAGTGTTATTGGGCAACAACTGAACGTTCCAGTAGTCAGCCTTTCAAGTGAAGAGGCGAAAGATCACTTTGGCTTCCTCAGCACACTTGCTGCTCTCGATATTCCAAAATCAAGCACTGGAACTCAGAAACTCTTAAAATGGAAGCCTATGCAACTTGGACTAATCCCTGACCTCGAACAGGATCACTACTTTAATAACTGAATAGAAAAGCTCCCGTAGCTTTATCTAGGGTTTACGGGAGCTTTTCTCGCCTTTTTCTTTCAAATACTAATTATCAATAATTCTAATTTAGTAGTTTTTTGAGTAAAAACGGGTTAGTTGCTTTACTGCCTGAAAAACACCCTACAACGAATTTTAAATTTTTTCGGACTATAACTACCCATTCAATATAAATTAGAGAATCTAATTCGAATTCATATTATCTATAAACCCTTTTTTAATAAAAAAATACCCTAGAGACCTAGTCCCAAGGGTATTTCAATGAAAATTTATTTATTTAACAGCTTCTTTTAATTCTTTACCAGCCTTAAATGCTGGCACTTTAGAAGCTGCAATCTGTATTTCTTCTCCTGTTTGTGGGTTTCTACCCGTTCTAGCTGCTCGGTCACGAACTTCAAATGTACCGAATCCAACTAATTGGATTTTCTCCTCTTTCGCCAGCGTGGTAGAAATCGTTTCAAGTAATGCCTCTACCGCCTTTTTAGCATCTTCCTTTGTTAACTCTGCTTGTGTAGCCACTGTATTTACTAGATCAGTTTTGTTCATGATAACACTCCTTTTCTTTGTCTAAAATATGTAGAAACACCACCATATCATATCATTACTACGGCAGTCACTTATGAGCTAAAAAATCCAATCACTAATTAAAGAGATGTTAGTTCTATAACCTGTATTATGTAAACTCAAGTATAATACATAGAATATGCTCCCACTCTCAAGTCGGATTAGATAGTGAGGGCTGATTACATCATGCCGCCCGTAAGCTGATAGTGTGTAATATCTTTAACAAGAGGTGAAAAAAGCGCGGTAAATCAACATTTTGGATGTTCTTGACTGTAACATCGTTAACGGCGATTTACCGTTTTTTATGGGATTGCGTTAGCAAAATGTTAGCATCTTGTTAATATTACTCCGCAACACCACATGGCTTAAATAGTGATTGCAGATAAAGTGTTGTAGCAGCCCTTTTATTGCAACTGCAGAGATTCGTCAAATTACACAAAGAAGAACTCTACCCCATGCTTCATCAACCTAAAGACCTTCGGTGACTATTTCTGATGAATTATCTAATTGAGTAGAGTTTATTTTATCCTATTAAAATTTTCAATAGTAAAAACCTATTTATTTCTAAATACATAGTTATTTTCCCGGCACTATTTAATTATTACTATTATAATTAAAGTCAGTTTCTAGTTTTATCCCAATATGACTTCCTAAATAATGTAATACATTGTTGATACTAATTTTATATAAATTTTCATAAGTATTATTTTCTACATCCTCATAAATTAATCTGATATAAATTGAAGGTGATAACAATGGTCTCTCTTTACTTTTAATTTTAAAATACTCAAGGGTGTGATTAAAGCTATGACTTTGAATTACTAGAAAATTTTCAATATTATATATACTTGATATTAATACTCCATTTAACTTAGAGTTAAAAGATAACAATTTCCTCCCTTCTTCTTTTTCTAAATAAGCTATTTTCTCAATTTGAACATATTTGTCTCCTTCATAATTCAAACTATCTAAAGGATTCATCATCATCCACAATAAATTGTCATCAGTTACGAGAGCTTCCTCTTTTCTAACTTCTAGGTGAATTTTTACATTCCTCGCATATCTTTTTCCTATATTTTTAATTTCCATATTAAATATTTTTGAAAGGGAAGGTAAATATTGATAGTTTTTAATGTTCTCTTTTGTGTTAATATCATTGTAAAATTCCGGATAATGAAGTGGTATAACATCTTCATTAAAGTCTACAATTATAAATGGCCTCTCTGTTAGATTCGGCTCCTTGGAATTATTGTTTGATAGCTCATTCTTTTCATTTTCTTTGCACAAATATTCTATCAAATTATTCCTAACTGCTGTGTAAATAAGGCTATCTTCACTGAGAGGCTTTGTAATAGAAAAGTGATCATCAGAACTATACTCAACCTCTTGTTCTTCACTTTGTATACCTATAGCACTTTCCTTGCTTACTACTCGGTCATTTTGTCCATAGAAGTAAACTGTATGGGGATGCCCCTTAAATTCTTTTACCCATCTATTATTAATTTTGCTCAAATCTGGACTAGCAGTTGCAAGATCTATAATTTGTTTATTATTTTTAAATAGCCACTTTCCTAGATTAGCCCATTCTACTCCACCATGAGGTACAGCTAGTGACAAAAATAACTTTACTTTTGGATTATTTGAGGTTAAATCATCAAGTATATATGACTTAGCAATTACTCCTCCCATACTATGAGCAATGATTATTATATTTTCATAATTAGTACAGTGGTTATTAATAATTGTCTTTAATAATAAACTTAAATCTAATATCCCTACATTCTTATTTGTAACTTTAGATGAACGCTTTATTGACCTTAATATACTATTAATTACAATTGTCGGAGAATTCCAATATATAAGTTCAGTTAGATAATTTATTAAAGCTACATCAAAATTAGCTGTAATTTCTTCATCGTTAGATAACATTTCTGGGAAGGAAATTGTGTTCGTTGCCTTCCAAGTTTCTTCTCCACCTGTAAAACCATGTATAAATAATATGATATTTTTATTTTTATTTTTACTATCCTTATGAATAAAATTTATATTCTTCAATTACAATACCTGCCCTTTTAGTGATTTGGATGGAGATTGCAGATTTGGAAGTTTCAATAATTGCATTAAAAATTTCTTTTAAAATAAATGTTTGTAGTACTGAATATCGAATGATATTCTAAAAAGGTTTTATTTTTGCATTTTTATATAGTTCAAATACTTTTCTAAGTTTTATGAATTCAAATCATTATGATGAATCTAATTACGATAAACTCTCAATCTATCTAATCCGTAAGCTGAGAGTGTGTAATATCTTTAACGAGAGTGCGAGGAACTTTCACATCCTTTTTTTAGGATTCTTTATTCTTCTTAACTCTCTTTGATATATTAGCTCTAGATTGTTGTGGTAATTTTGATATTCCTGGGCTTTGCGTATTGCAATTTGGTTTATAGGATCTTCTAATAACATAGTATCCCCCCATAAACAAAAAGCCCCGTCAGGAAGACGGAGCTTTCCACGAAAACGACACTTAAAAGTAAGTTCTCACTTAGAACTCAGCATGAGTGCCTTGTTCTCCATTTTCGAATAAAATCCGAATCATGTAATTTCCGTTTAACCTAATGACATAGTTATATATTACCACAAATAAACAATTTTGTAATTATTATATCGAACTAATCTTTAACACAAAAATATACAGATAAACTTTTAAAGGGCTCTTCCTAATCCGTATTTCTCCCTCTTATTATAAGTATAATTTTATTTTTAATGAGTTTCTTCTATTAAAGTAAATTATAATAAGAATATGATTTACAAGAAATGAGTGACTAATTTGGTACATCACATAAAAAGACTACGTGTTAATAGTAATTTAAAATCCGACTATAATTTAAATGTCATTAAAAACCTGTCTAAAGTCAATATCTTTGTAGGATCAAATAATTCAGGTAAAAGTAGATTCCTTAGAGGAATATTTGCATTCGATAAAATTCTTTCTTTTATCCCTCCAGAAGAAATGGTTGACGTTGAGGAGTATTACAATATACTAATAGATTTCATAGATTCAATAATTACCACTATAACAACAAATAGTACTGTTGTAGGCATCGGTGAACTTAATGTAAACACATTAATTAGTGATATAGAAACTTCAAGACATATGCCATTTTTAAAGGAAGATGAAGAGTTATTTAAGGACTTTCAAAGATTAGTTCATGAAATAAATGTACTGAATAGTTCATCATCTCTCACTTTACGTTCAAGCATAGTAAGAGAAACTAACCTAATAGATCTGGTAATAACTAACTTAAAAGCATTAATTAATGATTATCAATCAAAAATTGCTGAAATAACTCCTTCTGGTGGAACAAGTTATAAAATTAATTTTAAACGTGTTTATATACCGATTTTACGTGGCCTTAGAGGATATGTAGATACAATCGATAATGGGAAAGATGTTTATAAAGAAAGAACGAAAAATGATTACTTCAAAGAAGCGCCTGATACATTAGAAATACACACTGGTCTTAATCTCTATGATGAAATAACAGATATGTTATTAGGAAGTGTTCAACAAAGGCACAAGATGCTGAAATTTCAAGAATTCATGTCGGAAAGCTTCTTTGATGGACAGCAAGTTACACTTACACCCGTTAGAAATTCAGATGTAATAAAAGTGAAAATAGGAACAGAAAAGGAAAAAAACATATTTGAATTAGGGGATGGAATTCAGTCATTAATCATCTTAACATTCCCATTATTTAAGTTTTCAGAAGAAAACTTGCTATTATTTATAGAGGAACCTGAGTTGTATTTACATCCAGGTATGCAGAGAAAATTCATTGAGATTATAATGGATGAGCAATTTGCTCATCACCAATTTTTCTTCACAACCCATTCAAATCACTTTTTAGATATGACACTTGATATGGATAAGATATCTGTCTATAAATTTAAAAAAGAATTAGGAGAACATTCCGGAAATCCTATTGAAGAATTAGATGCAACTTTCTCTATTGAAAATGTAAGTAATGAGGACAAGAGCTTGTTACAAGAACTTGGAGTTAGAAACTCAGCAGTTCTTCTATCTAACTGTACCATATGGGTTGAAGGGATTACAGACAGGTTCTATATAAGACACTTTTTAAAAGAATTTCAAAAATCTCACCATGATTTAAAACAGTTTAAAGAAGATACACACTATTCATTTGTTGAATATAGTGGTGGCAATATAACTCATTGGTCATTCCTAGATGATGATGAAACAGAAGCGGATGAAGGACATGCTTCTATGAATGCTGAAAAAATCTGTAGCACTCTTTTTTTGATTTCAGACAAAGACGGTGATGATAAGCGTCCTCGGCAAGATAAGTTAAAAGAAATTCTAGGAGAAAGGTATTATTGTTTGGAATGTAAAGAAATTGAGAATTTACTTTCAGCAGATACAATAAGAAAGGTAATTGCTGAATACGAAAAGAGTACCTTAAAACACCTAATCAACAAAGACTTTACGCAAGAAGAATACAAAAGCAAGCATTTAGGTACCTATATAAATTCTCTTTTTCCAGATGGGACAAGAAAAAGAAGAGGTAGTTATGCTGCAGCTTCAGGTACTATAGTAAATAAATTGGATTTCTGCAAAAAAGCTATTGACCATATAACTACGTATGAACAATTAAGTGAGGAAGCCCAGAAATTAAGTCAAGTTCTTTATGACTTTATAAAAGCACACAATGAGTAACGACATTTATTTAAGAAGCTCTCTATTAGAGAGCTTCTTAATAATGAACTTATTGCATAAGCTAAAATCATTAATGTACTTAGTCCAGACTTGGAGACATTGGATGACTGCTGAATTCAAAAGGTGGCTCCTACAATTATTCATATAAATGTAATCTAAAGATAAGCAAAACTCATTTACTTATGGTACGCCCCTCCTCTATTAATACTAACTACACCCTCCACAATCTGGTCCGATTATTGAGGTTCAAATTCCAGCTTGTTAAATTTAAAAAAGTTGAAACAAAAAAACTACATATAATTTTATGTATGTACACCACACTTAGCATTTTAAAAACCGGGCACTATTTGAATCCTGTTCTGATAAAAAAACCAGAGTGCGATAATGGCTATTTTCGCACTCTGGTTTTAAACATTAGCTTTAAATAATACTGCTTATTATTTAATTCCATTGTTTCCGTAAGTCAGGAATTTTGTTATTCATACTTTCTTCTTGGTATGTCCTCAAAATATCAGGAATTGATTGGTTATTTCTTCCTAAGTTAACATATAGGTCGTGAGCTAGTTTTGTAGCGACAGCTCTTAAGGATAAGAACTCTTCTTCGCCCCAAGTGACAAAGTGTTCATCTGAAGGAGCTTTAATTTCCGTTTCATCATATAAATTCTTTAATGCTTCTATCACTTTCTCAAACTGTGTCTGAGAGAGTGAATAAAAATGTAAATTTATGATCTCAGTCAATAGTTTAATTGATTGATCTAAATACGGCCGTCTTCGTAAAAATACTTTTTGTATTAATTCATCGAGTGCTTTTTCAGGTATAGTATCTAATAACTCATCTTTATAAAGATCTATCCAATTCTTTATTGCCTCTAACGCATCAAATACTTGATTCTTATTATTAGAGTGTAAAAAATAAACAATAGTTGACTCAGTTTTAGCAATTTCCTCTTTTTTAGAAATTAAGGGCAATAAGCTTACGGTATAAAAACCTTGTGTTTCTAGATCATTTAAAATTATTTTAATTTTTTCTATTATTTGCTTTTCAGAAGAGGACACATAAAGAAGCTTAAATAAAAACCTTTTAAAATGAATAAAAAACTGATTGTTTGAATCGGACTTTAATTTATCCCTATTTCTAATCCACCATACCTCTAATCCTTCAATCAATGATAAAAATTGCTTCCTAAAGTACGTAAAATTAATACATTCTGAATGACCTAGCAACAACTGAGATAATTCAATTAAGTGTCTTTCAATGAGATCTACACGACTAGATGAATATGAGAATTTAGTACCATTTTCTTCACCAAATACATCCACAAATTTTCTTTCAAATAAATTTTTTATCCCAGTTGCAATTGTTTCATTAAATTTACAGTGCGCATGAAAAAAGTGAGAAATTAGGCTTTTTAAATAAAAATCAGTATTATAAATATTATTTTTATCTAATAATAAATCTCCTATAAGTACTTTTTGGGTATTGCTAATTGCACCTAGATTATCTAATGTCATTAACCTTAACAAAGTTTCCGTGTTTATATCTTTGGTCTTCTTTAGGTCTTCAATCAATCTATAAACATTTTCTTCTATTATTCTTCCAAGAGAACTAATAGTTTCTTTATAATTCAGGTTCTTTTTAAATTCCATCATATCTATATAATAAAATGGATCAATAATATGACTATTCGAGGCTATAGGTAAGTTTAACAAATCATTCAGTCTAATTAAGAAATCTTCATCATCGAAAGCGTAAATCGTTCTCTTAAATAAGTTATTAAGTTCGGTAGCAAATATATGACTACCATTATTATGGTTAGAGACTGACATATATATATCTATGCCCAAGCTCAAACAATCATCTAATTTTTCTCTGCTAAGTTTTATCGTTAGACGCGAAAGAATTTCAAGTAATATTGAAAATCTCTTATCTTCGAACAAGTTTAATTGGTGATTTTTTCTTTGATTATTTAAATAAATAAGCGAGTTATATATATTTACAAATAATCGACAAACTGTATCCTCCTCCAAAGTAGCTATAATTTCTCTTGATAATAAAGATTTAATAAAATCCTTATCTTCCAATTGTATAGCTGTTATGAGAGCATGCATAAAATTTGTTGGCATTATAAATTCACAAGCAGTAATAACTCTTTCTTTGTCAAAAATTGTGTTATTAATTCTAAATCTATGTCCAGTAGTTTCCATCATTCTTATTAATTGTAATGCATTTTTATTATCCACTTCATATTGATTATTAAAAGAAATGGAGAGAATTTCAGTCCCCGGATCAAACGATTTAGTAGGCTGTTTCGGTTGCTTAATCAATGAACCATCTATTGCTGTTACAATCTCTTCATATATCTGATTGGCATCACAGTGTATTGTTTTTAAATAATTCTCCTTCTCTATGTTATTGTATAAATTATTATAAGTCCTTTGCTTTTTTAAGGCGTTTAAAATTCTTAATATCCAGCTTTCTTGAGATAACAATTCAATATCGTTACCCTCTACATTCCTTTTTCTAATTTCATTTAATGAGGTTATTAATATATTCTCGGCCTCTTTTATTTCTCTAAGTTCCATTAAGATGGACGCTCGTCTAACTTGCCAATATGGGATATTGTAATTAACAGCCCAATCATTTAAGAATTCAAAAACTTTTGGGTAATTAAGATTATTTAGTTCAATGAGACATTGGTTATAATAACTTTCTGCTTGAAGCTCTTCATCTTTGCTTATTAGAGACTCATATAATTCTAATAAATCATATACTCTTTCATCATTAAATTGTTCTCTGTAGTAGTTCACTAAACTAAAACAAAGTCTTATACATTGTTGTTCAATAATATCCATATCTTTATTTTCCACTTGATAGAGTTTTTTTATTTTCTCATAATCTCCTATACATTTACCAAAGTCATAGACAATGTATTCAATTATTGGTACAAGTAAATTAAATCTTGGATTTGAAAGGGATAAAAGAGCAACATCTAATCTCCATAATAGTTCATATAAAATAAATAGAAATTGTTTGAAAGAAAAAGTCCCTTTAGAATTAACAATAGACTGAATGAGCTGAAATTGAGTATCGTTCCAAATAAAGTTTCTTGCTTTCCGTGGAGCAACTACCCATTGGGGATAATAACTTCTATCCTTCTCCCAAATTTTAGCTATATTAATAATACTTTCCGTAGAGAAAAGACCCTTCTGCAAGTCATAGAAATCAAATGAATTATATTTTTTTGTTGGATTAGCTTCATTGAAACTAAGTTTCTCTTGAACTTCTGGCGTAATTGACCAAATTGAAAGAGGATTATTTTTGTTTGGTTCGGGCCAATAGTATGGTGTTCTTAATTCTGGTTTCATTAATTCTAGAAAGAACCATTGTAGAGCATTTTTATGATTATTTGTTTGTTTTTCATCTGTAAATAATTTACTAAAATCAATAACTCTAATTTTGATACTTTCTAGACTTCTTTTCTGAGACTCTGTTAAGAATCCACAAAAATATATTGAGGATGCATAATCACCTAGATTATCTCTAACCCATCCGATCCAATTTTTAAAATTCGGGTCATCACCAGAAAAACCAATAAGGCATAATGTATTTTCCATTATACTTTGCTGAACAAGGTTTATAAAAGGTGAAAATTTATTAGGATAGGTCCTATAATCTTCTTCAGTAAAAATAAATGGTCTATGTGATGGAAAACTTCCGTGTAGTTTAACAATTCTTGGCCTAATCGAATTGGGTATATCACTTACAGTCTGTACAAGGCTATAGTTTCTGTCATAAATAAATTCTCTAGTTTTTTCAATTAAGCTATCATAATTTGTTGTAAATATATCAACCCAAGGCAAAGATAATAACATTTTATGTAATTGTGCAGGAGTATAATTATTATCTGGTAAAGATTCTTTTAGGAATTTATCCAACGCTTCTCTACCAAATTCAAATTCAAACTCAGCTGCCAATTTCAATGGATCTGTAGTGGCATATTTTCTAGTTTCTTCATCAAAATAAAGTTTACTTTTCATTTCATCTATCAGTTGGGACCAAGTTAAGAAAGATCCCTTTGATTTAGAAAGCTGTGTTGCATTTAAACTAAAGCCTGCTCCTACCATTACTGAGGCATTTCCTTTATTTAGACTCTCTCTAATCTTTTCAATATGATGTTGATCAGAATACAATTAAGTTCCCCCCATTCACCTTTAACTTAAACGACTTGTACTTTATTTTAACATTTATAGAAAAAAGATTGCGATAATGGTAATTTTCGTACTCTAGCACTATTTTAGAAATAGCCTTATAATATTATTTCACTTCTAATCTTAATGGTTAGCCTCACAATCTTTACAGTACGCACCATGCATAGTTCCTCTTTGAAAAACCACACCACAATCTGGGCAAGTGTCATTACTGGACATACAGTTTTCACAGACATGCCCGCCACTTACATAATTATATTGGCCGGGTCGTTCTTCACAAAGCACACAGAATTCCACCTCATAGTCTTCATCATCTTCAATACTAGCAGATGTTAATTCCAAATTTGCAACTTCAATTTCGAATTCTTCATAGTTTACAAATTCATTTTTTTCTATAGAATTCTCATCGTAGTTAAAGCGGAAATTCAACTCAAAATTCATATCAATTTCAACGAGACCATCATTATTTACTGAATAATGCTGAGAATACATATTTTCTACTGCTATATCAGACTTTGTATGTATTATTCCTTCAACCGTGATTTTATCACCTTCTACGTCCATAGAAATTGATTCTAAATTAAGATCTACATCCAAACTATTAACTTCTACCTCACCCGTCAAACCGCCACTTAAAAATCTATTAAGTTCTCCTGAATTTATTAAGAAATCCATTATTTGATTTTGTAAGAATTCTCTTGAACGATCATCATCAATAAAATCCATACTAACTTCTTCTATGTTCATTTCAACCCAAGCTCTTGATGGATTAGTTCCAGTTATTACTGATATATATGTATTGAATCCAGATAGTGTAAACATATTAAAACTCACATTATTCCCAGCACAGTCACTAAATTCCTTTATCAATTCTTTCCGTGGACCCACCAACTCACCTTCTGCATTTATTTCCCACCAATCTGGTTTTACATCCTCGGTGATAAATATTACTGGTTTATTTCCCTCATTAACTGACTTTTCCAATGTCTCTTTCCAAAGTATTAGATCTCCGAATTTTCTTAGATCTAATTCACCTTTTTCTTCTTCATCCTTATAACCGGGAGGGATTTTATATTTATATCTCCTATCACCTTCTTCATATATATCTAACAATTTTTGAAAAGAAAATTCTCTTCCTACTCTTCCATTGGTAGTTAATGTATCTACTAGGTTAGTGACTTCGTCATTAGATAGTAACGTTACATTACTCTGAATTTCATCTGCTATGCTATCTTTGAAATCCTCTGATACCTTCTTTATCTTTTCTATTTCTTCTTCTAATACTGTAGCCAATTCTTTAATTTTAGGAAATTTATATTTACCGTATTGAAGAAACTTCTTTGATAGTTCAGTATGGGTATTTTTCAATGTCCTATTAACTTCTAATGTAACGTTTTTATATTTATTGAAAGATTGGTTCCTAACTTTATCCTTATGTCTTCGAAACTCTTTAATAACCTGATTTGGAATCCATAATGAATCTATAATCTCATTAAGATTCTCTAATATTTGTTCAGAAGTTCCTGCTGACCATCTATATAGATTTAAGAGTACATTAGTGTCTATTACAACAATAGGTTCCTCTTCCCATATGGTTTGAAATTCCTCAGTAGAAAGCATACAAATCTCCCATTCCAATTTTAGTAATTTCAATTATACCATTTCAATAAAAACGTGTGATATATATTAAACAGAAAACACTAGTCTCCTGTTCTTTCTAATATTGCTTTAATAGGTCCTATGAATATAGGTTTAACATAATACAAATATTCCTCCTATATAATGACTTGGTTACAATTGCAACTTCAACTGGAAAACCGATGGATTGTTCCAACACACAATAACTTATTTTTTCATCTCGATTTATTATTTTTTAATAGTATTTTTGGACATAAATTTTGACACTATCAAACACCTCTATTTTAAGTAGTAGCAAATCATGATCAATACTTTTAAGTTAGGAGTAAGGATAAAGGAGTAAAAAGCAAATAGATTGTAAACGAAAAACCAACAAAGAAATCAATGGAGTCAACCTATCGGTAGCTGAAGCTATTACGTTGTGTCCAATGGAGTGGAAGGAATCGATTAAAGCTATTAGTCTATGGGACAAATCAAGACCGGAATTATTCACATTGACATAGAGTTGAATTCACTTGCGAATGTGTTTGGAGAAATTACACATGGTGTCAGCACTGGTGGCTGCATGTACTTATAATCTAACTGCAATTGCAAAACATATGTAGTAATAAAAAAATGCGAGCAAAAAAGTCAACAGCAGACTCTGTTGACTTTTTTATTTTTTGAATCCTATATATAATGTTCATCTGTCTTGTTGAACTCCCCTTGACTCTAAATATCGCATGGCTTGTGCCACTTCAATAGCTGTTATTTTTTCACTACGCAAGTGATGAATGGACTCTTCATTTCTTGTGGATTGTTGGGCAATCTGGTCAATCCATTTACTTGGAATATTTAATTCATACAGCGAGGTAGGCAAACCCAGTTTTTGATAAAAGGGCAGCAAACGCTCAACTTCACTTTCGTTCTGTTCTAGAAGCAGTTGCACCAAAATACCATAAGCCACTTTATTTCCATGAAGTGCTTCGTGAGACTCAGGTGCAATGGTCATGCCATTGTGTATAGAGTGTGCACCTGCAATCCGGCCATAGCTATCTCCAAATCCACCTACCATGCCCCCGAGCATAATAATCGATTCAACTACTTTGACGAATGCATTCGACACGCTTACTTCTTTTGCGTCACCAATCGCTTGTTCTGCATGATCAAACATTTCTTCAACACATAACCGCGCAGTATGATGAGCGACTTTTAGCGCGACCGGGGGATCGTTTAATTTGCTAATTTGAACGTCTGCTTCATACCACTTGGCTAACGTGTCGCCAATACCCGCAATGAGAAGTGGAACGGGGGCTTCTACTAAAATACGTGGCTCGACGAGAAGGATGTCTACACTCATTGGGTACACATCGTAATGTGTCATCACACCTTCATTTGAATAAATAACGCTAAGTGGTGTCCACGGTGCACAGTTTGAAGCGAGCGTTGGAATTAAAATCGACTTCGTTCCACTCGTGTAAGCTGCCGCTTTTACGACATCCAACACTTTTCCGCCCCCCACTCCGATAATTGCGTCTACAGCATGGTTCTTGGCTAGAGCAGTCACTCTAGAGATTTCTGTAACTGTACACTGTCCTTTATAAAAGGCGTGTGATACGTGAATACTTTTAAGATTTGGAAAATAGTAGCGTGCCGCATACCACGACTTCACACCCGAAACGATGAGTACACGTGTGATACTTCTAGACTTTAACTTGTCTTCAAGTTCGTCTAGCACTCCACTTTTACAAACATATTCGGCAGGTGCTCCTCGAATAATAATCTCTTCCATTAGATCCCTTCTCTCTTAACGGTTTTCCATCCACTCAGGTTTACCAAAGCCTTCAAATTCCGCATCGATAATTGCTTCGAATTCTGGTGCTTCTACGATTTCAACTAAGTCTTTCGCTAGTTGTGTGTCTTTGTTTGCAGTTGTTACAGCAACCAAGTTACGGTAGAGATCTGGCATGTTCTCTAAAATTAACGCATCCAGTAAATTCATATCTGCTGCTAAAGCGAAGTTTCCTGGAACTGCTGCTAAATCTGCACCATCTACTGAACGAGGAAGTTGACCTGCTTCAATTGGTTGGAACACTAAATTTTTCGCATTTGTTTTAATGTCTTTTTCTGACACAGTTAACGGTTCTGCATTAGGATCTAATTCTATTAATCCGTGATCTTGTAAGATTAAGAAAGTACGGGCCGCATTAACTGGGTCATTTGGAATCGCTATTGTTGCACTATCTTTGACATCTTCTATGGATTTATATTTATTAGAGTAAATACCCATTGGTGCTGTTGGCACTGTGATAAGTCCTGTTAATTCCATATCATTTTCTTTCGAGAAGTTCTTAATATAAATGGAGTGTTGGAAAAGGTTCGCGTCAATATCTCCATTGTTTAGCGCAATGTTAGGTTGAATGTAATCGCTGAATTCAACGATTTCTACTTTGTAGCCTTTTTCTTCAAGAGCTGGTTTAATGGCTGTTTTCAACATGTCGCTGTAAGGACCTGCTGATCCGCCTAATTTTACTGACTTATTGTTATCCACATTGCCTTTTGTTTCATCGTCACTTCCTCCACATGCTGCAAGAGCCACTACTAGTAACAGGAACATAATCGAAAATATAATTTTTTTCATCTCTGTCTCTCTCCCTCTTATCGTTTATCTATTGCTTTAGACGTCCAGTCACCCAACTGTTGAATGATTTGAACGAGAACAATTAAAATCACAACCGTGACAACCATAATGGTATTGTCATAACGGTAATATCCGAAGCGTATTGCCAAGTCGCCAATTCCGCCGCCGCCAACTACTCCAGCCATTGCGGAGTAAGCAACTAGACTAATGATGGTCATCGTCACTCCTTGCACAATGCTCGACTTTGCTTCTGGCAATAACACATCTTTGATAATCATCCAAGGGGTCGCTCCTACTGCAACTGCAGCTTCGATAACGCCTTTATCAATTTCTCGGAGTGATGTTTCAACAATTCGCGCGAAAAATGGAGTTGCCGCAACCGATAAAGAAACACTAGCTGCTGCTGGACCGATCGTTGAATCGACTAGTAATTTGGTTAATGGAATAAGTGCGACTAATAAAATAATGAATGGAATGGAGCGTACCATATTAACAATAAAACCAAGCGTGCCTTTTACAAATCGATTTTCTAAGAATAAACCACGATCAGTAATGAATAGAACAATACCAAGTGGTAATCCAATAACAATCGCAACAGTCAGCGAAATCCCAATCATGTACATTGTTTGCCCGAATGCTTTAAGAATGTCTGGCCATAATTCAATCACGTGCTGGAAATCAATGCCCATTTTGAATCACCTCCACTTGCGCTCCGCGTCCTTCCACATACGTAATAGCTCTTTTTATATTGTCCGGATGTCCTTGAATTTCCATTAAAAACAAACCGAGCGGCACTTCTTGTATGTATTCAATCGAGCCGTGCAAGAAATTCCCACGTACATCAAAATGCTGAACCATATCTGAAATAACACCTTCACCCGCCACATCACCTTTAAACATTACTTTCACAATGCTACCAGTAACTTTAGCCAAAATAGCTTGTGGAACTTCAAATGACAGCACGCTACTAATAAATTCTTTAGTCAGCTCAGCTTTTGGATTTGAGAAAATCTCGTATACCGACCCTTCCTCCACTACTCGCCCATCTTGCATAACTGCCATGCGATCGCAAATCTCTTTTACTACATTCATTTCATGCGTGATTAACACAATCGTGATGTTTAATTCGCGGTTTATCTTTTTTAGCAATCGTAGAATGGATAACGTAGTGTTTGGATCAAGCGCAGAGGTTGCTTCGTCACACAGTAACAAAGAAGGGTTATTGGCTAGTGCACGTGCTATTCCAACACGTTGCTTTTGCCCACCACTCAGTTGTGCTGGAAACACATCTTTTTTGTCAGTTAAACCAACCATCTCAAGAAGCTCCACTACACGAGATGCCATTTTTTCTTTTGGTGTGTTTGCCGCTCTTAATGCGAATGCAATATTTTCAGCTACTGTCTTTTGACTAATCAAGTGAAAGTGTTGGAAAATCATACCGATTTTCAAGCGTGCTTTCCGTAATTCTTCTCGCTTTAATTTTGTTAAATCGCGTCCATTCACTTCTATCTTTCCACTTGTTGGTCTTTCAAGTAAGTTGATACAACGTAGTAGCGAACTCTTACCAGCTCCTGAATACCCCACAATTCCGAACACTTCCCCTTCAGGGATGGTGAGATCTACTCGGTCAACACCCATTACCAGACCATTTTTCGTTTTGTATCCTTTAGATAAATCGCTTATTCGTATCATCACAAGCTCCTTTTTACAAATTAGAAAAGCGTAAAGTCCCCTTCAGTACGTAGCAGGACATGTCGAGTTTTTAGAAAAAATTTCTTTAACAAAATAAAAAATGCCCCTTTCATAATGAAAGAGGCACCGAAAAATGGATTTTGGGTTATCTTTCAGAATGAAATCATTCTGTAGGAATTGGCACCTTCCCAGCCTATTGCTGGGGGTTGCCGGACGTCATAGGGCCTATCCCTCGGTCACTCTTGATAAGTTTCCATATGTAGTTGTTTTGTTTTTGTTGCTCGAACTAAATCTTACGACGTTTCACAACGAGTGTCAAACCTTTTTTTTAATTTTCAATCAATGGTTGGTAGAGTGACGGTCTACGATCTTCATACACTGGTATACGTGTGCGCACTTCATCTACTACTGAAAAATCCACGTCAATCACCGCGTATTCTTCATGTTCAGTGCCAGTCCACAATACTTTCCCCCACGGTGCAATAATCATGGATTGGCCATTAAACTGATTGTTCGGGTCAGTACCCGTTCTATTCACCGCAATAACGAAACATTGATTTTCAATTGCACGGGCTTGAAGTAATATCTTCCAATGGTCAATGCGTGTCGACGGCCACTGAGCTGGAACGAATAATACCTTTGCTCCAGCTAATGCATGCGCCCGTAGCCATTCTGGGAATCTTAGGTCATAACATATGACTCCACCAGCTTGAATAGAACCTAGAGAAAACACATTTTCCTTATTTCCTGCTTGTAGGTAGAGATGTTCATTCATCAGACGGAACAAATGTGCTTTATCGTATTCCCCTACTAGCTCTCCCTCATTCGTATACACATACATCGTGTTGTAGAAATTATCTCCTTTTTTTGTTGAAACCGAACCACCTACGATATGAATGTGATGTTTGCGTGCTAAATCGGAAAGGAATTTTTTTGTGCGCTTTCCTTCGATATCGGCAAGTTGTTCTAACTCTGTTAATGCATAGGCAGTATTCCACATTTCAGGTAAAACAACGAGCTCTGCACCTTCACTTACCACTTTTCCGATAAACGTTTGGACGTTGTGAAAATTTTTTTCAGGATCAGCAAATGCTACGTCGAGCTGAATGCAAGCGATTTTCATGGATACACCCACCTATAGACAAGATACTCAAAAGGTTATAATATTTAGCAGATGATTACAACTATTTTAAAAAATGAGGAAAATCCATGGAACTCTCAAAAAAACTACAACAATTACCTCCACAGTTTTTTGCTTCTCTTGTACAAAAAGTAGGAGCTGCTGTGGCACAAGGACGCGATGTAATCAATTTAGGTCAAGGTAACCCGGACCAACCAACACCCCCACACATCGTAAAAGCATTACAACAAGCTGTTGAAAACCCTGTGAACCATAAATATTCGCCATTTCGTGGAATAAGCGAATTGAAAGAAGCGGCAGCTGAATTTTACAAACGAGAATACAACGTTGATATTGACCCCTTGACGGAAGTCGCTGTATTGTTTGGAACAAAAACCGGGCTTGTTGAATTGCCTATGGCCGTATTAAATCCGGGAGATTGGATGCTGCTACCAGACCCTGGATACCCCGACTATTTGTCAGGAGTGATGATGGCCGACGTACACTACGAAACGCTACCACTTATAGCAGAAAATAATTTTCTACCTGATTACAATTTACTTTCTGAAGAAAGTAAAGAACGTGCAAGACTCATGTATCTTAACTACCCAAACAATCCAACTGGAGCGACGGCAGACATTGGATTTTTCAATGAAACCGTAGCATTTGCTAAAGAAAATCGGATTGCGGTATCACATGATTTTGCCTATGGAGCTATAGGATTTGAAGGAATAAAACCAGTAAGTTTCTTACAAGCAGACGGCGCAAAAGACGTCGGAATTGAAATGTACACACTATCTAAAACATACAATATGGCAGGATGGCGTGTCGGATTTGCTGTTGGAAATGCACAAATGATTGAAGCCCTAAACTTGATACAGGACCACATGTTTGTAAGCTTATTTCCAGGCATACAACACGCTGCCGTCGCTGCTTTAAATGATAATCAATCATGTGTGCACGAATTAGTAGATCGCTACGAAAAGCGTCGCAATGCCTTTATAAACGCATGCAACCTGATTGGATGGCAAGTAGATGCCCCTAGAGGCTCCTTCTTTGCTTGGCTGCCCGTTCCTAAAGGCTACACGAGCCAGAACTTCGCTGATAAACTGTTAAATGAAGCAGATGTAGCTGTAGCCCCTGGAAATGGCTTTGGTGAATTTGGTGAAGGTTATATTCGTGTAGGCTTGTTAGTAGATGAAGTCCGTTTAGAAGAAGCTGTTCAACGTATTGGCAAACTAGCTATTTTTTAACGAAGACTTGCTTCTATGATTATCAATTTCTCCAAAATTGATAATCATAGAAGCAGGACCATAACGAACCTATAAGGAGTTTAGCGTTATTATCCATGGTAACGTTGTCATTAGGGAGGAATTAACTCATGGAAGATAAGACTAAAAAAATAGCAGACTCATTGTAATTCTGCTGATAGGGATAGCGATGCTAACGTTGATCGGAATATATTCAATAGTTATTTCATCTAACGCTAATTCAAATGATTCGCAATTAACCATGAGAGAACAGGTAGCTGCTATTTCTCAGGAACCTTTACCAAACCACCAAGAAATTGAACATAGTTTGCTAATGACTTCAACTGAGTTGGCAGACTATCTAGGTATATCAATTGAAGAGCTTAATTCAATAGGACCAGAGTCAGAGATAACCTTGAGTTGCTTTTTATGACGATAGAAAAACAAACATATTACTCAAAGCCAGCAATTGATGTTTGGTTATTAGGTGGAATAAAGTATTTAAAATTAACAGTGTAAGAGGCTATGTCAATCTGTGACATGCCCTCTAGTTAGATTCTTTAGCTTGACCATTAAACTTTCCTCTCCAATATCCTGTCGTCATGTCAGCAAACCCCACGCCTCTACTCGTTTGAGCTCCGAGGAAATGGCCATTTCCTATATAAATCCCCACATAGCCATCTCTTTTGTACGTATTAAAGAAGACTAAGTCACCTGGCTTTAATTCACTTGGCGAAACGGGCTTTCCCAGGTATTTTAAGGTGTCTGTACTGGTAGACGTCACAGGACCTAAATCCACTGCTGCTTCTTTAAATGCCCAATGAACGAAACTAGCACATTCAAAACGACCTCTAGCTATTTCAGATTGATTGCGGCCACCGCCAAAAACACAAACTGAATTCCCTATCCACCGTTTTCCCACATCGACAACCGCACTACCAGTACTGTCTCCTCCCCCGGCATTGACAGTGATATATCCTTTCATATATTGGCCGGCAAGGCCTAGCACTTCTTTACATCCCAATTCGCATGATTATAGGCAAAATCAGCATCCCTTACTCGCCCTTCTGCTGCACCATTGGCAGCTAGATAGTTTGCTGAAGAAAAGATGGCATCCTCGTTATCCCATGGATCAGCTTTTCCATCTCCATTAGTATCCACGCCATAGCTACCATACTGTTGAATCATAGCTGGATGGTCAATATCTTGGCGGGAATTGCAGCATTTCCTAACCGGTCTCCTCCGGGGTAACTCCAGCCAATCCAAGTTAAATGCATATACTCTAGATGACCAGCCCCAACTGGAGATTTCATAGTAGTCAAAGTTGAAAAGACTGTTTCCACTCGATGATGTGCCGCAAGTAAATTCCACGGTAAACCATATTTTTCTTGAGTAGCTTGATAGATGGGGATAAATTGAGCAGGAATTACATCTGCTCCCCATTGTGAAATCTCACCGTCATAATAACCCTCACCTAATGCTCCTTCTTGATAGTTTCTTCATTTCACACCACCTTTTAGCCGATTTTATATATATATAAATATTACATTCTTATTAAACTATCAACATTTACAATCACTTTGTGATATGGGAGAAATTTTTTTACGGTTCTTGGAAACATAGATTTGAACATATGGTTTTTTACTAACTTGAGAGTACGCCGCTAAAATCAGTGAAAATTTTTGGTTTTGTTTTGCCGTTATGAGGTGCACAATGGTCCTCTGCGAAACTTATGAGATTTGCTTTAACTGACAAAAAAGGTTGCTCCCTGTGGAGGGATAGCTACTTTCGTTTAAGTTTATTATGAAAAGGAAGGAGCAGGGAATTCATCAATTTTCATACGAAGTAAACTGTATGGTTTTTCCCGCAGGTCTCTTCCATAATGAAATCTCGCCTGCCGATGTAATTGATTAACAATGACATATAAGTATTGATCGGGGCCAATTGAAAAAGTATCCGGCCATAAAATTCTCGGGTCATGTGCGATGGTTTCCATTGTGCCATTGGGAAATATCTTCCGGATACTATTGTTTTCATAATCTCCCGCATAAATGGTTCCTTTTGTGCCGGTGATCATGCCATCAGACGCACCTTTTTCCCCAAAATACTGCACATATTGGGATAAATTCATGTCCTGTATCCTTGTGTCTCTTAGGGCTTCTGTTGAGATTGAGAACAGCTGACGGCTGGTTAGTGGAGCATAAAATAATACCTTTCCATCAGGAGAAATCGCTAAACTATCGGAAGCCAATTTAAATGGGAAAGTCGAGCCATTCGGGTTTCGATTCATCAAAATTTCACCTTCTACTTTCGGTAAAAAGTAGGGATCAGGTGAAGTTGATATTGCCCCATTTAACCGTCTAAACGCGTTCCCATTTTCTAAATCTACGACGATAATCCCCCCTGGCCCTCTGGAAGAAGAATCCGTTATATATGCATAACCCGCTCTTCCAACCCTAAAATCCAAACGGACATCATTCAAATAAGTTGTTGGCAAGACAACATCATCTGTAAAGGTATATACCCTCCTTATTGTATTCGTGCTTAAATCAACAGCAACTAATTTTGCTCCCCCTTTAGTAGGTTCAGAAAAATTGGGTGCCCCTGTATCCAGCACCCAAAGGGTTCCTCTTCCATCAGCAACGATACTTTGGACACTGACAAAAGACATCGTAATATTCTCGGTATTAACCAAATTCGTTTTTAAACTGGGATAAGGCTGCAATTCACCCTCAACAATTTCCGCCACAGTAAACTGAACGTCGTCTCCCCATTTTGGAAAGCAAACAAAAATACGACCGGTTTCGGAAACGCTGACACCTGTTGGCATAGCGCCATAAAAAGCATGCACCAGTTCAAACTGTCCAAAATATTTTTCCATAGGTAATATAGGTTGCATGATATCCTCCTCATCAAATCCGAACGGATATCCCCTATATATGTTGAAACTTTTTTTCAGTGCCTAGTTCTTGATAAATTTTCCATTATGATGGATGCTGTGGGGTTAATTGTTTCTTGCACAGGTATCTGTTTCTTAACCACTTACTACAATCGTTCACAAAAAAAGGATCTCAAACTTATGAAATTCCAAAGTTTCATGAGGTGCAAATTTTCCCCAAACATATTCCTCTATCTCCAAATTTTTTATTGTAGACTACCCTAAGTAGACCCCTACAAAACAAGGTTTATATTCAGTATAATTTCGGTTTTTAATGTTAGAAATCTATCGTTTGATTATATTCATGACTAATCTTTTTTCATACTGTTTAAAAAGGGTTTAACTTGAACAGAATAGGTTGGAAAAGAAAGGTATTTAAACTATGTTTTCATTTATAAAACGAAAGAAACAAACAAATGATAGAAAGATTCAAGAGTTAAACAATCAAAATCAAACGAATAAGAGAGGATCGAACCTCATCGAAAAATCCTTGTCCAAGAATCTTGAAGTCATTAAACAAGAAACAGGAAACAGTTCAGATATCTTAATCCGCCAATTAAAAATTCGTCATAATTCCAAGATAAAAATAGCTATTTTATATGTAAAAGGAATGGTTGACAATCAATCAGTTAACGATTTTGTAATCGAATCAATAATAAATAACCAAAATTTAAGTGAAAAGCTCAAGCCACAAGAAGTGTTAGAAGTTCTCACCGAAGATGTTGTTGCTGTAGGTGGAATCAAAGTAGTTAATGACTGGGAAAAACTATTTACGGCATTAATGTCGGGCGAAACTATTATGCTCATCGATGGAATAAGCAAAGGGATTTGTGCGAGTACACAAGGTGGACAGAGACGGTCTGTTCAGGAATCTACTACAAATGTTTCTATTCGAGGCTCTAAAGAAGCGTTTAACGAGTCAATAGAAACAAATACTGCCCTGGTTCGTCGAATAATTAACAATACAGATTTATGGGTTGAGTCCATCAATATTGGCAAAATGACAAATACAGAAGTTTCAATTATGTATATAAATGGCATCGCAAAGAATGAAATTATAGAAGAAGTACGTAAACGTTTAAAAAAAATAAACGTTGATGGCATCTTAGAATCCGGATATATCGAACAGCTAATAGAGGATCAAACAAACACTACTTTTCCTACAATTCATCATACGGAGAGACCGGATAGTGTGGCGGGAAACTTGTTAGAAGGAAAGATTGCCATTTTTGTAAATGGGACACCTTTTGTATTGTTGGTACCCGCCCTATTCATAGATTTTTTTCAATCAGTTGAAGATTATTATGAACGTTTTGATATCTCAACTGCTATTCGCTTTTTACGCACTGTGATTTTCTTAATATCTCTTGTAGGTCCTGCTATATACATCTCAGCTACCACTTTTCATCAGGAGATGATTCCAACAGAATTGGCTATTATTATTGCTGCACAAAGGGAATCCGTCCCATTTCCTGCATTTATAGAAGCACTCATCATGGAAATAACTTTTGAAATTTTAAGAGAAGCCAGTATCCGCATGCCCAAAGCTATGGGTTCCACTATATCTATAGTAGGAGCACTTGTCATTGGACAGGCTGCAATACAGACTGGGATTGTGTCACCTGGAATGGTAATCGTAGTTTCTTTGACAGCAATCGCCAGTTTTGCGACCCCCTCCTATGCAGTTGCTATATCAGCCCGTTTGATTAGATTTATTTTTATGATTAGTGCAGCCACATTCGGTTTTTATGGAATTATTCTAGTGTTTATTTTGCTTATCGTTCACTTATGCAGCCTACGTTCATTCGGTGTACCCTATATGTCACCTCTTGCACCCTTTATCCGCGAGGAAGCAGGTGATACTATTTTTCGAAGACCAATTTGGGCTTACAAAAAAAGACCACGATTGATAAGTGGCCAAAATAGGGTTAGTCAAGGGGAAAATCAGAAACCACAGCCTCCTGGTACTCGTGTCATGAAAAATACTAATATGGAAAAAGGTGACAAGAATGAATCATAAATGGATTCTTCTTTTCTTGATTATGACAAGTTCAATTTTCATCTCGGGTTGTTGGAGTCAAAAAGAGTTAAATGAACTAGCGATCATATCTGCAATGGCGATTGATAAAAATGAAGAAGGTAAATATGTCAAGACCATTCAACTTATCAATCCTGGAAACGTAGCAGGAGGACTTCAAGGTGGGGGAAGCGGTCAAAGCCCCACAGTTACCGTTTACTCAGCTACGGGAGACAGTGTTCTGGACGCCCATTTCCATGCAACATCTAAAATCTCAAGAAGGCTATATCACGCACATGCAAATCTAATCGTTATTAGTGAGGAGTTAGCAAAAGAAGAAGGCATTACAGATATTTTAGACGCCTTTGAACGTGATCCAGAAATTCGAATGACCTCGAGGGTTGTCATAGCCCATCATTCAAAAGCAGGTGATCTTCTTAAATCTTTGACTGCCATTGATAATATTCCAGCCGAGAAAGTGAACGGAACTTTACAGGCTACAGAAAGAGCTAGAGGAGAAAGTATGGAAGTAACTTTGCAGGATGTTATTACTACTCTAACCTCTGCAGGGAAAGAAACAGTTATTAGCGGTTTTAGATTAAAAGGAAAAATCCAACAAGGAAAAAAGATCGAAAATATACAACAGTCTGAACTGGATACCACTCTTGAATCTGACGGACTGGCCATTTTTAAAGAAGGAAAGTTGATTGACTGGTATCAAGGTGAGATGTCTAGAGGAGTAGTATGGATCTTGGATAAAATCCAGCAGACAGATGTGAAAGTGGACTCGGAAGGACAGAAAAACGCCTTGACTTATAACGTAGTCCGTCAAAATACAAAAGTCTCAAGCGATACTAAAAACGGTCTTCCTGTCATTACAGTTAATGTACGATCAGAAGGTGATATTCGCGAAGTAAGGTCAAAAGTTGATCTAGAGGATCCTTATGAGATTTTGGATATAGAAAAGAAATTAGAAAAAGAAATTAAGAAACAATTGGAAAGCACTGTTAAAAAAACACAGCAAAATAAATCAGATATTTTTGGATTTGGGGAAGTCGTTCGTCGTTCTGATCCAAAAAAATGGAAAAAGATGAAGAGCGATTGGAATGACAACTATTTTCCAAACTTAAAGGTAAATGTGAAAGTTGAAGCATTTATACGACGTTCGGGTCTTAGAACCAATTCATATCTTTCGGATATGGAATAATAAGGTAAAAAAGGAGTGAAAAATCATTGGAAAAGGCAAAAATCAGCGCATATCAGCTATTCATTCTAATTGTCTTATTTGAACTTGGTAGTGCCCTGTTGGTACCTCTTGCAATAGCAGCAAATCAGGATGCGTGGCTTGCTATTTTGATTGGTATGGTTGGTGGTTTTTGCTTATACTTGGTCTATCATGGTCTTTACTCATATTATCCAGACTTACCTCCAACTGAATATATACAAAAAATTTTGGGAAGCTTTTTAGGGAAAATATTATCTTTTATTTACATACTTTATTTTATATATCTTTCTGCAAGAGTGTTAAGGGATTTCGGAGAAATGCTAATCACTTCCTTTTATTGGGAAACTCCTTTGTTTATTTTGAATACATTGATGGTACTTTTAGTTATATACACAATTCGTAAGGGTATTGAGGTATTAGCGCGAACAAGTGAATTATTATTTGTTCTCATCATTTTACTTGGGATTAGTGCTCTTTTTTTAATTGTTGTTTCTGGAATTATACAAATTTCTAACCTTGAACCTGTGCTTGAAGAAGGTATAAAACCTGTGATAAAAACCACATTTACACAAACTCTTTATTTTCCATTTGGTGAAGTGGTTATATTTTCTATGATCCTCCCCTATTTAAATCGACCCGAAAAGGCGAAACGGATTGGTTTATTTGCAATAGGATTCAGCGGACTCATTTTAGCTTCAGTCATGGCCATAAATGTTAGTGTACTTGGTGTAAATAACATAACCCGTTCACCCTTCCCCCTTCTGTCCACTATACAAACAATTGAGGTAGCCGGATTTTTAGAACGGTTAGATGTATATTTTATACTATTATCAGTTATCGGTGTATTTTTTAAAATGTGTGTATTTTTCTATGCATCGGTAGTAGGAACAGCCAGTTTATTTAAAGTCAAAGATTCCGCGCGATTAGCTTTCCCATTAGGACTAGCTATCCTGATTTTATCGATAACAATCGCCAGTAATTTTTCCGAACATGTTAAAGAAGGGCTTCATCTTATCACCCTCTATTTGCATCTCCCGTTTCAAGTAATTATTCCCATTCTGTTACTTTTGATTGCATTTATTAAGAACAAAAAAAAGAAAAGCAAACCTAACAAAAAGTTATTGCCAAAAAGGAAGTATCGTTTAGTGGAGCGTGATAAAAATTGAAGATAATTGGTATTACTATTCTGATGTTCGTCTTTTTAACTGTTTTTTCTCTTTGCATGGACATTCTATTAGGATTCAGCCTAAATACTTCCATTAATAAATCAATAAGACCTTTCTTAGTGATGGAAGTAACAGAAAAAGTTATTTTAATCCTCTTAATTTTTCTCATGATTGTCGGACCAGTTTTTACCTTTTATAAGAATAGTAAAAAGAAACAGCATAAATAAAAAATATATAAGGTGCAAAATAGCCCTTAAAAATGGTGTATCTCCTAGAGCGACAAGCTTGTTATGTAAGAATAAACATTTGGACATATATGGAATAATTATCTATTATTAAATAGGATGTAAGTTTTCAACAAAACACTGAAAGAGTTAGGGGGAAAGTTGGACTTATGGGGGACTTTATTAGAAATGTTAAAGTACCTTTTATATTGTTTATTATAAATTTACTTCTTACTATTCCCATCTTAGAAGAACTGAATGACGCATCAGAACCTAATTATGGTGGTAGCTATCCTTTATATTTGATACCAATTATTTCAATTATTTCAGCAATCATACTTATCATCCAGCTTAAAGAGGGTAAGAATAACAAAAGATTATTAGTATTTCTATTAGTATTTAATTTATTATTAGTTTTCGGTCTAGCTGCCGTATTTGTATTAATGGCTTTAGCAATGATTATTTAAATCGGATTCATTTATTAAATCCTTATTTAAGTGGTATTACTAGTCAGTACGTATAAAAATAAACAAATGTAGATTTAACAACACTTTGCGGCTTTTTCATATATTCCCAATCTTTTATTTGGAAATGGTAGTAGATTTAGCAGTCCAATAATTTACCCCCTACGGTTCAAATCTTTATCCTGTAAAAATCTATCATTTCTTCATCAGACGTATATTCATACATATTTTAAGCCTCATCAAGTGAAATCAGACGCAAAATAATACGTTCACCTTCCAATTGATTGTGCTTTAACTATTAAAAGGTTTCTATTCACAGACCTTCCACCATCAGAATAACTACGTTAGAAATGATCAGGATAATCTTTTCTGATTAATACTTTTATTTCTCCCGCATATTATTGAAATCCATCTAAGACATAATTCATAAGTACTTGGTCTAAAAGACCAATAAAAAAGCCAAATTCCTGTATTTAAGGAATTTGGCTTAGATTAAGATCGTTAGGGAAACCGTATTGCGTTCAAATCAGTATTAATTGCACTTGCTGAGGTTACATTTGCTGCTGCTGTAAATATGATTCTAACTTCATAGGTTGAAGTTCCAGTGATAACAGCAGTATTCACATTAGTAGATGATACAGGAAATCTGGATATACCCGCAGTAGTGACACTTCTTTGAACGGAACGTGTATCAATTAATATTCCATTACGATATAGCCTAGTTTGAAAAGTAAAACTTGAGTTTGCAGTTGTGACCAGATCCACAGACACCGCATAATCCACCTTGACGTTCTGTCCAATAGTAGTTGGTACATTCAAGGTAGCCGTTGTTGTTTCAGTACCTGTAGTTGTAAGAACGACTGGACCTAAAACTTCTGTAAAGAATATTTCTGGTATGCCCCCGGACGCTCCTGTAGCTCCGGTTATTCCGGTAGCACCAGTAGATCCTGTTATGCCCGTTACCCCAGTTACACCGGTTACTCCAGTTATTCCGGTTATTCCCGTTACTCCGGTTGCTCCAGTAACTCCAGTTACCCCAGTAACTCCTGTGGCTCCGGTTATTCCCGTTACTCCTGTTACTCCAGTAACTCCGGTTGCTCCAGTAACTCCAGTAACTCCCGTGGCTCCGGTTACTCCCGTTGCTCCAGTAACTCCTGTGGCTCCGGTTACTCCTGTTACTCCTGTGGCTCCGGTTACTCCGGTTACTCCGGTTACTCCTGTTATTCCAGTTACTCCGGTTGCTCCAGTAATTCCAGTTACCCCAGTAACTCCAGTTGCTCCAGTAATTCCAGTTACCCCAGTAACTCCCGTTGCTCCGGTTACTCCGGTTACTCCTGTTGCTCCAGTAATTCCAGTTACCCCAGTAACTCCCGTTGTTCCGGTTACTCCCGTGGCTCCGGTTACTCCGGTTACTCCTGTTGCTCCGGTTATTCCCGTTACCCCAGTAACCCCTGTTACTCCGGTTACTCCTGTTGCTCCGGTTATTCCCGTGGCTCCGGTTACTCCAGTAACTCCAGTAACTCCCGTTGCTCCAGTAATTCCAGTTACTCCAGTGGCTCCGGTTACTCCCGTTGCTCCGGTTACTCCGGTTACTCCAGTAACTCCAGTAACTCCGGTTACTCCTGTTATTCCAGTTACTCCGGTTGCTCCAGTTACCCCAGTAACTCCGGTTGCTCCAGTTGCTCCGGTTACTCCCGTTACCCCAGTAATTCCAGTAATTCCAGTAACTCCAGTAGATCCCGTTACTCCTGTTACTCCGGTTACTCCCGTTGCTCCAGTAATTCCAGTTGCTCCAGTTACCCCAGTAATTCCAGTTACCCCAGTAACTCCTGTTACTCCTGTTGCTCCGGTTACTCCCGTTATTCCAGTAACTCCTGTTACTCCGGTTACTCCGGTTACTCCTGTTACCCCCGTGGCTCCGGTTATTCCAGTAACTCCGGTTACTCCTGTTACTCCGGTTACTCCGGTTACTCCCGTTATTCCAGTAACTCCGGTTACTCCTGTTACTCCGGTTACTCCAGTAACTCCAGTTACTCCAGTAACTCCCGTTGCTCCGGTTACTCCCGTTACTCCCGTTACCCCAGTAACTCCTGTTGCTCCGGTTACTCCCGTTACCCCAGTAATTCCTGTTGCTCCTGTTACTCCCGTTACCCCAGTAATTCCTGTTGCTCCTGTTACTCCGGTTACTCCTGTTGCTCCTGTTACTCCGGTTACTCCTGTTGCTCCGGTTACTCCTGTTACTCCCGTGGCTCCGGTTACTCCCGTTATCCCAGTAATTCCTGTTGCTCCGGTTACTCCCGTTGCTCCAGTAACTCCCGTTGCTCCGGTTACTCCCGTTGCTCCAGTAACTCCCGTTGCTCCGGTTACTCCCGTTACCCCGGTTACTCCCGTTACCCCAGTAATTCCTGTTGCTCCAGTAATTCCAGTTACTCCAGTTACTCCTGTAGCTCCGGTTACTCCCGTTACTCCGGTTACTCCTGTTATTCCAGTTACTCCGGTTACTCCCGTGGCTCCGGTTATTCCCGTTACCCCAGTAACTCCCGTTGCTCCGGTTACTCCAGTAATTCCGGTTACTCCCGTTACCCCAGTAACTCCCGTGGCTCCGGTAACTCCGGTAACTCCGGTTACTCCTGTAGCTCCAGTTACTCCGGTTACTCCCGTTGCTCCAGTAACTCCGGTTGCTCCGGTTACTCCTGTAACTCCAGTAACCCCGGTTACTCCTGTTACTCCTGTTACTCCTGTAATTCCAGTTACCCCAGTAACTCCCGTGGCTCCGGTTACTCCTGTAACTCCTGTTACGCCTGTTACTCCCGTTATTCCGGTTACTCCTGTTACTCCTGTGGCGCCGGTTACTCCGGTTGCTCCAGTTACTCCGGTTACTCCCGTTGCTCCAGTAACTCCAGCTATTCCAGTTACCCCAGTAACTCCTGTTGCTCCCGTTACTCCCGTTGCTCCAGTAACTCCAGTTATTCCAGTTACCCCAGTAACTCCTGTTGCTCCCGTTACTCCCGTTGCTCCAGTAACTCCAGTTATTCCAGTTACCCCAGTAACTCCTGTTGCTCCCGTTACTCCCGTTGCTCCAGTAACTCCAGTTATTCCAGTTACCCCAGTAACTCCCGTTGCTCCGGTTATTCCGGTTTCTCCAGTAACTCCTGTTACCCCAGTAACTCCAGTAACTCCAGTAGATCCCGTTACTCCCGTTACCCCGGTTACTCCCGTTACCCCAGTAATTCCTGTTGCTCCAGTAATTCCAGTTACTCCTGTAGCTCCGGTTACTCCCGTTGCGCCGGTTATTCCAGTTATTCCAGTTACTCCTGTTACTCCTGTAGCTCCTGTTACCCCAGTAACTCCAGTAGATCCCGTTGCTCCGGTTACTCCGGTTACTCCCGTTGCTCCAGTTACTCCTGTTATTCCCGTTACCCCAGTAATTCCGGTTGCTCCGGTTACTCCCGTTGCTCCAGTTATTCCAGTTACTCCAGTTGCTCCGGTTACTCCCGTTATTCCAGTTACTCCGGTTACTCCTGTAGCTCCGGTTACTCCTGTTACTCCCGTGGCTCCGGTTATTCCAGTTATTCCAGTTACCCCAGTAATTCCAGTTACCCCAGTAACTCCCGTGGCTCCGGTTACTCCCGTTACCCCAGTAATTCCTGTTACTCCAGTTACCCCAGTTACCCCAGTAACTCCCGTTGCTCCGGTTACTCCGGTTACTCCCGTTGCTCCAGTTATTCCGGTTGCTCCGGTTACTCCCGTTGCTCCCGTTGCTCCGGTTATTCCAGTTATTCCAGTTACTCCAGTAACTCCAGTTACCCCAGTTGCTCCAGTTACTCCCGTTATTCCAGTAACTCCTGTTACTCCGGTTACTCCTGTTACTCCCGTGGCTCCGGTTACTCCCGTTATTCCTGTTACTCCTGTAGCTCCGGTTACTCCCGTTGCGCCGGTTACTCCTGTGGCTCCGGTTATTCCAGTTATTCCAGTTACTCCAGTTACTCCAGTTACTCCAGTTACTCCTGTTACTCCTGTTACCCCAGTTGCTCCCGTTATTCCAGTAACTCCAGTTACTCCGGTTACTCCCGTTACCCCAGTAATTCCTGTTGCTCCGGTTACTCCGGTTGCTCCAGTAATTCCAGTTGTTCCAGTTACCCCAGTAATTCCAGTAACTCCAGTAGATCCCGTTACTCCTGTTACTCCGGTTACTCCCGTTGCTCCAGTAATTCCAGTGGCTCCAGTTACCCCAGTAATTCCAGTTACCCCAGTAACTCCCGTTGCTCCGGTTATTCCAGTAACTCCCGTTACTCCCGTTACTCCCGTTATTCCAGTAACTCCGGTTACTCCGGTTACTCCCGTTATTCCAGTAACTCCGGTTACTCCGGTTACTCCTGTTACTCCAGTAACTCCAGTTACTCCAGTAACTCCCGTTGCTCCGGTTATTCCGGTTGCTCCAGTTACTCCGGTTGACCCAGCAGCGCCAGTCAATCCTGTTGTTCCTGTGGCTCCGGTTACTCCGGTTACTCCCGTAGATCCGGTTGACCCAGCAGCGCCAGTCAATCCTGTTGTTCCTGTGGCTCCGGTTACTCCGGTTACTCCTGTGGCGCCGGTTACTCCCGTTACTCCGGTTGCTCCAGTAACTCCAGTAACTCCAGTTGCTCCAGTAATTCCAGTTACCCCCGTGGCTCCGGTTACTCCCGTTGCTCCAGTAACTCCTGTGGCTCCGGTTACTCCTGTAACTCCAGTAACCCCGGTTACTCCGGTTGCTCCAGTTATTCCAGTAATTCCAGTTACCCCAGTAACTCCCGTGGCTCCGGTTACTCCAGTAACTCCAGTAACTCCAGTAACTCCAGTAACTCCAGTAACTCCAGTAACTCCAGTAACTCCAGTAACTCCAGTAACTCCAGTAACTCCTGTTGCTCCAGTAACTCCGGTTACTCCCGTAGATCCGGTTGACCCAGCAGCGCCAGTCAATCCAGTTGTTCCTGTTGCTCCGGTTACTCCTGTTACTCCAGTAACTCCTGTTACTCCAGTTACTCCGGTTGCTCCAGTAACTCCAGTAACTCCAGTAACTCCTGTTGCTCCTGTTACTCCGGTTACTCCGGTTACTCCCGTTGCTCCAGTAACTCCGGTTGCTCCGGTTATTCCAGTAACTCCTGTTATTCCAGTTACCCCAGTAACTCCGGTTACTCCCGTTGCTCCAGTAAATCCTGTGGCTCCGGTTACTCCTGTTACTCCAGTAACCCCGGTTACTCCGGTTGCTCCAGTTATTCCAGTAATTCCAGTAATTCCAGTTACCCCAGTAACTCCCGTGGCTCCGGTTACTCCCGTTACCCCAGTAATTCCTGTTACTCCAGTTACCCCAGTTACCCCAGTAACTCCCGTTGCTCCGGTTACTCCGGTTACTCCCGTTGCTCCAGTTATTCCGGTTGCTCCGGTTACTCCCGTTGCTCCCGTTGCTCCGGTTATTCCAGTTATTCCAGTTACTCCAGTAACTCCAGTTACCCCAGTTGCTCCAGTTACTCCCGTTATTCCAGTAACTCCTGTTACTCCGGTTACTCCTGTTACTCCCGTGGCTCCGGTTACTCCCGTTATTCCTGTTACTCCTGTAGCTCCGGTTACTCCCGTTGCGCCGGTTACTCCTGTGGCTCCGGTTATTCCAGTTATTCCAGTTACTCCAGTTACTCCAGTTACTCCAGTTACTCCTGTTACTCCTGTTACCCCAGTTGCTCCCGTTATTCCAGTAACTCCAGTTACTCCGGTTACTCCCGTTACCCCAGTAATTCCTGTTGCTCCGGTTACTCCGGTTGCTCCAGTAATTCCAGTTGTTCCAGTTACCCCAGTAACTCCAGTAACTCCCGTTGCTCCAGTTACTCCAGTTACTCCAGTAATTCCAGTTACCCCAGTAACTCCAGTTGCTCCGGTTGCTCCTGTTACTCCTGTTGCTCCGGTTACTCCGGTTGCTCCGGTTATTCCCGTTACTCCGGTTGCTCCCGTTACTCCAGTAGATCCAGTTACTCCAGTAACTCCGGTTACTCCCGTTATTCCGGTTGCTCCAGTAACTCCTGTGGCTCCGGTTACTCCCGTTATTCCAGTAACTCCAGTTACTCCAGTTACTCCGGTTACTCCCGTTACCCCAGTAATTCCTGTTGCTCCGGTTACTCCGGTTGCTCCAGTAATTCCAGTTGTTCCAGTTACCCCAGTAACTCCAGTAACTCCCGTTGCTCCAGTTACTCCAGTTACTCCAGTAATTCCAGTTACCCCAGTAACTCCAGTTACCCCAGTAACTCCAGTTGCTCCGGTTACTCCTGTTGCTCCGGTTATTCCCGTTACTCCGGTTGCTCCCGTTACTCCAGTCGATCCGGTTGACCCAGCAGCGCCAGTCAATCCAGTTGTTCCTGTGGCTCCGGTTACTCCAGTAACTCCCGTTACCCCGGTTGCTCCCGTTACTCCAGTTACTCCCGTTACCCCAGTTACTCCAGTAGCCCCAGTAAATCCTGTTATTCCTGTAGCTCCGGTTGACCCAGTTACTCCGGTTACCCCAGTAACTCCGGTGGCTCCGGTTACTCCAGTTGCTCCGGTTATTCCAGTTGCTCCAGTAATTCCCGTTACCCCAGTAACTCCGGTGGCTCCGGTTACTCCAGTTGCTCCGGTTATTCCAGTTGCTCCAGTAATTCCCGTTACCCCAGTTACTCCCGTGGCTCCAGTTACTCCAGTTACTCCAGTAATTCCAGTTACCCCAGTAACTCCAGTTACCCCAGTAACTCCAGTTGCTCCGGTTACTCCTGTTGCTCCGGTTATTCCCGTTACTCCGGTTGCTCCCGTTACTCCAGTCGATCCGGTTGACCCAGCAGCGCCAGTCAATCCAGTTGTTCCTGTGGCTCCGGTTACTCCAGTAACTCCCGTTACCCCGGTTGCTCCCGTTACTCCAGTTACTCCAGTTACCCCAGTTACTCCAGTAGCCCCAGTAAATCCTGTTATTCCTGTAGCTCCGGTTGACCCAGTTACTCCGGTTACCCCAGTAACTCCGGTGGCTCCGGTTACTCCAGTTGCTCCGGTTATTCCAGTTGCTCCAGTAATTCCCGTTACCCCAGTTACTCCCGTGGCTCCGGTTACTCCAGTTGCTCCAGTTATTCCCGTTACCCCAGTAAATCCTGTTGCTCCTGTTACTCCTGTTACTCCTGTGGCGCCGGTTATTCCTGTAGCTCCAGTAACTCCAGTAACTCCGGTTGCTCCAGTTATTCCAGTAATTCCCGTTACCCCAGTAGATCCGGTTATTCCAGTTACCCCGGTTGCTCCAGTTACTCCCGTTATTCCAGTTACCCCGGTTGCTCCAATTACTCCCGTTATTCCAGTTACCCCAGTTTCTCCAGTAACTCCGGTTGCTCCAGTAATTCCCGTTACCCCAGTAGATCCCGTTATTCCAGTTACTCCAGTTACTCCAGTAACTCCTGTTACTCCAGTTGCTCCGGTTGACCCAGCAGCGCCCGTCAATCCTGTTGTTCCTGTGGCTCCGGTTACTCCAGTAACTCCGGTTGCTCCGGTTATTCCTGTAGCTCCAGTTATTCCCGTTATTCCGGTTACTCCTGTGGCGCCGGTTATTCCTGTAGCTCCAGTAACTCCAGTAACTCCGGTTACTCCCCTTATTCCGGTTGACCCAGCAGCGCCCGTCAATCCTGTTGTTCCTGTGGCTCCGGTTGCTCCGGTTACCCCAGTTGCTCCAGTTATTCCAGTTACTCCTGTTACTCCAGTAGATCCGGTTATTCCCGTTACTCCAGTAACGCCTGTTACTCCGGTTACTCCGGTTATTCCAGTAACTCCTGTGGCTCCGGTTACTCCCGTTACCCCAGTAAATCCTGTCGCTCCGGTTACTCCAGTAGATCCCGTTATTCCAGTTACCCCAGTAACTCCGGTTATTCCCGTTACTCCAGTTACTCCAGTTATTCCGGTTATTCCCGTTATTCCCGTTATTCCCGTGGATCCGGTTAATCCAGTTACTCCTGTTGCGCCGGTTATTCCTGTAGCTCCAGTAGATCCGGTTATTCCGGTTATTCCTGTGGCTCCGGTTACTCCAGTAACACCGGTTGCTCCTGTTACTCCCGTTACGCCGGTTATTCCTGTAGCTCCAGTAGATCCGGTTATTCCAGTTACTCCGGTTGCTCCTGTTGCTCCTGTTGCTCCTGTTATTCCCGTTGCTCCAGTAACTCCTGTGGCGCCGGTTATTCCGGTTAATCCAGTTACCCCAGTAACACCAGTAACTCCCGTGTATCCCGTTGCTCCTGTTGCTCCTGTTACTCCCGTTGCGCCGGTTATTCCAGTTATTCCTGTTTCCCCAGTAAATCCTGTTATTCCCGTTACTCCAGTTACTCCTGTGACGCCGGTTACTCCAGTTACTCCTGTTACTCCAGTTACTCCTGTGACGCCGGTTACTCCAGTTACTCCTGTTACTCCAGTTACACCAGTTGCTCCCGTTACTCCTGTTACTCCAGCAGCTCCAGTGACTCCGGTTGCTCCAGTTACTCCTCTGGCTCCAGTTATTCCAGTTGCTCCAGTTATTCCTGTTACCCCAGTAACTCCGGTTGCTCCAGTTACTCCAGTTACTCCTGTTACCCCAGTAACTCCGGTTACTCCGGTTGCTCCAGTAGCTCCGGTTATTCCCGTTACCCCGGTTGCTCCAGTTACTCCCGTTGCTCCGGTTATCCCTGTTACTCCTGTTACTCCTGTTACTCCTGTTGCGCCGGTTATTCCCGTTACTCCAGTAGCTCCTGTAATTCCGGTAACTCCGGTAACTCCTGTTGCTCCAGTCACTCCTGTTGAACCGCTTACTGCCAGTAATGTATAATCTGCTGATTGACCTGGTATTCCTGTTGGCGCTGCAACATTAGCTCTATAGAAACTTCCTTCGTAAAATACAATCTCACCTTCTGGATAATTCGGGGCATCTGCTGCATTAAATGTTACTGCATCATTTAGACCTGTGCCCGTTGCTCCTGTGGATCCAGTTACTCCAGTTGTTCCAGTTGTTCCTGTAGCGCCGGTTATTCCCGTTACCCCAGTAGCTCCGGTTAGTCCTGTCGGTCCACTTGCTAAAAGTAATGTATAATCTGGAGATTGACCTGGTATTCCTCTCGGTGATGCTACATTCGCTCTATAAATGCTACCTTGGTAAAGTACAATTTGTCCCGCTGGATATCTTGGAGCATTCACCAAATTAAAGGTTACAGTATTATCTAATCCTGGCCCCGTTGCACCAGTGGGCCCGGTCGCGCCAGTGGCTCCCTTTATTGGAGAAGTTCCTCCTGGTAAAATAATTTTCACTTTCAACTCATGATTTATTTTTTTCTTTTTCTTATGTTTTCCTTTAGAATCACATTGACATTTTTTATGTCCGCATTTCTTACATCTATTATGTTTTTCCAATTCTTCCTCCCCTTTTATAAACTTTGTATCTATACTATGAATCTGGCTGATGTTAAGAGTGGACGATTATCAACAAATTCGTTATCTTCAATGCATAACTTCATATATAAAATAAAAACGGACATAATTTCAGATGAAATCATGTCCGTTTTGATATTCCCTTTCATTTCTTATATTTATAAATCCAAATAATTTTAAAAGTATTATTTAATTTCGTTTCTATATTTTCCGTACACTTCACTTTTAATCTGTTGACTTTACCTTCAAACCATGAGATTCATCTGTTTTCAATTGATTTAAAACCAGTTTCACAACATGATTCTGTGACAGAATCATTAGTCAGTTTAGTTTCACCATCCAAGCCAAGGTAATCGTTTGGATTCCACCAGGCACGTAAAAAATCTTCTCCGCATTCCATCTTTTAGAACTGAAGTTGTGACCTATTCACTGTTTCCTCAAAGACAAATTCACATATTCTGCGATTTGACGAATCAATCAATTAAAGGTTACCTTCTCTATCGTGAACCTTCAATATTTCACGACAAACAACATCCTGAGAAACCAATAGTATTCCAGGTAAATGTTTTTGAAGACCTTCCGCAATCGTTATTTTCCCACTCATAGAATTTCCTCATATGATAATAAGTGTAGATTTCACATTCTCTCCTAAGCGTTTAAAAAAAATCGAGTAGAGGGAAAATATTTTAATTATTTTCGCCCCTCTCACACCACCGTACATACGGTTCCGTATACGGCGGTTCAATTTATATTACAGTGTGTACTTTTAGATAATGTTCTAAAGCAGAGGGTAGTCCCCTCTGCTTTAGTCTTTTGTTTGAAATTGCTCTTTGAACAACTTTCGATAATCCGATATACCGGAAACCTTTCCGACAGAACGTTAGTCCTTTCGCTTCTTCTTCGGGTATCCCTAGTTGAATTAACGATTTGATTTGTTTCCTTGTGATTTTCCATTGCTTCCAGATGATGACTCTAATTCTGGAGCGAAGCTTCATATCAATTCGCTTTATAGCTTCTTTCATACTTGAGATTCTGAAGTAGTTTACCCACCCGAATATGACTTGTTTAAGTTTCAATATTCGATAGTCTAGCGAAATACTCCAGTTCCGCTTTGTTAATTGTCGAAGCTTCCTTTGGAATTTCTGTATGGAGGTTGAATGAGGTTTCACTCGGTATATCTCGTTTTTAGAGTCGTAATAATACCCAAATCCTAAGAATTTTAGTTCTTTTGGACGTGAAATTCTACTCTTCTCTGCGTTGACTATAAGACCTAATTTCTCTTCTATAAATCTCACGATTGAACTCATTACTCGAGTCGCTGCTTTTTCACTTTTCACAAAGATGAGGGCATCATCTGCGTACCTCACGAACCTTAGTCCTCTTTTATCTAGTTCCTTATCGAGTTCGTTTAACATAATGTTACTCAATAATGGGCTGAGGTTTCCTCCTTGCGGAGTACCGACAGGTGTGTCTTCATATTTTCCATTTATCATGACTCCACTGATTAAGTATTTCCTGATTAACGAGATGACATCTCCGTCTTTTATTGTGTTGGATATAAATCGCATCAGTTTATCGTGATGAACGGTATCGAAGAATCTTTCAAGGTCAATGTCAACTACCCAATCGTGTCCATCATTTAGAAATTCCAAGCTTTTAATAATTGCCATCTCACAACTTCTTTTCGGTCTAAAGCCGTAACTGTATTCACTAAATTGCTTTTCAAATATCGGACTGAGAACTTGATGAATGGCTTGTTGAACTACCCTATCCACTACTGTTGGTATTCCCAACTTGCGCATCTTGCCATTTTCTTTTGGGATTTCCACTCTTAAGGCAGCTTGTGGTTGGTATTTTCTTGTTCTGATGCGCTGACGTAGCTCATCTTTGTTCTCTTTCAGATATTGCTTCAGTTCATCGACCGTTATTCCATCGACCCCACTAGCACCTTTATTTTTATAGACACGCAAGTAGGCTTCATTCATATTTTGATTACTTAGAATCTGTTCTAAAAGTTCCACACTCGTTTCTCCTTTCCTCTCACGTAATAAGTGATAGCTCCATTTTGGTTATCCTTTGAGATACGCTCATACTTTCCCCATTAACACATTCGGAGTAGGTCACTTATGCATTCGTGGCGTTGAAACACTATAAATTGTTCAGCCCTTCATGAATGACTTCATTACTATGGCTTCTGCTGACTTCTTGCGGCTAACCTTTTTCGACTGTACTAGTTGTACACCCGCAAGATCTCCCAGGGTAAGACAACTATCTTTCCTCTTTCACTCGTCTGATTTACTCTACAAAGTTACGCACATCTTTTGGACTTTGACTTGCTTAGGAGCCTTATCCCTTTGTAGAGCCTTAGTATCAGATTTCTGTTCGTCGAGCCAAGATTTTATTCCACGCTTCCTCCAGCCCTTACCTCACGGTAAGTACCTTGCGCTTCCTTAGTGGTTGGTCGATGTTTACCCCCACAGTGGACTTTCACCACCTAGATAGTTGCCATGCCTGGCACACTAAGAAAAGCTGCCAAAAAGGCAGCTAGGATTCTCGGTTTGTGATGACTATTAGTTAGTTCAAAACCATTTTAAACCCATTCTTTTCCGTGTTCCCGAATGAATTGAAGGTCCTTTTGATAATGTTCAACATGCCCTTCATCGATCATTTTTCGAAAGGCTAAATCGCCTTCTTCAGCTTTCCTTTGCATCGTTTTACATAATGCATCTACTCGTAGCAACACCATGTCTAAAAAACCTTTTTCTAATCCCTCAACTCCATAAGATTCAAAAAATAATGTAACCCTTTGTTTTATACGGTCAGCATCCTTTACTGGTTCATAATAAACAGTCTCACCCGAATCAGTATGATAAAGTCTACTTAAAGGAACGCACGTATAAAGAGTATAGACAATATCCCAAAGTCTTGGACCAGGAGCAGCAAGATCAAAATCAATGATCCCCACTGGCTTTTCTTGATTAAATATAATGTTATAGATGGCAAAATCATTATGACATACTACCTCAAAGGGCTGAGGGGTGTTGTCGATTGGCGTCCAACTATCTTCAATTGGAAAATCACTCACAGCACGATGATAAAGACGAAGCATTTTCGCTATTTCTTTTAAAGCTTCATTAGACCACATATACTTCTTTAAAGGATAATTCCCAGCTTCTCCTTTAATAAATGATAAAATCTCTCTGTTTTTGTCATCAAACCCCAAAAACTTCGGTGCGTTAGTAAACTCTTTAGCTTCTATATGTTTCAATAGTTTATGGATTTTAACACTTTCAGGCTTTACTTCACGTCGAACTGTCTCTCCTAAACGAATTACGTTTGAGACATTTCCTCCAGTTAATACCTCTTCGTTTTCGTTCTGATTTTTCATTAATAACTCCCCCAATATAGGGACTCTATGATTGTGTCAAAAGTGATGTATTTTTACCCATAAATCCAAACAGATAGACAAAGGTATCTGCTTGGTAATGGGAACTAAATTTTCCACACCATGAATCCCTCGAATGATTTAAGATAGACAAATTAACGAATCCTTCATTATAAAGAATCGCCTTGTCACTCTATCCAATTACTACTAATCATTTCAAAGTAATCCACATGCGTAATTTAAATTCCCCTCTCTTTACATCTCAAATTAAATATTACCAAAGTTATCCATATAAATAAAGTGAATAACATACTTAATACGTATTGAACAGAAAAAAGGCAAGGGTTCCCTTTTACCCTTGCCTATTGTCCCCACTAGCTCCTTAAGATGAAACGAAAGGATTTCTGTTTTTAACCTTTTCGAACCAAGAACTGGCTGATTCTTTCAAAACGACATTTAGTTCTTCAATATTCTTTTGGCCAACAGCTTGTAACCATTCTCGTCCCGCCTGTTCGCCGCTGAAAGCAAATGGAGCAACACCATCTTTCCAAGTTGCACGCCCGCATAACACACCATTAAAGCTGGAACCTGATTGTTTAGCAAATTTCAAGGTCTCTTGAAATAATTCAGCACTTACCCCCGCACTTAAAAAAATAAATGGCAGCTCGGTAGCCTCACTTTGCTCCTTGAAATAGCCAGCCGCTTCTTCTTGACTATAGACCGTTTCACTATCCGTATACCCATCAACATAATTCATATTCACCGGCACTTCAACTTTTAAAACATCTACCTTAAACTCTAATCTGGAAAATACTTTTATTGCCTCAATCACCTTATGTGGCTTCACTCTGGCATACTCTTTACTGTTAACATCCTCAATGTTGGCATCATAAGAGACAATTTCTAAGAAAAAGGGAATATCCTCAGCAGCACATTCAGAACCTACCCGTTCCATAAAAACATGTTTATACTCATTAATTTTCACATCTTCATCGACATCATAATACAGTAGAAATTTCACAGCATCGGCACCAGCTTCTTTAATTCGTTTTACGGACCACTCTGGTAATAAATCAGGCAGACGCCCCACAGTCGTGGAATCATAACCGGTCTTTTCATAAGCAATTAATAAACCAGCATCCTTACTGCGGACTTTTGCAGCTGGCAGTCCGTATTCTGGATCTAATAGAATAGCAGTTGAATAAGGAGTTAATTCTTCAGAAACCAATTCTTTGAAACGGATAATCCCCTCATCTCCAACTTCATTCGTACTACCCGACGCAATCATTTTTTTTAGTGATCCACGTTGGTCAATCGCTAGAGCTCCGATAATATGATTGTCATCAGACAAGCGTTTTAAAGCGGCAAACTTACCTTTGGTCAAATCCAGCATGATAAATCCCCCAATCAATCTACTTTTATTTTCAGAACCAATCTAACCTTCTTATATCCTTCCGTAACCATTGGATGGTTCTTTATGTATGACGTTGCTACTGATGAGATTTTGGCAAAAGATAATTTATCTAAAAATCTGTTTTTGTTACTCGAAGAATGTATGATGACATTCAGAAGTCATCGTACCTCCTCTTCCTTTATATGATAACGACAAGTACCATTAAGATAAGTTGCAATTAAATCCATATCAGGATTCAAAACAATAAAGTCAGCCGCGTACCCTTTGGCAATCTTCCCGCATTCGTCATCCTTCCCAATACTTTTCGCTGGTGCAGTACTCGCCATATAGATTGCTTCCTCTGGCGTGGCAATTCCCCATTTAACGGTATTTTGGACGGCATTCTTTAATTGTAAAATACTTCCTGATAAACTGCCGCCTTCAATGCGGGCAGCCCCTTCTTTCACCTCTACTGGGATTTCACCTAGGCGATAGCTTCCTTCCGGCATTCCCCCAGCCATCATGCAATCGGTCACCAAAACAGTTTGGTCTCTGCCGCGGGTATCCATTAAAATATTTGCGGCAACAGGGTGTACATGATATCCATCACAAATGATTTCTGTAAAAACATTTTTTAAATTCATCGCAGCACCAACCATTCCCGGCTCCCGATGGTGCAATGGACTCATTCCATTAAAGGTATGAACAAAAATAGATGCCCCTTTTTCAACCGCCTGCTTTGCTTCTTCATATGTAGCATCACTATGGGCTAGAGCCACTGCAATCTTGTCTCTTACCGCATATTCAATAAATTCAGCTGTCCCTTTTCTCTCGGGCGCAATGGCTATTTTTTCAATAGAATAATTGGATAACTTCTGCCAGTTCTTCAATAAATCAATGGATGGATCACAAAAGTAGTTCGGATTTTGCGCCCCTTTATGTTTTTCCGTAAAAAATGGCCCTTCCAAAAAGATTCCAATAATTTTAGCTCCACGGACTTCCTTATAATTAGCACCAATCATTTCAACAACGCGATTCAACACTTCTGTTGAGGATGTTAAAGTCGTTGGTAAAAACGAAGTAACTCCGCAGGAAAGAAGTCCTTCCGATATCTTATTCAATCCTGTAACATCGTTGTCCATAATGTCGTGATTTTGAAATCCATGAATATGAGTATCTACTAATCCTGGAGCGATCCAATGGCCCGCATAATTAATGATTTCAGCCTCTTTCTCGGACAGGTTTTCAGAAAAGCCAACAAATCTTCCCTCATTAATTTCCAGAAATCCTGAACCTTCAACCTTCCCTTCTAGGAAAAACTTATCAGCAAAAATATATGAAGACTTACAGCCTTTATTCGTATTCATAGATGTTTACGCCTTTAACCACACGATTCACCGTTCCTGTTGGCGAAGGCGTATCAGGTGTATTACCGACTTTGACCGATGCAAGTAGTGAAACGATTTGCCCAATCATGAGAAAAGGTAAGGCTAAGTATGCATCCGGAACGGTTTGAAATTCGCTGTCAAAAACAAACTTGTTCCCATCGTAATTGGTTTCTCCTTCTACCTCGATAGCACAAACATTGACAGCAATATTATCCTGCTTTATTTCTTTTAATAAATCTAAATCATATTGACGTGTATAAGGATGGTTAGAAACGAATACAAAGACCACTGAGTTTTCGTCCATAAATGATTTAGGTCCATGTCGGAATCCCATCGGCGAATCAAACGCGGTGACAATTTTCCCAGCTGTCAGCTCTAATATTTTCAATTGGGCCTCTCGAGCTAATCCTTCAAAACAACCTGAACCCAGGTATATAATTCGATTAAAATCCCGGTCAATGATCTCTTGAATGACAGTTTCCCTTTGAATGACACTTTCACCCATTTTCCGAATCATTTTTACGATTGTTGATTTCCCCTCAATCGCTAAGGTATCAAAGGTAAGTAAAGCCGTTAAGGTCATACACGTATAGCTTCCAGTCATTGCAAATCCCTGATCATTCGATAATTCAGGCATCAATAGTAAAAAACTCTTTTGATCACTTACACTTTGTTTGGCTAATTGACCATCCTTAGCACAGGTAATCGTCAGCTTATACAAATCGGTTATGATTTGCTCAGCTAGTTTTACAGCTCCAACACTTTCCGGACTGTTCCCGCTTCTGGCAAACGAAACGAGTAAGGTAGGAATATCTGCTTTAAGAAATTGATTAGGATTGGATACCAAGGTCGTAGTTGGAATACTGTGCAATTCCCATTGTTTTTCATCACATGTTTCTTTTAGGTAAGGCAGAATCGTCTCACCAACATAGGCAGACGTTCCGGCACCTGTGAAAATGACTCGAACTCGATTGTGTTTAGTTGATAGTTTTAGAAAGAACTCTTCTATTTCTTTGCTTTTCTCGGTGTATAAATCAAACGTTTCAGCCCATAAATCTGGCTGCTGCTTAATTTCTTCCGTTGTAATAGATGCACCTAAGAGTACTAGTTTTTCTTGACTTAACGTAAACACCTCTGACCACTCCTCTTTAGATTCTTTCGAATACTCGTAATCCGGCACCAATAACACCATTATTCTGAGCTAATGTACTAATGCTCATCTGTTCTAAGAAATGCTGCTGTTCTGGAAGCTGATAGTTTTTAAGTTTCTCTTTAATTAACTCCAGTAAAAATGGATTGTTTTGAATGACACTGCCGCCGAAAACCATTCTATGCGGATCGATTAAACAAGAAATAGAATAGAGTCCTTGTGCTAAATGACCTGTAACCTCATCGATGATGAACTGATAGTCCTGTGAACCATTTAAGTATCCACTAAAGACTTCTTTGGTTGGTATACCTGCTATATTCTGGATCCCTGGACCAGCAGAGATAGTTTCTAGCCGTTGATTCCCTTTCTTTGAAAGAACAGGAATCAGGCCCAGTTCCCCCGCAAAACCTGCTCCTCTAAAAAAGGAGCCATGATGGATGATTGAACATGCGATTCCTGTACTGATTGTCACATAGACAAAGGTCTCATTTGTTCCTCCTTGTGCTGCTTTCCACTCGGCAAAACCCGCCATATACACATCGTTATCAATCTTTATTGACTTGACGACACCAAATTGCTCCAGTAATCGGGATGAGATTGGAAACTGCTTCCACGGCAAATTGTTTTGAAAAACAGCGATTCCTTTATCGCGATCCACTTTACCTGGGACTCCCACACCAATGCCTTCAAGATCAGAAAATTGCGAACCTTCAAGAGCTTGTTCAACCGCTTTGACAACTTGCTCAAACATTCTTTCACGACCGGTGAGATCACTTTTCACTTCTGCGCGGGTAAGCAATTCTCCTGATTCTGAAATAATTCCCGCTGCAATCTTCGTTCCTCCAATATCAATGCCGATTGCCTTTTTCATGTATCGTCGCCCCTAGTCGAGTCCATTTATGAACAAGTACTTCTTTTCTTTACTCCCCTATAGAAATACTATTGCCATTTGTTTTATACGAACTAATAATGACTTGATTTGGACTTACACCATCTTCATCAAAAATAACGATTTCATTTTTTTCTTCTAACAATGAAGCTGGAATCTTATATTCCTCCTGTGGTCCAATGTTCCAGTACCGACCTAAGCAGTGTCCATTAACCCAAAAACACCCTTTACTCATCTGATCAAATTGAATTTTAACAATGAGACCGTTTTCTGGTTTCCAGTCAAAATAACTTTTATACCAACGTGGAGAAATCGTTTGTGAATTTCCTGCTGTCCACTGCTTTTCCTCTTGCAGTTGGGCAAATGACTTTGTTTTCCACTGTTTAAGTTGGTTCTCTTCTTTATATAAATAAAGATCAAAACGACTGATACTAGAAATATTCTGAACATCTAAGTCTATTATATTTTCTCCATGTTTTAAGCTATGACTGATATCAGCCACTCCATGGACAGCACTGTTTCTTGACCAGGCCGATTGGCTTTCCATAAGCATGTTTACTGTTTTTCCATTTACTTGGACCCGTGAAACTCCTTCGCCAACTAGAATAGCCCGGTTATAGCCATCATTGAAGAAGGATTTAAGAAAACCAATCCGCCCTTCAATTTCAGGTATTTGTAATAAGGTATGCTCAATACCACACCCATCCACTTGCCATCCTTTAAGTAAAGGGAGATATTGTCCGTTAAGAGCAGGAGAATCACTCATCCCTTTTGGTTCTCCAATAGCCTGAGTAAAATTGAATCGCCCCATATTTTGGACAAGGCAGGTTAACGTGTTTTTTCCTTTTTCAAGAGGGATCTCGATCGATGCCGCTCCAATTTTATTGAGTTTACCTATATATTTTTGATTGCAGAAGACCATGACTGGGTCCTCAATTCTCGTAAAAATCACCGTCTTATTAATCGTTTCTTCTGAGTGAAATTCACTTTCATAACCTAAATATCCACTAAATTGACCAAACTGACTGAAATCGAGTGGTTTTTCAGTGAGCTTAACGTTTCCGTTTAAAAAACACAGTTTTTCGTTAGCGGATTCCCAATGTAAAACATAGCTTGCTGTGCTCTCTTCCAAAAGAGGAGCCGCCTTTTCCAAATATTCTCTTGAAGAAACTTCAATAGAATAGCTGGTACCATCTAAAAAGGTAAATTGAACAGTTTGCGGCACCTTACCATGAAAGAGATGAAACGTAACGAGACCATCTTCATCGATATCAAAACGATTTGGCAGTGGACAGTGAATATTCACCTCTTTATGAAAAATCAAAACCATAGAAGAACATTGCCCATTTTCGTGATAAACATTGGCCATTTTGGCGTCGAAGCCTGTCGTCTGCCCAGTGAGTGTTTTTATTGTGAAATTTTCCCCTACTTTCACATCACGAACAATTGGTAATATGGCATTAGCTTCAATTGTAAATGGAACGATTACGCCATCTAATACCATCTGGGATTGAACTCGTTCATGACGATTATTTTCAATAAATAGTACTTCACCATGAGGACTAAAAACACTTCGGGATTTTAACATACTAGGAAGCTTTAATTCTGTTTCGGTTAAATATGTGTTTGTAAAAACTGGGGTCAGCCAGTTTACAAATGCATGAAATCGTTTTAATATTTCATACTTCCTTGTCGGCTGTAAGTATTCATCAATGGCTGCATCATAATCGTATGAGGTCGTAGAAAAAGTCTGTTCTCCAACGGTTCTCCCACCCCAATGATCAAAATTAGTCCCTCCAAAATACATGTAATAATTAATCGCAGTGAATCCATTACTCAACAACTGATAACACTCAAATTCAAGCTGCTCAGGTGTTTTTTGATCTGCTTTATTTCCTCCCCACTGCTCAAACCAACCAATCCAAAATTCCATGACCCCTTTTGGCTGATCAATAAACCGTTCGTTTAATATATCCGCAGCTTGATCGGCACCCGACCAAAAATTACGGAACTCAACAGCACCATCAACAGCTCCATAACAGGTAACAAAAGGTACTTCAATACCTCTTTCCGCCATACCGTCACGCAAATATTCCATATAGACTTTATCTGGTTTTCCATATGCCTGGAACTCATTTTCAATTTGGACCATAATAACGGTTCCCTTTTTCGTCAATTGAAATTCACTAATAATGGGTATGACCTGATCAAAATATTTATCAACATAGTTTAAAAATAAAGAATCTGCGGAACGATATTGAATTCCCTCTTTCGTTGAGAGCCACCATGGTAGTCCTCCAAAATCCCATTCCGCACAAATGTATGGGCCCGGTCTTGCAATCACGTACAATCCTTTGTCAGCGCATAATTGAAAAAAGTGTGCTACATCCTTATCGCCGGAGAAATCCCATTCACCTTCATTCATTTCATGAAAATTCCATGGAATGTAGGTTTCAATGGTATTGCATCCCCCTTCTTTTGCCTTGTCTAAGACTTCGTTCCATTCAGCTTTAGGCAAACGGAAATAGTGAATGGCTGCTGACAGGATGAAGATTTTTTCATTACGAATCTTCCAACTGTTTTTATCATAAGTAATCATCTAAACGCCTCTCCATTCTGGAATCTATTGATTCTGATTCTTTTTATACATATTTCCGATTGTAATTGTAAAGGAGCCCTAAGAGTCCGGCTAACCCCAATAACATCATGCCTAATTCAAGTTTACCGACTGTTTTTTGTCCAATAATAATTAAAGATAGACAACTAATAAAAATAACAATCTTTAAAATAACTATAAGACTACTCTTCATTGAATACGTCCTCCCTTCGGATTTTATCAGGCGATTCTTAGTCCTTTAATCCACCAAGGGTCATTCCTTGTGTTAATTTCTTTTGTACTAGTATGTATAAAATCAAGGTTGGCAGCATGACCAGTACCATTCCTGCATACATCTGACCATAATTAGCAGCAGATTTTTGTGCTGCCATTAAGTTCATGAGTCCAACAGTTAATGTTTTATTGGGACCTGGAATTAAGGTTAAAGCAATTATGTATTCATTCCAAAAGGAAAGAAAATTAAATAATATAACGGCTATAATACTTGGTCTCGCCATCGGAATCATTATCAAAATCATGGTTTTGAAATATCCGGCTCCATCAACCAACGCTGCTTCTTCATAACTCGAAGGAAGTGATTGAAAATAGCTGGATAACAAATATATTGTGAAAGGTAATGCTGTTGCAGCATATGCCACTGCTAACACAAATAAATTGTCTAATAAGAAACCATCCCCAAATTGCTCTCGGAAGAAGGTATCCCCGTTTAATAACATTAAGAAGATCGGTACGACAATATAGTTCACATTGATAAATAATCCCGCTTTGAACAAACCATTCATGAAGTTACTTCCTCTAAAGGTATATCTGGCCAATACATAGGCAGCTGGAAGAGCAACAACCAATAAAATAATCAGGGCTAAAGCCGTCACCATGACGGAGTTTAACATGTAGGTACCCATGTTTGCCTTTTGGAATGCATCTATAAAATTCTGAAAATAGAACCCATTTGGCATCTCCCATGGACTTCCGTAAAATTCCGAGTTTTGCTTTATTGAAGCTAAGAAAACCCATGCTACAGGGATAATTATCGAGATAGCTAATGTAATTAGTGCGACATAGATAAACAACCGATAAGCTGTTTCTGCACTCATTCCTTTTTTTGTTTTCATTGTTCATAAACCCCCTTAAAACTCTAGCACTTCTCGTTTGGTGATCCGGCTTACAATCGCAGATAACGCAAATGAAAATAGGAAAATCACTACTCCAATGGCCATACCATACCCGTATGAAGAATTGGTGTATGCCTGCTTATACATGTAGCTTAAAAAAACTTCTGTCGATCCGTCAGGCCCACCGCCGGTCATCGATTGGACAAGTAGAAAGCTTAAATTAATCGTACTGATTATGAAGAAGGTTAATGTGGTTCGAATGTTATTCCAAATCAACGGTAACGTAATGCTGAAAAATTGCTGGAATCGTCCCGCTCCTTCCAAAGCAGAAGCCTCATAGTAACTTTCCGGAATACTTGCTATACTTGACATGTACATCACCATATAATAACCAATCGCTTGCCAAACCAACGCTGCTCCTATGCTGTAGATAGCTATCTTTTGATTGCCGAGCCACATTTTCTGAAGACTTTCTAGATTAAATAACGCAAGAAGATTATTCAACAATCCAGTAGTTGGATCGTAAATGGCTGAGAAAATTCCAGCAATAACCACAATGGACAAAATATTAGGGATATAGAAAATAACTCGAAAAAAATTATTTCCCTTCATATTTTCTCTCGTTAACAACGTAGCAAATAAAATCGCTGCAACCATGGTGATGAGTGTAACAATTACAATTAAAACAATACTGTTTTGCAGTGCCCGAATAAAATTCATATCATTCCATAAAATTTTGAAATTATCTAACCCAACAAACACCTTATTATTAGAAAATCCTCCCCACTTATAAAGAGACATCCTAAATACCTCAATTGTAGGTACAATCATAAAGATGGATAATAAAATCACTGCTGGTGCTGTACAAACAAAAATAAATATCCTTTTCTCTTTCTTTTTATTCATTACAATCACCTCAACTAATGAATGTAACGGTGGGGGGATCCCACCGTTATCCTACTTAAAACGATAAAACTAGTTTATTTTAATGCAGAGCGCAATTGATCACTGACATTTTCGACTGCCTTTTTCCAGTCATCTACATTTTTATCACCCGTTACAATGCTATTAATAGAACCAAATAACGTATCTGCCATGCTGACACCCTCTACAGAATCCGTTGCTGCAAAGCCGCCCATACCAGCTATTGCTCCTGAATCATATATACTATAGAAAAGTTTATTGTCACCCGTTAGTTTTTCAGAGATTCCTTCAATTGGCTGAATCGCACCGGCTTCTGCAAAAATAGCAGCTGCTTCATCTGAATACATATATGTCATGAACTCCTTAGCCGCTTGTTTATTTTTAGCTGCTGCTGGAATCCATATTTGTTCGAAGAACGTAAATGCGTAACGGTCTCCACCATCTTCAATTGCTGGTAAAGCAGTCATTCCCCATTCAAAACCATCAGCTTTTGGTGCTTCACCCATTTCGCCAACAACCCATGTCCCATTTGGCATGAAAAGTGCCTTATTATCGAGAATCAATTGTTGATTTTTTGTAAAGTCCTTGTCATTGGCATTGGCAACCGTTGTAGGTTCTGTATATTTCGCCAATTTTCCGATAATTTCAAATACTTTCGTTGCTTCTGCAGATTCCCAAATACCATCTTCATATTTCATCGCTTTATTGTAGAATTCGGGTCCTCCTACTTCGAAAAGTAAGGAATAGAAAAAGGCATCGAAGTAACCGGTTGTAGGGTACGTAAATAAGGAAATTCCTTCTGCCTTCGCTTTCTCCCCTAAGTCCCACATCTCATTCCAGGTCTTCGGTACTTCCCACCCTTTTTCTTTTAACAACCCTTCATTATAAAACAGCCCAGTTGGACTATAGAACGCCGGCGCCATATACGTTTTACCATCTTCATAAGGATTTGTTGCCAGGGTATCAGTAAAACCAGGAACTAATTTATCCTTAACTTTGACCTCCTCATTAAAAACGTTCATCTCTAGAACATCGGTAATATCCTCTAAAGCTTGGTCTTTAATTAATGTTTCTGTTAGTGCTAATTTTCTTCCAGTAGCTAATAAAACCACATCCGGATAATTTCCTGCTTTCATATTCGGACTTATCACTTCTTCTAGATTCTTATCTACCGTCAATTCCACTTCAATCTTCGGATTTGCTGCTTCATAAGCATCAATCACTTTGGTCCACATTTCTTTACCATATGCTGATTCCAATGCAGCTACGTGAAGAGTTTCCTTTCCACCGGAGGCTTTTCCACTGCTAGAATCATCAACTTTACTACTTTGACAAGCCAGTAAACTAACAGATAATAAGGCTACTATACCAGTTAACAAAAATTTCTTTTTCATCTTATTGGTCCCCCTCTTTTCTCTTTCTAGCTAAATTATAGTAATCAGAAAACGTTTCCACAATATACATCTTGTTCTGTTTTTTATATATCTTGCTTTCGTTGTAATAATTCACTAAAAAAATTATACTTAATGAAAAGAGCTTACTTGATAAAGGAGGGCTTCATTTGTCTAATGAGATCTATGAGATTCCACCATCTAAACGAGGCCATCTGCCAGTAAAACTTCTCTATGTAACCAAATCAAAATATGGAAAAGACTGGTACAGCATCAACCATACGCATCACTTTACGGAACTCTTGTATATTACCAAGGGAAAAGGTACCTTTATCTACTCCAATAAAGAAGTATCCATCAAAGAATATGATTTAATCGTTATCAACCCGAATATTGAGCACACAGAGAAGTCCAGCTCGGATTATCCCCTCGAATATATTGTTCTTGGTATCCAAGGACTTGCCTTTTCAGCAGCTGATGACCCGGGATCACAAGTCTCATTTTTCAATTATAAACAAGAACATGACATCACACTCTTTTTACAGCAGTTGATGAAAGAAGTACTAAACCAAAAAGAAGATTACGAGTTAATTATTGAAAATATTTTAGAGATTGTACTACTCAAAATGATGAGGACAAAAAACTTTTCCCTAGAGAAAACTTCTTCTGAAAAAATCAGTAAAGACATGGCCTATATCAAAAATTATATTAAGCAGCATTTTCGTGAAGAAATCAATTTAGATACTTTAGCTGAAGTTGGACATATCAACAAATATTACCTTTCTCATTCATTCAAGAAGGCCTTTGGTGTTTCACCGATTGAATACCTCATCCAAATGCGTATTCGAGAAAGTAAGATATTATTGGAAACTACTAACTACCCAATATCTAATATCTCAGCCATTACTGGATTTTCTTCTCAATCATTTTTTGCACAGTCATTTAAACGCGTAACAAATATGTCTCCTTCACAATACCGAAATACCAAAAATAGCAAAAAAAGCAAACCAAGAAAAGCGCAAACAAAACAGTGATTATACGAAAGAGACGATTCAGTATCTGAATCGTCTCTTTAAGTAATGAAACCCTTGTTCAATGCTTGAAGAAAGCATTTGTTTCGCATCGTTTACATATAAATGACAAAACAACTTCGTTTTAAAGGAGGTATTCATCTGACAAATTCAGATTCAAAGAAAGTTAAACCTTATCTTATTACTAAAACGTTGGTACCAGAAAATCAAGAAACACCTATTCATTTTGTTGCTGAAGATCTGGTATCTGATAAATTATTTTATAGAAGAAATCATTTTCCTTACCCTGCTTTTTCATCATCCTTTTATTTTCTTCCAATCGACGGGCATGTACAGAATCCTTCCGTTTTTTCATTAGAACAGATTTACGCTATGCCATCAAAAACCATTAAAGTCGTTTTAGAATGTTCTGGTGATAAGCGGGAACTTTTCAAACCAAAGGTGTTTGGGGAGCAAATGGGAAAAGGTGCAATCAGTCAAGGAATTTGGAAAGGCGTACCCCTGAGAACATTATTACAATACGCAGGAATGCTCGATCATACAAAAGAAATTGTTTTTGAAGGGTATGATAATGGTCCAAGAACTGACTCTAACAACGTATATAATTTCACACGAAGCCTGCCGATAGAAAAAGCTCTCGATGAAGATACCATTATCGCCTATGAATATAATAACCACCCTTTATCCTTCAAACACGGGTTCCCACTTAGATTAATAGTACCCGGATGGTATGGAATGGCGTCTGTAAAATGGATAAAGAAAATCGTTGTCATAGAAAAGGAATTTAAAGGCCCATTCCAAACAGTCGATTACATTTACTATCCAAACCAAGAAAACGATAGTGGGAAATTTCCTGTCACGACTATAAACGTTAACTCAACCATCCAATTCCCCCTAGATAGACAATTATTGAACACTGGAATTTATAAAATAAACGGAATAGCCTGGACAGGCGAAGGAAAAATTGCCACGGTAGAAATAAGTATGGATGGTGGTCAAACTTGGGATCCATGCAAGCTTTCTAACACACCTAAAAAACATGCTTGGGTTCGTTGGACTTATACATGGAACGCTTTGAAAAAAGGAGAGTACACCATAAAAACAAGAGCTACCGATACCGAAGGCAATCGTCAACCAGGGAAACCCCTATGGAATAGAAAAGGCTATGGTTACAATGCTATAGATAAGATTACCGTTAAAGTCGAATAACTAAAATTCCAGCTGCTATTACACTTTGTATCTGTCGAATATGAAGAAAATCAAGTTCGACCAATCCTGTAAACTATTTCACTAGCGAAACTCTGTTTCTCCCTATTTAGAGACGTCATATAATAAAGACCGTCGATTGGACGGTCTTAGGTTATTTCATTCAAAAGTTACAAGCCAATTAAGGGTGTTGTCACCAAAATCCGTAAGCGTATAAACATAGTTTTCTTTTTGCCATTTTGCCAGGCTGCCTTTATGTGTTGCATCAATATGCAAAAATCCATATTGTTTTGGAATCGGGAGCATATAGGATTCCAAAAACTCCACAGTTTCTTTCGCTATCGCTGCACTTTCTTCTGACTTTTCTGTTGCGGAACGTGCTATAATGGCCCAGCGTCCTTCATTCCAACTTGTAAATAATGAGCCTGCTCCTGCATCTTGATACCCAGTTATACCAAACCCTAAATCTACAGCTTTCCCCTCACTAAATACAGTTTGATCTATTTCTTCACTAGCTGATTTTACCGTTGGATAATTCGTAATGACTAATTGGCCGACAAAATCGCCAATTTTTTTTATGTTTGAATCGTTTATCTCTAATTGTTTGTCTGTTGTATAAAATTTGAAGGTTACTAGATTTTTTTTAGAATCCGCGATTGCAGTTAAATATTTTCCTTCGGTTACGGGAACCCCCTCTGGTAACTTAATATCCCAATCTGTTGGAATGATACTTTGAAAATCCACTTTTTCAGTCTTACTGCCACTTGCCGCATTTGAACTCGGATTAACAGGTTCATTTTTCACTGTATCTGACTCTTTCGTTTCAACATTATTTTCTGGATTTTGCTCTTTTGTATCTTCATTTCCACAAGCAGTCATCCCCACAATAATACATGTTAGGATCATTAGCTTCTTCAGCGTATTTCCTCCTTCATTTTTATTTATTTAAATACCTTAATTTTACCATAACCCTATTGAGCTAATATTCTATTAGGTAAAATCGAGTAGAGGGAAAATATTTTAATTATTTTCGCCCCTCTCACACCACCGTACATACGGTTCCGTATACGGCGGTTCAATTTATATTACAGTGTGTACTTTTAGATAATGTTCTAAAGCAGAGGGTAGTCCCCTCTGCTTTAGTCTTTTGTTTGAAATTGCTCTTTGAACAACTTTCGATAATCCGATATACCGGAAACCTTTCCGACAGAACGTTAGTCCTTTCGCTTCTTCTTCGGGTATCCCTAGTTGAATTAACGATTTGATTTGTTTCCTTGTGATTTTCCATTGCTTCCAGATGATGACTCTAATTCTGGAGCGAAGCTTCATATCAATTCGCTTTATAGCTTCTTTCATACTTGAGATTCTGAAGTAGTTTACCCACCCGAATATGACTTGTTTAAGTTTCAATATTCGATAGTCTAGCGAAATACTCCAGTTCCGCTTTGTTAATTGTCGAAGCTTCCTTTGGAATTTCTGTATGGAGGTTGAATGAGGTTTCACTCGGTATATCTCGTTTTTAGAGTCGTAATAATACCCAAATCCTAAGAATTTTAGTTCTTTTGGACGTGAAATTCTACTCTTCTCTGCGTTGACTATAAGACCTAATTTCTCTTCTATAAATCTCACGATTGAACTCATTACTCGAGTCGCTGCTTTTTCACTTTTCACAAAGATGAGGGCATCATCTGCGTACCTCACGAACCTTAGTCCTCTTTTATCTAGTTCCTTATCGAGTTCGTTTAACATAATGTTACTCAATAATGGGCTGAGGTTTCCTCCTTGCGGAGTACCGACAGGTGTGTCTTCATATTTTCCATTTATCATGACTCCACTGATTAAGTATTTCCTGATTAACGAGATGACATCTCCGTCTTTTATTGTGTTGGATATAAATCGCATCAGTTTATCGTGATGAACGGTATCGAAGAATCTTTCAAGGTCAATGTCAACTACCCAATCGTGTCCATCATTTAGAAATTCCAAGCTTTTAATAATTGCCATCTCACAACTTCTTTTCGGTCTAAAGCCGTAACTGTATTCACTAAATTGCTTTTCAAATATCGGACTGAGAACTTGATGAATGGCTTGTTGAACTACCCTATCCACTACTGTTGGTATTCCCAACTTGCGCATCTTGCCATTTTCTTTTGGGATTTCCACTCTTAAGGCAGCTTGTGGTTGGTATTTTCTTGTTCTGATGCGCTGACGTAGCTCATCTTTGTTCTCTTTCAGATATTGCTTCAGTTCATCGACCGTTATTCCATCGACCCCACTAGCACCTTTATTTTTATAGACACGCAAGTAGGCTTCATTCATATTTTGATTACTTAGAATCTGTTCTAAAAGTTCCACACTCGTTTCTCCTTTCCTCTCACGTAATAAGTGATAGCTCCATTTTGGTTATCCTTTGAGATACGCTCATACTTTCCCCATTAACACATTCGGAGTAGGTCACTTATGCATTCGTGGCGTTGAAACACTATAAATTGTTCAGCCCTTCATGAATGACTTCATTACTATGGCTTCTGCTGACTTCTTGCGGCTAACCTTTTTCGACTGTACTAGTTGTACACCCGCAAGATCTCCCAGGGTAAGACAACTATCTTTCCTCTTTCACTCGTCTGATTTACTCTACAAAGTTACGCACATCTTTTGGACTTTGACTTGCTTAGGAGCCTTATCCCTTTGTAGAGCCTTAGTATCAGATTTCTGTTCGTCGAGCCAAGATTTTATTCCACGCTTCCTCCAGCCCTTACCTCACGGTAAGTACCTTGCGCTTCCTTAGTGGTTGGTCGATGTTTACCCCCACAGTGGACTTTCACCACCTAGATAGTTGCCATGCCTGGCACACTAAGAAAAAGGCTGCCGCAGCAACCCTTAAAATCTAGCTGTTTTTTGAAATTACTGTAAACATCCCCGTCATATTAGGAGAATAATCTTTAAAGTCAAATTTCTCATAAAAAGACTCATTCCCTTGGGAGGCAAATAATCCGATAAACGCTTTATCGGGTGCATTAGTATGTAAATACTCAACCAACTTATTCATTATTTCTTTTCCAATACCATTTTTTTGATAGGTTGGATGGACCACTATATCTTGTATATAGAAATAGATAGCCCCATCTCCAACAATTCTCCCCATGCCCACTATTTGATCATCCTCTTTGACCGTGACACAGTAAATCGAATTTTTTAGTGATGTTTCCACCACTTCAAAATTTATAAAGTCACTCCAACCGACAGACTCACACAAATATTTGAATTCTTCCACTGTCGGATTAATATTTTTAATTTCGTATGTATTCAAAATGACGCCTCCATTACTTCAATTTCATGATAGTATATTCGACATTTTTTTATTTAATCCTCTTAATCTGCTAACATATATCTTATCTTTTTAAGGTGTAAATTCCATCCTATCATTTTAAAGTTCCTAACTAGTGTTTATAACAACCATCTAGAATTTGTGAAGAACGTGAAGAAGGCCGCCAATTGGCGACCTTCTCATCATGTATCTTTTATATCTTTTGCTTTTGTAATACGTTCTACTCCTTCAATATTTGCTAAAACCTAACGCCTCATCTAACTTACCAAGATAGAGTCCCTGTTATTTGAGTAGATGGATATTCTATTGGTTTCTTTTCGATTACTAAAACACTATCATAATAACTCATTGAAAAAACGGATGTGGTGAACTGATTTATTGACAAATGAGGATCCCTCGAATGCCAAGCATTTAGATTATCAATCATTTTTTTTGAGTATTCAATAAAGTTATCAGGGTTACCAAGTCCACCTCCGTATTCCTCCCAATAGCACGTGTGCAAATCCTCTATAAAATAAACCCCGTGGGAAGAAAGTTCAGGAAACATCTCCTGGAACGTAGTCTTTAACTGAGTCATGTGATGACCGCCGTCGTCGATAATTATGTCGAATTTCGGTAAAGTAGGTTTGATTGTTTTCCAAAACTCCCTATCCCCTTGATCACCGATGATTATATTAATTTGTTCCTCCTCAAATGATTTACAGACAGGGTCAATATCTAGTCCAAATATCGTAGCTTTGTCCCCAAAATAGTCTTTCCACATTTGAAGTGACCCGCCATGAGAAACTCCAATTTCTAAAATATTAATTTCTTTGCCGATAAACTTCTCAAAATGACGTTCATATATATCAAAATAATGCATCCACTTATGAATTAACCGTCCGTTATTGGATTCAAAATAGTCTTGTAATTTACCCACTATTCCCTTCCTTTCATACAGTTTTTCTTATGCTATGTGCAAAATATTTAAATGAGCTTATCTACAAAAAAGAACAGCTTCGATTAATCCAGTCACCTGTACATATTAAATGTGTAAAGGTTGCATTTTCCATTTTATCTGATATGATGACACTAATCACATACGAAGTACCACTAGGGGAGTCTTCTTCAGACTGAGATGGAATAGTATTCTGGACCCTTTGAACCTGATCCGGATGATACCGGCGGAGGAAAGTGGATGATATGGTCATTTTTACTGTATCCATCTACCCGTTCCGTTTTCAGAACGGTTTTTTTGTTTAACTAAATAATAAACTGCTAGGGGAGCCGATGGGCTGAGAATTAAACCCTTTGTACCTGATCTGGGAATACCAGCGGAGGAAAGCAGGTTGTAAAAGGGATTCGTCCATTCCAAAAACAGCCGCTTTCTAATTGAAAGCGGCTGTTTTTTCATTGAGAAGTACTCTCCTTCCAAAGTATGTGAATAAATGAAAAGGAGGAACTATCATGACGAGTACCACATTGAAATCTTTCAGTGATAAACTTCACGAACGTTCGAAAGAAATTTGGACGAAGAACCACACACATCCCTTTGTTCAAGCAATAGGTGATGGGACGCTTTTAGAAAATAAATTTGCTTATTACCTTAAACAGGACTATATCTATCTTATTGAGTACTCTAAACTTTTTGCTTTAGGGGCCATCAAGGCTAATAATCTTGAAACCATGACCAAATTTGCTGGTATATTTCATAAAACTCTTCAAGTAGAAATGGATTTACATCGGAACTACTGCAAAGAGTTTGGAGTCAGCTCGAAGGAATTAGAACATACTGAGCCTACACCAACTACCCTTGCCTATACCGGTTACATGCTAAATGCCGCACATCATGGAACATTAGCTGATATCATTGCCTGTTTGCTTCCATGTGCTTGGGACTATTATGAGATTGGTTTGTTATTAAAGAAACAAAATGGTGCAGCCTTGGAGACAAATCGTTATGCCAGCTGGATTCAATCCTATTCATCCGTCGAATTCGCTGAAGTGCACAAATGGTTGTCTAAACTGTTAGATGAATTGACGGAAGGGCTGCCTGAAAGAGACCTAAACAGATTAGAGAAGCACTTTATAGCGACCTCACGATATGAATATTTATTTTGGGACATGGTTTACAATGAGCATGATTGGCCTATGGAATGATAGAAAAAGGGAACTTATTGAGGAAAATGACGCTGACTTGCATGTTCACGGCCATCACTACCCTAACTAGTTCGTTCTTTTTCATTCCCGTTGGATTTGCAAAGATTTTTCCTATTCAGCATGTAACCAATGTCATGACTGCCGTTATATTAGGACCTTTTTTTGCTGTTATACAAGCCTTTTTGGTATCCCTTATCAGAAATATGGCAGGTACTGGTTCTATTTTTGCGTTTCCTGGAAGCATGATTGGTGCATTATTTGCAGCACTCCTATACAAGAAAATGAAAAAGATTCAGTACGCATGCTTCGGAGAAGTAGTTGGGACTGGCATTCTTGGATCCATAACTTGTTATCCGATAGCGCTTGTAATATTGGGAGAAAAAGCTGCACTTTTTGGTTTTTTACCAGCTTTTTTCCTTAGTTCTTTAATGGGTTCCCTTTTTGCTTTTCTTATATTAAAAATACTTTTGAAGAATCATTATTTCAATGAAGTTCTTCATAAAAACACCACAAAGGATCAACGAATCTAACTGGCAGCAAGTACGGACATTTGCATTGGTTTAGATGTTATTTCCTCATGAATCAGCACTGTCCCCTAAAAGGTCGACGTTTTGGCAAAAACAAAGAAGGGGTTACCCCTAAAAGTCATATTCCTGACTTTTGGGACAGCCCCTTCTTTGGCTTTTTTTAAAAGATCAGCACAGATTTGCTTGAGCAGAAATTATTCGGCGGTAAGTAGGAATGATTCATCCTAATGGCCCTTTCGCGCAAAAACGCCTTCAAAAAGTGTATCTTTCTCTTTTTCTATCTAGATAACCAGGCTTTCTCATGAACCCTTTATTTGAAGCAGCCCTATTGGCATCGGATCCGCTAAATCCTCGTTCATTCGGCCTGAACTCAGCATGATTCGGCCCAAACTTCAAATCATTCGGCCCTTTCTGGAGTTTATTCGGCCCTAACTCTCAATCATTCGGCCCGACACCCTTTTAGATTTCCTTACGTCAATCCATATAGCGGTATTCTCTTAAACTATTTAAAATAGAAATTTCCTGTATTATTTTCTCTCCAATATTGGTTTCTCTAACCTTTTTTCTTTTTAATTCTTTATCTACAACTCTTTTTATGGATAAAACATCTGTCCAGTTCAATAAAACATCTTCTTTTGAATTAAAGTGCTTATGGGCTACTAGCTGCATACCGAAGGAATTATACAATAATGTATATCCTGCTATGCCTGTGGTTGACTGATAGGCCTTTGAGAAACCTCCATCAATCACCATCATTTTTCCGTTTGCCTTAATGGGATTTTCTCCCTCTATTTCTTTCACTGGTGTATGGCCATTTATAATATGACCTGTATCAGGATCCAAATCAAATTCAGCTAAAATTTTGCGGCAAATTTCTTCCTTTTCACGTAAATGATAGTATGGATTCTTTCTCTCTTTATGAGTTACTTTGTCTTTAATAAAGTATCTCTCAAAAGTTGTCATTTCTCTTTTACCAAAAAGGGATGAATATTCTCCTGACCATAAATACCAGACCATATCTGTCGCTAAATCATCTGTCTCTTCAGGATGGGCAAAAGAATGTCGTAAATAACGTTCGAAAACATCAAGTAATTCTCGGCCTGAATACGTGTTGCTGTCAATGGACATTTTCTCCATATTACCTTCTTCGTCTAAAGGAATACAACCATGTATTAAAAGGTTTCCATTATATTTTAGATAGAGGCTCCCTTTTTTCATAAGGAAGTTCATATGTCTGGCCAGCTTTTCAGAATGTTGTACAGAGAACAATAATCTTTCCATAACTTGCTTTTCTTCCTCAATCAGCTGTTCAGGCTGCTCTGGATTCACGGTAGCAAAGCAAGTATTTTCAAGTTTGTAAGTGCTCCCATAAATCGTTATTTCTTTCTTATCATAATCAATTTTTTCAAGCAACAGTCTTTCTGACATATTAAAATATGGACGCCTCTTTATAATAGGCATTTCGAGTTTAAACTGGATGATTGCGATTGCTTGATGAATTTTTGTTATCTGTAATTTTTCATGTTTCGATCGTTTCTGTTCTGAGTCTACCTTAGTTCGAAAAGCTGGATTGTCTTCATAGTACTTCTCGGCAAGCGTTAACAAAGGTCTCAGGTTGATACCATATACATCTTCGATAATATCCAGATTGTCATATCTTGCACAGATACGAATAATATTAGCTAGACAGACCATTGAACCAGAATAAGCACCCAGCCAAAGCACATCATGGTTTCCCCACTGAATATCAACCGAATGATAATTAATGAGTGTATCCATAATCTTATCAGGTTCAGGTCCACGATCATAAATATCGCCAACTACATGTAGATGATCGACAACTAATCTTTGAGTGGTATACGCGAGCCCCGTTAAGAGTTTATCAGCTTGACCTAAGGAGATAATTTGCTCAACAATTTCTTTATAATATTTTTCCTTATTTACTTGATTCGTTTTGTATAGCAGTTCTTCAATAATAAAAACAAATTGACCCGGCAGCGCTTTACGCAATTTTGACCGTGTATATTTTGAAGAAGCATGAGAAATAAGCCTGATCATTCGCTCAATGGTAACGGTATACCATTGGTTTAATTCTTGTTTCTTATCAAATTGATTCTTAATTAACTTTATTTTTTCTTCAGGATAATAAACTAACGTCGCAAATTCATTGATTTCTTTTTCTAATAGGACATCTTGAAACAAGTCTTTAATTTTTTCTTTTACATTTCCAGAGCCATTTCTCAACACATGTTGAAACGCCTGAAACTCCCCATGTAAATCACTAACAAAATGTTCAGTACCCTTTGGTAGGTTAAGGATTGATTCCAGATTAATAATTTCTGTTGCTACTTTTTCTTCACAATCATATTTTTGGACAAGTAAGTCTAGGTATTTTGAATTCAACTATATGTATCTCCTTTACAATATATATTTAATCTAATAGACTAGGTCAAATTAATAAAAAGACTAAGCATCAAATGCAAACGAGAACTCCCTATTTTTGAGAGTATAGTAACCTTACTTACATTCTATTTTATACCATATAGGGAAACGATAGAAATAATATTTTTTTTAATATAAACCGTGACTCCTAATTCCCAAAGAAAGGTATGGTAAAGAGTGAAGTACAAAAAAAAGAGGCATAGCCTCTTTTTATCCTTTTATTGAACGTATGCAATAATCCCTTCGTCATCATCCAATTTAAGTTCAAGCTTGGCAGCAAATGGATCCCTGTTCAGCTCATGTTCAATATAAAAACGCAATGCTTCAATTATATTAGCAGTAATTAATATTTGAGATCTTCCATTAACGTGTGCTTCCGCTGAGAACCCGTAGTCATCATCATACATTAATTCCATTTCCACTTGTTCTGGGCTTACTCGTCTTTTATCTGCTATATACACACAGAGTGAGTTAATGATTTCTTGTTCTGATATCTTTATCTTCTCCACGTTCCGTCTCCCTCGTTTCTCGGGCGGTTATTACGCGTGAAAATCTTTTTAAGTAACCCGATAATAAGCACAATCACAAGTACATTCAATAATAATCCAAGAACGGATCCCATAGCGCCCATATTAGCCAGCATACTCCCGAATAATAATCCGGCGATACCGCCCAGCATCATGCTTTTCATAAATGAGCCCTTGTTAAACGAATTTGTTTTTGTCGTTTTAGCATTGCTGTTTGTTGATGATTTTTGTTTATTGACCGTTGATTTATTTTGGTTGAAATTCGAACGATTGTTATTGGAATTAAAAGATTTTTTCCCTGAACGATATGATTTTGCACTCACTTCATGTGTAGGCTCTACAAAGGTATGCTCCGCAATAGGTGCAAACACAAAGGTAACCAACATAAAAGCAGTTAACAATTTCTTTAACAAAATAATTCCTCCTGTGATATTCTAGTATAGTTTTTTGTTAAACTAAGTTTCCCATATTTATATTTACGAATCAAGGATAAAGAAGTTTCAAAAAGTTACATTTTTTCTATGACATTTTTAATATCCTAAAAAACTTTAATTTGAATCATATAAATGAGTACAAATAATTTGAGTTTGGTCTTAGTAGTTAAACGTTTTTACTTCAGAAAACATTTTAGTAACTAACAATAGCCAACGGTTAATATACGACAACAAAGACCTTCTCTATATCCCCCTATATTATATATTTCCCTTTATCTTCTCAAAATAATTATGACAGTGTTCAATAAATGCCTTTGAAATCTGTGTAGGATAAAAATAGCGATGCTTTAGTAACCCAATTGTTCGTGTGAATTGGCCATTAATAATTTTGATATGTTTGATTTTATCCTCATATAAATTAACAGATGTCTCCGGTGTAAAAGCAGCACCACGTCCATTCTTTACAAGTTGTAATATAATTGTTGCTTCTTCTACTTCTACTTGATAAACAGGGGAATAACCAACAGATGAACAAAATTCATCAGTAAATTGTCGAAAACTATATTGATTGGTTAAACCGATAAATGGTAACTCTCTCAAATTCTTCATATCAATTACTTCTAGATTCGCTTCTGGATACGATTTAGGTACTGTTAAAAATATTTCTTCCTCAAATAAAGGTACCCATTCGACATTTGGATGATCAATTTTCTCTGTAGTAATACACACATCATATTTGCCATATTCAATGAACTGAATTAAGTTTTCTTTCGATAAGGGCACTTGTGTATATTTAATTTGGGGATAGTCGTTAAAGAACAAATCAATAATATTAGTAAACGTATAAGGCAGCGTTGTGACGATGGAAAGTTTTCCACTTCCTTCACCACGCCTCTCTTCTAAACCACGTTCTAAGTCATGTATTTCCGCAAAGATCCGCTCTGCGCGCTTATATAAAAACTCCCCATTTTCATTCAAAGAAATGCGTTTCCCTCTTCTAAAAAACAAGTCCATTTCAAGTTCTGCTTCAAAATTGGTTAATGCTTTACTAAGTGCTGGTTGTGAAATAAAAAGCTCTTTTGCGGCAAGTGACATGTTTTCCAATTTCGCTATTGTATAAAAATAGCGAAGCTTAAGTAAATTCATTTCATCCTCCCTTTATAACTAAAAGTTATAAACACATTACAAATAGGTATTTTTAATTATATACAAATCTTTATATTATGTGAATAGGCACTGAGAATTTGAACAAATTGTGAACGAAAATAACAACATATGGGAGATGTCAAACATGAGATTAAAAAACAAAGTTGCCATTATTACCGGTGCAGCATCTGGTATGGGTCAAGGTGAAGCAATCCGCTTCGCTAAAGAAGGCGCAAAAGTTGTTGTAGCTGACTTAAATTTAGAAGGTGCACAATCTGTAGCTGCAGAAATTAATGCATTTGGCGGACAAGCAATTGCTGTTTCAGTAAATGTCATGAAAACTGAAGATATTTTGAATTGTGTAAAAGAAACAGAAGAAGCGTTTGGTCCAGTTGATATATTGGTAAACAATGCTGGTGTCTTCGACAAATATCAAAAGTCACTAGATACTACATTAGATCAATGGAACTTCCTAGTGAATATCAATTTAACAAGTGTATTTGAATTTTCAAATACTGTATTACCAAGCATGATTGAACGCAGAACAGGTGCAATTGTAAACATCGCTTCTGTTGCAGGTCTTGTTGCAGGTAAAGGCGGCGCCGCTTACACTGCAACAAAACACGGTGTAATTGGCTACACTAAACATTTATCTTCGGAATACGCTCAATATGGCATTAAAATAAACGCAATTTGTCCAGGTACTATCGAAACCCCTCTAGTTAAGGATGTTCTGGCTGGTATCTCAAAAGAGCCAGTCCCAGCTCGCCGCTTTGGACAAGTAGAAGAAGTAGCTGATTTAGCAGTGTTCCTCGCATCTGAAGAAGCTAAATTCATGAGTGGTACCGCAGTAACGATAGACGGTGGATTTACCATTCAATAATGGTGAAACCCTAAGGGGTGTTTTGTAGCATAAATTTTATGGAGGAGAAGCGACTAGCTATCTTCTCCATTCTTACGAGGTGGGAAAGATGAAAAAGCAAGGTAAAATCCACTACGCTTGGTGGATCATGGTTGCAAGTGCTGCCATATATGCCGCAAGTGTTGGTATTATCGTTAGCTGCGCAGGTTTACTATATCGTGCAGTAGCTGAAGATTTGAATGTTGGTGTTTCTGAAATTAGTTTATATACATCACTCATGTATTTGACAGTTACAATTTTACTCCCCTTCGCTGGGAAAGTATTAAATAAATTCGATATCCGGTATATTTTAACCATTGCAGGTATTATTAACGCACTTGCATTCGGTTTAATGGGTACGTACAACTCGGTTATCCCATTCTACATTTCTGGAATTGCTCTAGGGATCGGTAGTACATTTTTAATTTACGGTTCCATTCCATTAATCATGAACAACTGGTTCAAAGTAAAAGCTGGTACCTCTCTAGGTATTGCGATGGCGTTCATGGGGATTGGCGGCGCAATCTTCGCACAAATCACAGGTGGGTTAATTGAATCAATCGGCTGGCGATCCACATATATGGTCTTAGGTATTGCGGTTGCAATCTTAATTTTGCCATTCTCTATTTTCGTTATCCGTTCTAAACCTGAAGAATTAAACATGACAGCTTACGGGGAAGATGAAGTGGCCGCAAATGCACCTGCTTCATCAAAACTGCTTGAAACAGGTGTTTTAAAAAGTGCTGCGTTGAAATCTCCAGCATTTTACTTAGTTCTAGTATTTACAGGATTATTCGGTCTTGCTTCAACAGTAAGCTTTCATGTACCAAACTTCGTACAGTCTGTCGGTTTCACGGCAGCGATGGCAGCTACAGGCGTAACATGTGTAACGATTGGTCAAACTGGCGGTAAATTCATGCTTGGCGCAATCAACGATAAATTCGGTATTAAATCGGCTTTATTCGTAGGTATAGGCGGTGGTATGCTCGGAGTAGTTGCCTTATTAATTTCTGACTCATTCGGTATTGGTATTCTTTATGCTGGTGCCTTACTGTTTGGTATTGGTTTCTCTGGTTCAACTCTACTACCTCCAGTAGTTATCCGTGAAGTATTCGGTGGACGAGATTATGCATCCATTTATACAACCATTATGTCTGCTTCTACATTAGGTGTAGCTGTTGGTACCACTTTATTCAGTTACATTTTCGATTCAACAGGTTCATACTACACAGTATTTATTACCGTAATCATCTTATTTATTATTGTTATTTCTTCAAGTCTTATCTCTTTAAATTGGAAGAAAAAATTAAATGTTTAATCCATATCAATAAAGAAAAGCACTTATTGGAATGTAAACATTCTAAGAGGTGCTTTTCTTTACGTTTCTTCCGAGAACAAGACTATAGACTCGTTTACATTCTCATTTTAAATAACAAAAATTCGAAAACACCATCCAGAGTAACTATGTAAAAAAAATCCTAAAGAAGAAAAGAACCTAATTGTTATATTTTTAGTAGATGATGATAGCTGCTAATTCACTATTCTCAGATATCGCATTGATCGATGTATACACCGTAATCTCCTATGCTATTTTATTTTAAAGTGTTGCTAAAATAGAAATGCCTTTACTGTATTCATTTATTATTGGGAAATCTGGTGGATTAATGTTGTTAGGAAGTTCTGCAAACTTAAAAAACTTTAAGTCTTCAACTTCCTTAACATCCCTTTTCATTACGCCCTCGTAATGACTGCATATGTAGGCAGATATCACATTATATACCACATCACCATGAGGATATGTATAGCGAAAGTTTTCTCCTGAGTAAACATTGAATAACTTTAGCTTATTTGCAATCAATCCGGTTTCCTCAAATAATTCTCTCATGGCCGTTTGTTCTAATGTTTCCCCCAGCTCAAGTGCGCCGCCAGCTAACCCCCAACAGTTATTATCCTTACGAAGCTGCAATAATAATTCGTTCTTCTCATTAATTAAAAGAACAGCAGCCCCAGCCATGATAAGAGGACGGCTTCCCACTATTTTTCTTAATTCCTTTATATAACCCATATAACACCTCTAAAAAAAGAAGGTACAAAATACCTTCCTTTCTCTCATATATTTATTAAAATTCTTCATAAACGGCTGGATCTTGATTAGCAATTCTGCCATCAGGACGTGTTAATTTTGATATCATATTCATTTCTGTTTCATCTAAATTAAAGTCGAAAATTGAAATATTTTCAAGCTGATGTACGGGTGAAGCTGATTTTGGTATGGATATGGCTCCTAGCTGATAATGCCAGCGCAATACAATTTGCGGGATGGTTTTATGATGATGTTCGGCAATCGTTTGAAGCGTATCAATCTCTAAATCTTTATATCCTCGTGTAAATGGGCTCCATGATTCTGTAGCGATATTATGTTCTTCATGGTAGTTTCTTTGCTCTGCCTGATTGAAGAATGGATGCAATTCAATTTGGTTAATACTTGGCTTTACACCTGTTTCTTTTTCTAAACGGTCAAGATGTTCAGGTAAGAAATTACAAACACCAATAGAACGAATAAGTCCCCATTTTTTCGCATCAATCAATGCCTGCCAAGCTTCTACATAGTGATCCTGTTTTGGATTAGGCCAGTGAATGAGATATAAATCATAGTAATCTAAATCAGCCCTAAATAAAGATTCTTGGATAGTAGCTACCGCTTTATCATAGGTTTGAAAACGGCCTGGCAGCTTAGTAGTTATTTTTAATTCATGTCTTGGAACAGAACTACGTTTAACCGCTTCCCCTACAGTTCCTTCATTTTCATAATTATAAGCAGAATCAATTAAGCGATAACCTGTTTCAATTGCACTTTGGATAGCGTTCACACCACTAATTCCCTTAAGTGGATATGTACCAAAACCTATGACTGGTAATGTCATTCCATCATTTAATGTAACCTCTGGAATTGATTTATTCATAACTAACCACTCCCTTCCATAATAGATAAGAGTATCATAAATTTTAAATAATTTCATAATTGCGACTTTCGAGTATAAAGGAATTTCCCATATACTAGACGAATTAATAGATAAGAAAAGAATGAAAGATAAGGAGACCTAAATGGAACAAATAATGAATCAAAATTGGGATTTAGCATCGCTTTATCCTGATGAAACCATGTCAAACAAACTAATAGAATTTAGAAACGAACTGGATATGAAAGTTGAAACCTTGTCTGAAGATCTTAAACACTTGAATCGTTCATCTGGAATAATAACCCTGTCAAAGTTAGTGGAAATTATTCAACGTACACAATATGTTCAGAATGGTTCGGAAGAATTTGATGATTTACTAATATGTATATATGCTCAAAATACCAACAATACCGAGGTTATCGGATTATTAGATCATAGTACGGTTATTAAAACAAAGCTTCAATCCTTCCAACTCGAGTTAAATCTCACATTGGGCAATCTCTCAGATGACCTATGGGCTGAACTTTTATGTTTAACAGAAATTGAACCAATATCATTTTTTCTACTAGAATGTAGGAATAAAGGAAAAAATCAGCTGCCTTTGAAAATGGAAAGATTAATTAACTCTCTTTCTATTAATGGTATCAAAGGATGGGAACAACAACACGAACAAATGCTGACACAATTGAGAATCCCACTAAAGATGGATGGAGAGACAAAAGATGTTTCGATTGGACAAGCATTAAATGAAGCCATTTATTCCAAAAACCACGACGCTGCACTGGCAATTAAACAAATCTGTGAAAAAAATGCCGATTTATTCGCTTCTGTATTAAACAGAATAGCTGGTTTCCGTCTTACTATTTATGAACAACGCGGCTGGGATAACCTTTTAAAAGAATTATGTCTTCAAAATCGGATTATGGACGAAACACTTCACACTATGATTACTTCCATCAAACAACATAAGGAACTTATACAATCTTACATACAACGAAAAATCGAACTCAGTGAAATAAAAAATCCCAGCTGGTATGATTTAGAATCGCCGTATTTTACCGTTGCAGTAAAGGTTCCCTATTCTGATGCAGTATCCCTTATTATTGAGCAATTTCAAACGTTTAGTGATTCATTAGGGAAATTTGCAGAAGAAGCTTTTGAAGCGAACTGGATTGAAACGGAAAACCGTCCAGGCAAAGCGGAGGGTGGCTTCTGTGCATCGTTACCACTGTCCAAACAAAGCAGGATTTTTTTAACCTATCGACAGAATTACCAAGATGTTATAACGATAGCTCATGAATTGGGACATGCTTACCATAATTATATCTTGCATAATGAACCAGCTTTTGCGCAGCAAAAAGGGACAAGTTTGGCAGAAACTGCATCAACCTTTATGGAAAACTTGGTAGTGGATGCGGTGATTAAACAATCCACTTCAAAGGAAGAAAAATTGGCTTTACTTGAGATGAAAATCTCCAATGGTCTTAAATATGTTGGTACGATTCCGAATATGTTTAAGTTCGAGCAAGAATTCTATGAAAAGCGAAAAACGAATATAGTGACAACTGAAGAAATCAACACTTTAATCTCTAAAGTAGAAAATGAACTATATGATGGTTTAATTGAAGATTTGGCAGTTCATAAATGGATGTACATTTCTCACTTTTATAACGCAGAAAAGGCTTTTTATAATATTCCTTACACCATAGGCTATCTGTTTAGTAACGGCATATATGAAAAATTGAAAAAAAGTGACAATGGCCTCGAGCAATTAGACGAATTATTGCGAAGCTCAGGCAGAATGACAGTAGAACAGCTCGCTGAAAGATATTTAGGAGAAGATGCAACAAAAGCTACGTTCTGGGATTCATCCCTGCAGCCTTTAAAGGACGCGATTGAAGAGTATTTATACTTAACGGAAGATATTAAAATAAATAAATGAACAATCAAATGTTAGCGTATAGACTCTGAATTCCTACCTATCAAACTACTATAATCATCAGCCCACAAATGCAATTTGTGGGTTTTACTATTTTAATGTTTTTGAGAAGCCTAAGTTATTCTTTGAGTCGTAGGACAAGGTAAAGCTAGACATCTCCTTTAGAATAGGTAAACCGCTAAGTGCGACAAAAAAGTAGAGTCAATGAAGACTCTACTCATGTTAATATATACTAGTTATACTTTCACTGTCTGTGCGAATTGGGGAAGATATTCTTTATGAGCTGCTAACATTTCATCTAATATCTGTTTAGCAACTTTATCAGAATGGACAAGCGGGTTGATAGTCATGGCAAGTAAGGCTGTTTGATAATCACCTGTCACCGCTGCTTCTGATGCGACTCGTTCGAAACTCTTAATTTGCTGGACCAGTCCTCTAGCCGCAACTGGTATGTCACCTACTGCAATAGGTACCGGTCCTTCTTTAGTAATCACACAATTCACTTCAACTGCAGAATCGTTTGAAATACTAGCAATGGCCCCGTTATTTCTTGTATTAACTGGTTGGATATCACGTTTATCATTATATATTGAGTTTATCAGACTACAAGCTGCATCACTGTAAAAGGCGCCTCCACGTTTTTCTAGTTGCGGCGGTTTGATATCTAGTTCTGGATTCTTATAAATCTCGAAAAGTTCATGTTCTAATTTTTGTACTACTTCGGCTCTTGTGCCGACAGTTTCGGCTGCTTCCATTTCCTCGGTAAGCATCTCACTAGTCTTATAATAATAGCGATGGTAACCACAAGGAATGACACCTAATGCTTTTATGAAATCTGGTTCCCATGCTAAACCAGAAATATTTTTCATCGTCATTTCATTACTAGGGTCCGTCATTCTTTCGATAACAGAATCAAGAATACTGACTCCATCTAAGTATACATTTAAACCGAACACCATATGATTAAGGCCAGCAAAATCAACATGTATTCGACTTGGCTCAACATCCATGGCACTCGCAATCCCCATTTTCATTCCGATTGGGACATTACATAAACCGACGACCTTCTTGATGTTGCTATATCGTAATACAGCCTCCGTTACCATACCAGCTGGATTCGTAAAGTTTACAAGCCATGCATTAGGACATAATTCTTCAATATCTTTACATATTTCTAAGATAACCGGGATTGTCCGTAATCCTTTAAATAATCCACCTGGACCATTCGTTTCCTGTCCGATTACTCCATATTTAATGGGTATTCTCTCATCTTTTGCACGTGCGTCCAATAAACCAACACGGAATTGCGTGGTAACAAAATCCGCATCCTTTAGCGCTTCTCTTCTATCTAGTGTTAGATGTACAGCGATGGGAACACCTGCTTTTTGGATCATCCTCTTTGCAAGGTTTCCAATAATCTCTAATTTCTCCTTACCAGCCTCAATATCTACTAACCAAAGTTCCGATATTGGAAGCTCATCATATCTTTTTATAAATCCTTCAATTAATTCGGGGGTATAGCTCGATCCTCCACCAATGGTTACAATTTTAATTCCTTTTGACATGTTTGCACCTCCAAGTTTTATCATGCTTAGTTACTGATTGAAAGGCTCTTTTTAGGTAATGCATCTACCCTGTTACTTGATAAGCTGCATCCATAGAAAGAAATATACAACACCTTTCTCTCGTCTTAATACCAATTGTACGCGCTTTCAGTAAACGTGTACGCAAAAGTGAGGGTTTAGGACGTTTTATCATGTAAAGGAATTTGTTACATTTTTGGAACACCCTGTTTTTATTTAGTAGTTATGATAAGATTTATTTATATCCATTATTACTAAACTTGTGTAAGGAGGAACCTAAGATGTTTTCTAACGAAGAGATTGCTTCATTTAATGATTTAGAATTTTCCTTATATAACTACGTTACGAAGAATAGTGAAAAGGTAATCTACATGCGGATTCGGGAACTTGCAGATAACACGCATGTTTCAACCTCCTCTATTTTACGTTTTTGTCGAAAATTAAATTGTGAAGGGTTTTCGGAATTTAAAGTAATGTTAAAACTCCATCTAAATCGTTTAGAAAATACCACCTTAAAATCAACTAAACATTACCTCTCAGAGTTTATGGAACGAACAATGAAAGGAAATTTTGAGTCTTACATAGAAGAAACAGCTGAATTAATTGGAAAGTCTAATAAAGTCGTCTTTATCGGTACAGGAAGTTCTGGAATATTAGCTGAATTTGGGGCTCGATACTTCTCTGGTTTAGGGAAATTTTCTTCATTTATTAAAGATCCTTACTACCCAATAAACAGTACTGAACTGAACGACACCACCGTAATAATTTTATCTGTGTCGGGTGAAACTGAAAACACGATAAAATTGGCTAAGTTATTTAAAGATAGAGGCAGCCATATTGTAAGTATTACAAACTCCAAAAATTGTACAATAGCAAACATGTCAGATATAAATATTGCTTATTATGTAACAGAAGTACAATTAAATGAAACCAATATCACTACACAAATCCCCGTCATCTATATAATAGAAGAAACTGCACACGTCATCCGTAAAAACAGCCAACAAAAGACTTTTTAGGACTTATGGTCCCGCTCGGATCTTTCTGTATCGTAAAATATGGAAAAACAGACCTAGAAGTAGATTTACTTCTAGGCCTGTTAAAGAACTCTATAATAGTTGTATGTTATTATCTTTACATTCTTTTAACACTTTCTCGTTCCATACCGACGCTTGAACTTCACCAATATGAGCTTTCTTTAAGAGAAACATGCATAATCTTGACTGACCGATTCCTCCTCCGATGGTATAGGGCAGTTCTCCATTCAGTAAGGACTTATGATAGTGCAGCTCTTTACGATCCTCATTGTTTGCAACCTTTAATTGTTCCAACATGGTTTTTTCGTCTACTCTAATCCCCATTGATGATACTTCAAACGAGCTTTGTAAGAGGGGATTCCAAAAAACGATGTCTCCATTTAAGTTCCAGTCATCGTAATCCGGTGAACGTCCATCATGCTTTTCTCCTGATTTCAATTCACCCCCAATTTGCATGACAAACACGGCTCCATGTTTTTTTGTAATGGCATCTTCCCTTTGCTTAGGGGAAAGAGCCGGATACATTTCCTCGAGTTCAAACGTTGTTACAAAATGAATGTGTTCTGGTAATATCGGTATAAGTAACGGATTGAATTTATATAAATAGTTTTCGACTGCTTTCATTGCTTCATAAATTTTTAGGACTTCAGTTCGGAGTGTAGTTAAATTACGTTGTTCTTTTGTAATGACTTTTTCCCAATCCCACTGATCGACGTAGATGGAATGAAGATTATCTAATACCTCATCTCTTCTGATCGCCTTCATATTCGTGTAAAGCCCCTCACCTATCATAAAATTATAGGTATGCAGCGCCATTCTTTTCCACTTTGCTAAAGATTGAACCAATTGAATGTGTGAAGGCTCAATATCTAAAGCATCAAATGTAATAAAACGTTCAACTCCATTTAAATTATCATTTAATCCCGTCCCTTCCAATAACAACAACGGAGCCGAAACTTCCATTAAATTAAGCGCTTCTGAAAATTCTTCTTCAAAAAGTTCTTTAATCACCTTTATGCAAATTTCTGTATGCTTTACATCTAATAAAGGCTGATATGCATTCGGTAGTGTCAACGTTTTAGTCATGTAAAAATCCTCCATACCTTTTTCTTTTCTCCAAATAAAAAAGACCTTTTCATTTTTTACCTGGGTAAATAACTAAAATTACTTTATGAAATATTCTGTTATTTGTGACAAAAGAGGTGGATTTGGTATGAAGGATTCATTTCAGAATTTTTCGCAAGAGAAAGATAGGGAATACGAGGCAGGTCGAGCGATGGCAGAACGTTATGATTTATACTGCGGTGGTTTCAACTCAAACCGTCACCTGTTCCATCTTCTTCAACAAACCAAATACTATTATATTTTCCGCTTTCATTATGAATCACTGCAAACTTATTGTCGATTGGTGAACCACTTTCATAGCCAGAGTTCTCAAAGGATTCATTATCCATTTGTGCACTCATATTAATAAACCTTTCTAGCCGCTCCTCAGATAATTTATTAAAACAATTAGGACATTTCCAAAACTCATCTATTTTCATAAAATACTCATTACAATTATCACAAAGTAGTTTTTTTGTTAAATCCATTTCAAAGCCTCCTATTTATCCCCATCTACAAGATAAATTATGCTGATTTTCTTGTTAGATGTGTCTTATATACAATAACTAGTTTACCCAAACTTAAACAAAAGATAAGCATCCCAAAATTCGGTTAGTTCCCAACGAATTTTAGGATGCTTTATCAACTTGAAATTTCTATTTTTTTCTTCTCTTCTTTATCGCTCCATCTAAACACCTTATTAAGAACCTTATACACGTTTTTACTTTCTTTTGTCAAAAGCGGCCCTAATATAGCCAAAATAAGAACATAAAGAGCCGTAAATGGTGTTAATATTGGGCTTAACCCTGCTGTTATGCCTAAGTTAGCTACAATAATTGAAAATTCTCCTCTTGCCATAATGGTTAAGCCGATATTGCTAGACATTTTATGTGACAGCCCTGCTTTTCTTCCAGCAATTATACCTGCTGAGATATTAGCAAAAATCGTAATAATTGCAGCCCCTAAAGCCAACCAGATTGCATCGGATAAAGTTGACGGATCAATACTTAATCCGAAGCTGAAGAAGAAAATAGCTCCGAAAAAGTCTCTAAATGGAACAACCAACTTTTCGATTCGATCACGATGAATCGTTTCTGAAAAAACTAACCCCAATAATAAAGCGCCGATGGCTTCTGCAACATGAAGTTTTTCCGAAAAGCCAGCAACAAAGAATAATAGGGCAAAGATTACAATAATAAAGTTTAGATTAGATTTGATCTTAAACAGTTTATTTAGTATAGGCGCACCTTTCCGCGCAATGACAAAAAACAACAACATATACCCTATGGATATGAGAACCGATGTGATAATACCAAAGGCGGAGGTTGAACCTCCGAGTAATATACCCGACATGGTTGTTAAAAATATGGCTAGAAAGATGTCGTCAAATAAAATGATGCCTAGAATTAACTCTGTTTCCGGGTTTGCCGTTCTCTTTAAATCAACAAGCACCTTAGCCACAATAGCACTAGAGGATACGCTCAGTAAACCTGCTATAATCAACATTTCCATCAAAGGCATTCCTACAATCCATCCATAGACAAGACCTAATACAAAATTAATTGCAACGTAGACACTTCCGCCCACTACAATGTTACGTCCTGATTTTATTAACTTACCAACTGAAAATTCAAGTCCTAAATAGAATAGTAAAAATAGTACCCCGATCCTCCCTAAAAATTGAATGATATCATAACTTTCAATAAAGGTTAGATCAATAATCCCTATTTTAGGTGCATGTGGTCCGACCAACATACCTAGAATAATCAGAAATGGAATGATGGAAAACCTAAACTTATTTGCAATGATTGAACCAATGGCAATAAGAACGAGTGCTGTACCGACATCTAATATAATTGTATCCATGTATATCCCTGCCTCTCTTTTATGTCACCTTCTTTGGATTAGGTTTTGTATCAAATCTTGCATGTGAGGAATTTGTTCGTTCTAAGAAGCTCGTCAAATCATAGATCTACCAGTAAGACGTTTAGATAAACTTACTCAAGGTGGTTCAGCTTCTCTACTATTCATTTAAAATAGACCTTTTCCTTTCAAATACTTGAGTTGCAGTCGTGTAAAAGTAGATTTGGAGAGATTAGAATATCGAAGAGTAAAGTAAATTGAGGGTATTGCGTTATGTTACTTATTCCTAGTATATAGTATATTTATGTAACGTACAAATATTTCACTTTATTGTTATATAGTTACTTTTTAGGAACGCGAAATGGGGTATTATTTTTTTTAGTAATCTTTTTATATACATAAAAAGGTTTGAGATAACAATGAATATTCCACGGCCTGTCTCATACCTTATATAAACACCGAGGAGGAGAGTTGCCAATGCGGGGGTTCTACAAAGGAACGATTATTTTGGTTATTGCCGCTTTTTTCGGAGAATGTGTCGAATTTTTAATAAATATGATTCTTGCCCGAGAATTACATGAAGAAGGAATGGGGCAATACATGTCACTTTTGCCAATATTCTTCTTAATCTATGTGCTCGCAAGCCTGGAATTACATATTTCCGTTTCTAAATTTGTTGCAGAAAACAAACCTGCCCTGCATTTCAATTTACTTATTCATGCATTAAAAATGGCTGCCGTAGTGGGCTTGGTTATCTGTGCAATAATGCCGATTATCCTAACCTTTTTGCCATTAATGGACCGGTATCACCCACATATAAAATGGCTGTTTGTTGGTTTAATTCCTATCGTGGCTTTCTCATCTATCGCGAGAGGGTATTTTATGGGTGTTCAGCAAATGAGTAAGATTGCACTTTCAAACTTTTTTAAAAAAATATTTCAATTTGGTTTGTTGCTTCTGATTTTTACATTATTTCAGTATAACCAAAAAGACTCTTTACTCATGGCTTTCTATGTATTAATTGGAAGTGAATTCTTAGTATTTATCTACTTATTCAGCCTATTTATGGTTCATTTACGAATCATGAAAAGAAGCTCACACACCCTTTCGTCAGGAAAAGAAGCACGAAAAAAACTACTTGAGGTATCGTTACCCACAATGGGTTTGAGAATTTTCCATGCCATTACTAATGCCATCCAGCCTTTTCTGATTCATGCGGCCTTACTCTCCGCCGGTTTTGGAGCCGTTTTAGCCACTGAGCATTTCGGAATGTTGACGGGTGTGGCGATGACGATTGGTTTTTTCCCTGCTTTTATTGCACATTCCTTAATGATCATGCTAATTCCTAACGTCTCTGAGGCCTATAATAAGAGAGATAAAGAGAAACTTCGCGACCTTTTACAGAAATCCATATCGGTTACCATCCTTTATGGCGTACCAGCCGTTTTTATTATTTATTTTTTTGCGGAACCTTTAACGTCACTCTTTTTTTCATCGACCTCCGCTTCTCTTTACTTAAAATTGTTATGTCCCTATTTTCTCTTCCATTTTTTTATCATTCCGATGCAAGCCTATTTAATCGGATTAGGTTTAGTAAAAGATGCATTTGTACACACTGTATGGTCACATATTGTTGCATTTATTATTATGTACATTCTAGGTTCACAGCCTGCATTCAACATGGAAGGAATTATAATCGGCATGAATACTGGTGCTGTTTTAATAACCCTTATGCATTACGTAACAATATGCCATAAAATCGGCATCAACCTTTGGCTGACAAAATCGAAGCAAAATGTTTATTAATCAACATTCCTTTTTATCGTTTTATTGGGACTGTGCGTAAACAGTGATATAATGAAACCTTAAGAATAAAATTCTGTACATATTGAATAAGCTGCCGTATATTTCAACATGCTTAGAACATGTAAGCACGCCATAAAGAGATAAAGCTAACCAACAATATACAGAGTAACAACACAAATGGAGTGATTTTATGGGAAAAGCTAAAGCAAAGAAACCAACTGGCGGAACTGGTCGTGGAACAGGGAGTAAAGGTTGGAATAGATGGAAAGCTGGAGCTAACAAAGCAAAAAGTGCTAAACCTTATACGAGTAAAGCGAATAAGGATACTGACAAAACTGAGTAATATAAGTTGATTCGTCAGTGACATCCTGCAACTCATAAAAAACCCGTAGCAGGTTTTGTGTCTGTTAAACAACAGACACAAGGCCATACATACGGGTTATTTTTGTTACCTTGATAGGATTCTTTCAATTCCCTCAAGTTCGTCTGAGGTAAAACTCAAATGATTTAGTGCGGCTACATTTTCTTCAATCTGACTAACTTTACTTGCTCCAATTAAAGCGGAGGTTACACGTCCTTCACGCAGGACCCAAGCAAGGGCCATTTGTGCCAAGCTTTGATTTCGTTCTCGTGCTATAGTATTTAATTCAGAAATTTTCATAATCACATCATCTGTGATCGCTTCTTCAGCTAATGCACCAGACGGTTTTGATGCTCTTGAATCGGCAGGAACTCCTGATAAATATTTGTTCGTTAATAAACCCTGTGCCAATGGACAAAATGCTATCGAGCCTGTTCCGCTTTCATGCAAGACATCTTGCAGGCCATCCTCTATCCATCTGTTTAACATAGAGTAGTTTGGCTGATGAATGACTAACGGTGTGCCTAAGTTAGTCAAAATCTCTACGGCTTCTTTTGTTTGGTCCGCATCATAACTCGAAATTCCTACATACAATGCCTTACCTTGGCGAACAATTGAATCCAACGCACCCATGGTCTCTTCCATCGGGGTATTTGGATCTGGGCGGTGAGAGTAAAAAATATCAACATAATCAAGGCCCATACGCTTTAAGCTTTGATCAATACTCGCTGTTAAATATTTTTTAGATCCCCATTCTCCATAAGGGCCTGGCCACATATAATAGCCAGCTTTGGATGATATAATCATCTCGTCTCGATAAGGAGCAAAATCGGTCTGTAAGATTTTTCCGAACATTTCTTCGGCTGAACCAGCAGGCGGTCCGTAATTATTGGCTAAATCAAAATGAGTGATTCCTAAATCGAATGCTTTTCTCAACATATCTCGACCATTTTCAAACGTATCGACCCCACCAAAATTATGCCATAATCCTAATGATATCGCTGGCAATTTTAGACCTGATTGTCCACACCGATTATATTTCATCGTTTCATAACGATTCTCCGCCGCTTGATAGACCATGTTCTTTCCTCTTCTCTATGTATGTTTTATTGTAAACCCTTACACTAGTGTACTGTTTTTTGATCTGTAAATCTACTATTTCGTTTCTGAGGGTTAAACCTCGATAAACTTTACGAGATAAAGGAATTAGGCACGGTTCACTTTAGAGACGAATCAATAAACGTAGGTATCGCGTTTGCCGAAGACTAGGCCAATCGTGCCTCGGAATACTGGCAGCGAGAAAAAATGAGTGATTTTTTCTTTATAAGAGGTAATTACTCAGAAATTCTTCCTAAATGGATGTAACGAATACTGAATATCGTTTATAATACAACAATAATCCTTTTAGGCGGTGATTCAATGAACGAATACAAAGTAACGGTAAAGAATGGCTCCTCCACTATTTTGGTAGAGGTAATTAAAGCGGAAGATGAACGAGATGTTTTAGGTACACTTCTTCTCAGCAGTGAATTATTTAACCAATCTTTCACAGATATCAGGATCTTATCCGTATAATCCATAAATCAACAACCACCTCATTTCCTTAATGAGGTGGTTATTTTCTATATATTTTCTCCGGTATGCTTAATGCCTATTTTTCCTTATTTCCGCTGATGTACTAGTTCATTTAACGTCTTGTTGCTTAGTATATCTTAACGCCGTTTAGGAACTAGACAGACTTTAAAGGAGATACCTTACATGTCAGCTAAATATAAAGTTAGAAAAAATATTATTAACCTTACCGATAAGGAGAAAAAAGAGTATGTATCTGCCGTTTTGAAACTGAAAGAAATAGGTGTCTATGATCGTTATGTAGCATGGCATACAGCAGGTGGGAAATTCCAGACTCCCCCAAGAAAAAATGAAAACGTAATGACAGAAGGACAAATTTCGCCCACCACTACTAACCCACATTCGATGGGGCACGGCAGCTCGAGTAGAACTCAATCGAATCAAGAGGATTCACCTATTCGCGATAGTAGTCACCGCAATGCTGCTCATATGGGTCCAGCCTTTTTACCATGGCATAGAGAATTTCTATTACGTTTTGAATCAGATCTTCAGAAAATTTATCCAAATATTGTTCTTCCGTACTGGGATTGGGCTACAGATGCAGCGTTAAAAGATCCTACTAAGTCACCGATATGGAGAAACGATTTTATGGGAGGAAACGGAAATCCTGCAAACGACTTCATTGTTGAAGACGGTCCTTTTGCAGCAGGAAAATGGGAAGTATTAGATGAAGAAGGAAGTCTTGCAGGAGGCTTAAAACGCAATTTTGGTGGTACTGATCACACCATAACGTTGCCAACTCGTGAAGATGTTCGTAAGGTGTTACGCGTCACTCCTTATGATGCTCCATCCTGGGATATGACCAGTAATCCCAGTTTTCGAAATCAACTAGAAGGGTTTATAAACGGCCCTCAGCTTCATAATCTAGTCCACGTTTGGGTTGGCGGGCACATGGGCTATGTTCCAACCGCACCAAATGACCCTGTATTCTTTTTACATCATGCTAATGTGGATCGATTATGGGCTATGTGGCAGATTATACACCCCGAGAAAAGCTACGTACCAAGAAAAGGCGGTCCCTATGGACAAAACTATACGGACCGAATGTTTCCCTGGGATACTACGCCGAAACACGTAATTAATCACCGAAGGTTAGGCTACGTCTATGATGTAGAAATTGAAAGAGCGCGAAGAAAAAAACGTTGATTTGATTTTGATAAAAACACAAGCTGTAAACGAACAGCTTGTGTTTTTTATCAGCTGTTCTCGTTACTTATCCTAAAGTCGATTCATAAGGCTTATTACGTACTGGTCAGTTCGTTCAACGATTACGTCATTAGTTAAATCATTAACACCAAATACCGGCCATCCTGGATATACTTCTGGCGGGCCGCCATCTACTAGGGAAACCAAATCCCAATATGGATCATATGTAAACTCCGAACCACCATAAGTCTGGTAAGCAGTTAAGAACGCATCCGCAAAAGCAATACCATACAGCCTGGCAAGATTAAGGCGGCAGTGTCCAACATCAATACCCGCTGGCCCCCTGCAAGCATTAACCCAATCTACGACACCGCTGATTTTCCCATTTTCCCATAAAACATTCGTTGGATGATAATCCCGATGGATAAAACAAATCTTAGTTTCTGGCTGCTGTCCTCTCAAAATTTCCAACAGCTTTTTCCATCGTTCCGGTTGACTCGTCCACTTTGGGATACTTATGGTCTTTATATCATTATAAGAGAAATAGTTCCAAGCAAACTCGGCTGCTTCCACAGTATGAATAGCCGCTAAGGTTTTTGCCAAGTCATCTATCCATCCACCCACCTTAATTCCAGGCATTAAATCAACCTCCCCTTCAACCTTTGTCATTAAGACAGAAGGGATTCCACACTCACTCCCTGTTTCATCATAGGCAATGATCGCAGGAGAATTCGTCCTAGTTTTCGAAGCCATTCGAAGACTTTCTGCTTCGTGTTTTGCAAGGTCAGGCTCCTCTTCAAGCCAACTACGATTCGTAAATTGACGCAGTACATATTCTTGTATATTTCCTTGATTACTTAGTGAAAGACTATAGACATCCGAAGAAGTACTTCCAGGTAAGCGATGGATCTCTTCTATATTTACTCGAGAATCTACAGAGGAGGTAATCCATTGCAGTAATTGATCCGGAAATTTCATTTACCCACTCCCTTTTCCTACTTTCTCTAAAAGTGAATAATCTTTGCTTTTAATTATTGGTATACCATTTCGTTGCGCAAACAAAGCCAATTCTTGAAACACGTTTTCAGGAGTAAAATGAATAATTCGAAGATTGAGCATTTGTTTATTTTCTATAACCGCACATTGAGTGGACCACCCAACCCGTTTAAACGTTAGATGTATCATCTGATGAGGATTAAGTTCTTTTTTCCAAATAACTAGTGAAAGAAACAGTACCTGATAGGTAATCAGACCATCCTCTATTCTTAATGTGAAATGAATAAACACTAATAGAAGCATAAGAAAGACTAGTGAAAGTTGAAGATACGCTAGTATTCCAGAGGGAAAATACAAAACCATAGACAAGACGTTAATAAACAGCAAAAAAATCAATTTTCCTCTATGGGTTTTTGCACTGAAGGTCAATTTACTCCCCTCCTATGTTATTCGAAATATGTATTGGTTTCCTTTATATCGTTTGTGAGAGTCGAATCATATCTCTGCATAAAATACCGTTTTCTATGATTTCTTCTGCGTAGTGTTTTGTAAAAAAATCAAAATCAACACCCGTTATTCTGAAACCGCATTTTTGGTAGAGAGCTAGTTGACCTATACTAGAATTTCCCGTCCCTATTTCAATTGTTTTATAGCCATTATTCTTGGCAGTTTTAATTGCATCTAGTACTAATCGTTTTCCTACCCCTTTGCCCTGATGAACTTCCTCAACAGCTACATTTACTAACTCTACCGTTTCAGGTCTTGTAGGCAGAAGTACATATATACCAATGATGTGATTTCCATCTTCAGCAATAAAACACTCTCCCCTAGAGATATAGTCCCTCACTATTTTTGGGGATGGATCCGCTAATAATAATAAATGTATTGGAGGCATCTCACCAACTCTTAACTTTCTAATCAAAATTATAATCCCCTTTCTTATTTAAATTTTACCAAATTCATACAATTAAACAAGATTTTTTACTAAACGTTACCTACTACCCTTCGGACATTACTCTTTATAAGAATAACACCTGCAAAATGCAGGTGGCACATATAGGGAACTAATTCTTTTAAACTGAGGCCTAATCGTTAGTACCTCAGTTAATTTAGGCGAATGATTGATAAAGCAGCACCTAAGGATCCTCCACCTGCCAAGATTACCGTTGCTACTAGTCCAAAAAGTTGAAGTGTAATCCTATCACCAGCTATTAAATTAGCAAACACATCATTATTAAAACTTGGTACAGAGACTCCCGGGTTTATAATGGAACTAGGTATTGGAGTAGAACCATTTAATATCAATCTAGCCCCTCCAAGAAGCGAAGCTGTTGGATTTATTTGATAGGTCAAGTAATAACGACCTGTCGCAGGAACAGTAAACATATTGTTACCACCATTAACTGTAAAAGTACCTAAACTTTGATTACTAGGAAGAGGAATTGGTGTGCCTCCGAGTAAAACTAAAATGGTTGAACCTATCGTATTAGATGCATACATAGAATCCGCTGTAACAATTGGACCTGTTGTTCCGGTTGCACCGGTTACTCCTGTTGCTCCCGTTGCTCCGGTTTCTCCTGTTACTCCGGTTGCCCCTGTTACTCCGGTTATTCCGGTTGCTCCTGTTACTCCGGTTATTCCGGTTGCTCCTGTTACTCCGGTTATTCCCGTTACCCCTGTTACTCCGGTTACTCCGGTTATTCCGGTTGATCCTGTTACTCCGGTTGCCCCGGTTACTCCGGTTGCACCCGTTACTCCTGTTACCCCAGTAACTCCTGTTACTCCGGTTGCCCCAGTTATTCCTGTTACTCCGGTAACTCCGGTGACACCCGTTACTCCGGTTGCTCCCGTTATTCCTGTTGCTCCTGTTACTCCGGTTACTCCGGTTATTCCCGTTGCTCCGGTTACTCCGGTTGCTCCTGTTATTCCCGTTACTCCGGTTACCCCTGTTGCTCCTGTTACTCCGGTTGCTCCGGTTGCTCCTGTTACTCCGGTTATTCCCGTTGCTCCTGTTATTCCGGTTATTCCCATTACTCCGGTTACCCCTGTTACTCCCGTTATTCCGGTTGCCCCTGTTACTCCGGTTGCTCCGGTTATTCCCGTTACTCCTGTTACTCCGGTTGCTCCTGTTACTCCGGTTGCCCCTGTTATTCCCGTTACCCCAGTCGCTCCGGTTACTCCCGTTACTCCGGTTGCTCCAGTAACTCCGGTTATTCCGGTTGCTCCAGTTATTCCTGTTACCCCAGTAACTCCCGTTACTCCGGTTGCCCCGGTTACCCCGGTTGCTCCTGTTACTCCGGTTGCTCCGGTTACTCCGGTTGCCCCAGTTACTCCCGTTATTCCGGTTGCTCCCGTTACCCCAGTTATTCCCGTCGCTCCGGTTGCTCCAGTAACTCCGGTTGCTCCAGTAACTCCTGTTACTCCGGTCACTCCTGTTGCTCCGGTTGCCCCTGTTATTCCCGTTACACCAGTCGCTCCGGTTACTCCCGTTACTCCGGTTGCCCCGGTTACTCCCGTTACTCCAGTTGCCCCGGTTATTCCGGTTGCTCCAGTAATTCCAGTTACCCCAGTAACTCCGGTTATTCCTGTTGCTCCAGTTATTCCTGTTACCCCAGTTACTCCGGTTATTCCTGTTGCTCCAGTTATTCCTGTTACCCCAGTTACTCCGGTTGCTCCGGTTATTCCGGTTGCTCCGGTTACCCCAGTTATTCCCGTCGCTCCGGTTGCTCCAGTTATTCCCGTTGCCCCAGTTACTCCTGTTAATCCGGTTGCTCCGGTTACCCCAGTTATTCCCGTCGCTCCGGTTGCCCCAGTTATTCCCGTTACCCCAGTCGCTCCAGTTACTCCTGTTACCCCAGTTGCTCCAGTTGTTCCAGTTACTCCCGTGGCCCCCGTTTCTCCGGTTGGCCCTGTTGGTCCCAACGGATCGCAGCAAGATGATTTAATACGCGCGCACATATAAATCACTACCTTTAGTATTTTTCCTTTATATTATTTTCGAAAATTCCCACTCAAGAGTTACTTATAATGGGTAAATTTAAAGAGGATGATTTATTCATCCTCTTTAAATTTAGAATTTGTAATTTAGAGAAAAAGCAACATTTACACTTGAAAATGCGCCTGCAGTTCCACCTGAGCCTAAAAGTGAAATAGTATTTATATCATTTAATGTTACAGAACGAGCTTCCCCTGGTACAACTACAAAATCTGGTACCGCGGCTCCATTTACTGATAATGCTGCGCTTTGACCGACTCCTACGATCCCATTATTCTCGACCATAATTGTTCCGTTAATTATATAAGGCGTTATATCTGTCCATACTACTGTCGGGGCGACTGCATCATCTAATTCAAGTGTGAGACATACCGAATCATTTACTCCGACTAATTGTTCACCATTACAGCTTCCTATTTGAGCCATGTGTTTTCCCTCCTGGATTGTGGTTTCTCTATAATGCTATGTCTTTCTTATTAAATTTGTTTGGACAGTTGCGGATTTTTAGTTCCGGACAGCCCTCATTTACAAACATCTTTTGGGTAGGCAATAAGAACGCTATACATCCCGTTGCAAATTTGACTACTGTCTCCTTCACAAATGACCTCAATTTTAGCAATCGAACCTAACGAGACAGATTTAGACTGGTCCCTTTCTGTTAAACTAAATAAGACTATATCTGCATTCCCATCTCCAGTTAAATCTGCCTTCACTGTCATCTTATATCCACTAGAATTTAAAACAGTGACAGACCCAGACGGAAGAGGATCTATATCAATAGAACGCCAGTATTCTTCTGCATTCCCATCACATTTTTGCCTTATGTGTCCACAAATATCATCCTTGATTTCCTGTGTTTTTTTCTGTTTTTTTCTCCTTTTTTTCTTCCCTCTTGTTCTCGAATTTTGCTTTTCATTCAGAACACATGAACTTGAACTATATATTTCTCTTTCAGGAAAAGGCAGGTGATCTAGATTAATTATTAAATCTATTTCATCCTTATCTGGCATCTCATCCACCTCCCGCGCCTGAGCCTCAGTTGTTTTATAGTATGAAAAACTCTTAGGAATGATTGGCCATTCCCCCATATATCAATCTTTTTTTAAACCTTCATTTTTGAAAACCTATATTAAGTGGCTTTTTTAAAAAGAACAAAAAAACGTGTAAACCTGTTGAGAAATCCCAACACATTACACGTTTTTTACACTATGAGATCATTATGCTTAGACATTTTTCTCCTTTATAAACCGTTCCTTAGGTACTGAATCAACATCCAGCCTGGATTCTACTTTACGTAAGATAAAAGAAATGAACAGTACCATCACTAAGTAATATAATCCAATTACAATATACGTCTCTAATTGTCGATAATTAGCTGCTGCTTCACTTAATCCAGATCCCCATAATTCAGCCATTCCTACATAGGCAACCAAGGATGAATCTTTTAACCCAATGATAAATTGGTTGCCAAGCGGCGGAATTGACCGTTTAAATGCTTGCGGTAAAATGATTTCTTTCATAGTCTGAGCATAACTCATGCCCAGCGAACGTCCTGCCTCCATCTGTCCCCGATCAACAGATTGAATCGATCCTCGGAAAACTTCTGCGATATACGCACCATTATGAACCGCTAATGCTAAAGCTCCTGCCCAGAATTGAGAAAGTGTAATAATAGAAGCAATGCCAAAATATAAAATGGCGATTTGAACAATTAAGGGTGTACCCCGGATAACTCCTATATAGATGGATGCTAGAGCGTTCAACCATTTACTCGACGAAATTCGAAAAAAAGCAAATACTAAACCAATAATCGACCCTAATAACAAGGAGGTAAGCGTTAATTTAAATGTTAGAAAAGCAGCTTGGAGAAATACTTCGTATGTGTTAAGAAAAATTTGTATCATAGCGATTACCTCCCTGCTTATGTGCTGTTTTATTCTTCAAGAATATTGCGACCGAACCATTTGGCACTGATTTTTTCATACGTACCATCTTCAATTATTTCAGCGAGAGCCCCATTAATTTTTTCGAGCAGCTCTTTATCCTCTTTCCGGACAGCAACGGCTTGGTCATCTTGAGAAAGTGGTTCGCCTATATCTTTTATCTTAATCGCATCTTCCTTAATAACTCGGAATCCGACCATTTGATCTGTGATCACTGCATCCAGTCGTCCTGTGGGTAAATCCATAAGAGCGGTAATATCACTATCATATTCAACTATTTTATCTTTATCTGTTAAGGTTTGAGCATGTTCACTGTAAATACTGGACTTAACAACACCAATTTTTTTACCCTTTAATTTTTCTGCAGATTTTATCTCCGTATTGTCATTAGTAACAAAGATTTGAGCTCCAGAACGGTAGTACGTATCTGTAAAATTCACTGCTTTAGCACGTTCTTCTGTAATCGTCATACTACCAATAATGGCATCATATTTTTTGGCTTGCAGGCCTTGAATAATGGTTTCCCATGGATTTGTTACTGGAACAGCTTTCATTCCCATTTTTTTTGCTAATGCTTGTCCAATCTCTACATCAAAACCTGAAAGCTTTCCATTTTCTTTATAATTAAATGGTTTATAGACACCGCTCATCGCATAGTGAAATTCTTTCTTTGGGTTTTTCGTAGCCGTTTCTTCGGAATCCCCACATCCAGCTAGTAAGAATATGCACGACATGATAACGAACAAGGTAGATATCCAATTCTTTTTCATATTTTCTCTCCTCTCAGATTTTTTCACTGATCTTAATGTTCAGATCCACCCCGAATCAACTAGATTGAAATTTATTAGTAGATACATACCTAATTCTATTAAAATAAATGTTAGAATATACCGAAGCTGAACAATTTGAAAAACTATTTATAACTACTATTCTAAATTTTTAGGAGTTGTTCTTAATGATTTTTACAACAGTCAATAAAGAGAGTCTTTACGAATTATGCGATATCTTTGAAGCATTTTTAATCGAACATGATATTATGTTTAAACATATCGATTTACGTGAAGAAAACGGGATTATTTCTTTCCTTTTTTGCAATGACCCAGAAAAAGCAAGATCCATAGAGTTCGAAGCACAACACTGTTTTGGCCTGGAGATGGAATATATTGCGGTCGAGATACTAGAACCCATTCTGCCAAGATTAAAACTAGTTAAATAAACAAAAAAAAAGAACGATCAAAAGCTGATTTACAAGCTTTTGATCGTTCTTTTTAAAATGTATTGTAAATAGCCTCACATTCTTCCCCTGTCGGTTCGTAGAAGCAATGCAGTTTGTATCGTCCGACCAGCGGCTGACCATACCATGTTGGTGGACAGTCACCCTGTGGTCTGAAATACCACATACTATATTTAGAGGGCCATAACCTTTCTCCATTGATTACACGACGAGCAAGCCGTTTTTCTCTTTCTCTTGGTCGTTGATAAAAATAGCCTTTTTGAACAGCTTCAAAGGCATGTTCTTGATAAACCATTTGAGGAATTGTCCTGATGTTTTTAAAATCAGAACAATCTCCTCGGATTCGATTAATTCCCACATTTCCAACCATCAGCATTCCTTGGTCGCCTTCACCCTCAGCTTCAGCCCTCAGTAACCTCGCCATTAAATCAATATCAGAATCTCTTGCTTTTACTACAGCCATCAGCTCACCCCCGATGAATCTTCCTTTATCCTATTCCACGATGCCTGGGAGATGACAAATCATAAGGGAGAAAAAACTCACTAAACTAGGAATTCAATTAACTATGTCTAATTTTCGCTAATGCTTGTTTTAATGTACTGTATGTCGGAACATGACTCCAATCATATCCTAATTGAATCGACGTTTGTGCAACTTCAGGGGAAATACCTGATATGTAGGTTTCTATTCCAAGCAGACTAAGTATTTGAATTAATTTAAACATTTCATTGGCTACCCTTGTATCCATGATGGAAACACCAGATACGTCAATGAACAGTTTATTTATTTCCATATCGGAACATTTTTGCGGTACAACTTCCAAAAAGGATTTGGCGCGGTATGCATCTATATCTCCTACAATTGGTAAGACAGCTATCCCATCGACAAGTGGAATAACAGGTGTACTCAATTCAGTAATCAATAATTGCTGAGCGGCTAATTGATGGGTAGACAGTACATAATACCTTTTAGTAAAATGATGGATTAACTGATCAAAACTAGCATTATATAATGAACTCCAGTTAAGAATATCCCTAAGAGTTACAGACTCGGTATGCAGATTGCTAAACTGCTCTACATATTTCCAAATAACCTCTCTAGTTTTACTCAAAGCCTCTAAAACATGATGAATGGGTGCTTTATGATCAATTCTGCTTTGTGCAACCGATTCGGCCCAAATGATTAGCTGTCCATTGAAAAGACTCCTCTCTTCTAAAAAGGTATGGGCAATCGTCTTAATCGTCAAAGCGTGTTGTTCCCGTAAAACCTGATTGATTTCAGGATTTTGGCTATTTGAATAAAAAGGTCCAGAAAAATTCCTTTTCTCCCGAAACCACTCTTCTGTAATCGTTCTTGAATGACTAATAATGTATTCATAAAGTTGATGATTAATGGACAAGTTCATAACCTCTTCCTAACTTTGAAAACAATGTTTAGTATTGAGTCGTTGTTTTATAATATACCACAAGTTTATCTTTATCTAGTTCAGAACAAAAGCAATTCTCATCAAAAAAACGTCAAAGGAATGTCCTCCTTTAACGTTTTCCAGCTTATGCATTTGATTTATTTCCCGCATGCTCATTTATGACCGAGTTTACAATATGCTGAGAGTCCCATTCACCTGACGAAAATCGAGTAATTGGATATTTTTTAGGGAACAGCACATCATTGATTTGTTTCACAGTATTTCCTTCATCGTGCAAATTTAGAATCTTATCTTGTATATGAAGTAAGTAATCGAGCTTCCGTCTCAACGCACCTTTTCCATCCGCCAGCAGCCCTGCATGACAGCAAAACACGTCATCAAAGTCAAAAGTAAGAACGCGGTTCAACGAATCAATCAGTGTTGGAATGCTTTCTTCTCGCAGTATAACCTTCGTACGCTCTTGGCAATACAGGTCACCAGTGAACAGCTGTCCAGTTTCCCGGTTCAAAAAGGCTTTATGATCTTTTGCATGTCCTGGTGTATCAATTACATCCCATACAGCCGTTCGGGATGTGATTGTTTCACCAATCGATTCAGCCGCAAAAGGCCGGCGCTTGCCCCAAAACATCTTACGATACAGTGGATAATCCGCCTTGGTTCGACAATATGGAATGGATAATTCATTCATAAATATTGGTTTTCCTTTGCTCTGAACATACGCTGCACACCCTGTATGGTCCTCATGATAATGAGTAATCATCACTTGATCAAAATCTTGTCTTTCGATATAGGGTCTGAATTCTTTGGCAAGTGATTGGGCGCCTGTATCAATTAATATCCCATCTACCACAAAACAGTGAACATTTAAGCGGATGTTTTGAAAGGACGCGATTCCATTGCCAATGTGAACACCATTTTTCACTGATTCTTCAAATTTTTTTTGAAAAATAATGGCCTTTCACTCCTTTAACGATTCATTTATATACAACTAGTCTACCATAAAATGAATGGCTATTCAGTAACTTCCTCAAGACCATTTTTAAACGACTCAAAAAAAGGACTGCCGGATTAATCTTGGCAGTCCTTGGTATCCCTAAATCATTTTATATATTGCTTAGAAATTCTTTAATCTGTTCAGGCGATTTAGCATTTGCACTATGCAGATGAGCGATTTTTTCACCATTTTTATAAACCAACAAAGATGGAATACCCATAACAGTTTGTTGATCAGATATTTCTGGGAATTCATCTTTATCAATTGTGAACCATTGTTTATCTTGATGTTCTTCTGTTACTTCATCAATAAACAAATCTAACCGTTTGCAGTCCGGGCACCAAGTCGTAGTAAAAATCCCAACTGTCAGCTCATCTTGTCCAATTTGTTCGTTAAATTCCTGAACTGTATTAATTTTTTTCATATTCTACTCCTCCAATTTTGCATTCTTACTATAACATCTTATTCTAATTATACCCTTATCATTGTATCTGTTTCTTCTTAATCCATCTACACTGAAATAATGATTTTCCAAATGGACAACTAAAAAAGTTGAACCTTTAAATGAAGGTTCAACCAGGTATATTATTTTGTTGCATAAAATTCTTCAGGAATTTTCCCGAATTTTCTTTTATGATAAAGTAATGGCTCTTTCTTTTCAACTTCTATATCGATTACTTCACCAATTAAAATCAAATGATCTCCAGCATCCACTTTTTTGAATGTTTTACATTGTAAAACACCGTAAGATCCTGAGATTATTGGCAGAGCATGCTCTGAAAGATTCCATTCGCAATTTGCAAAACGATCGATATCCCTGCTGGCAAACAAGGTACAAATTTCAGCTTGATCGTCAGCTAATGTATGAATAGCAAATTTATCGGTATTTTGGAATATATCAAAAGACGAAACCTTACGATCGATTGACCACAAGACAAGCAATGGATCAATCGAAACAGAAGCAAATGAATTGACCGTTAACCCAACAGGAGTTCCATTCTCATCAGCAGCTGTTACTACGGTGACTCCTGTCGGATAGTTTCCCAACACTTCTTTAAAACGTGCGACTTGTTCAGTAGTAGAATTCATTCCTAACATTCCCCTTTAAATTAAGATAATATAATCATACCAAGTATGACGATCGATTACCTAATAAAACGTTTAGAATTCATTTTTTAAAATCCTAATCGGTTCTCCCTATCCAGTTCAATTCTTCTACCTCCAGCGGTACCTATTAAATCGAAAACAAACTGTCAACCCGTATTTCCATTTAAAAACATGACATATGTCATGTGTAACAACTGACAAGTATGACTAATAGTTAAGTCCATTTTGCTTTATACTAAATTTAATAAGGTTTCCAGGCTAAAGAGCCTGTTAAAGGAGGAAAACATGAGCAAAGAAAAAACAGCACAACTACGAAAATTTGTTGCACCCTTTGAAAAAGCAGATGTAAAAGCGAGCGTTAGACAATTGGTGAATACGATTCCGCCAGCAATTTTGTTTTGGTTCTTAGCCTATCAAGCTTTAGACATATCAATTTTGCTTACGATCGCGTTATCAGCAGTAACTAGTGGTTTCATTATACGTATGTTCATAATCTTCCATGACTGTACACACGGTTCATTCTTCAAAAATAAAAAAGCAAACGCGATAGTCGGAACCTTTACAGGCATCATGACTCTCTTCGCCTTTGAAAAATGGAAACGCGAGCACTCCATTCACCATGCTTCTAGTGGAAATCTAGATAAACGCGGTGTGGGCGATATTTGGGTAATGACTATTGAAGAATATGTAGAAGCAACGAAATGGGAACGTTTTAAATATCGGATGTACCGCAATCCTTTAGTCATGTTTGGTTTAGGTCCTATCTTCTTAATTCTAATATCAAGCCGTTTCAATAGAAAAGACGCACGTAAGAAAGAACGTAACAATACGTATTTAACGAATGTTTGTATTGTAGTTCTTTACTCTCTCTTAATTTGGGCGATCGGATGGCAGTCATTTGTGATTGTACAAGGAACTACCATGTTTATTGCTGGAGCACTTGGTATTTGGTTATTTTATATTCAACATACCTTCGAAGATTCTTATTTTGAAGATGAAAGTGAATGGGATTACGTGAAGGCAGCTATCGAAGGCAGTTCTTACTATAAGCTTCCTAAAGTACTGCAATGGGTAACCGGTAATATCGGATTCCACCATGTACATCATTTAAGCCCTAGAGTCCCTAATTACAACTTGGAAAAAGCACATGATTCAACTCCACCCATTCAAATGGCGACAACGGTTGATATCAAATTAAGTCTTAAGTCATTACGCTACAAATTATATGATGAAAAAAATAAACGATTCGTTACTTTCGGTGAGGTCAAGCATTTATTACTTAAAAATGCTGTCGCATAATTAATAAAAGACTATAAAAGCTTTTACTCTGAACAATCAGGGTGAAAGCTTTTTTCTTTGTTCACTCTACCCTATAGAATATTGTTTTCACCAATCTGGGTACTTTACATAAATTAAAAATGAGTTCAAAGGAGATATTTTAATGTGATATCCCCTTCTACAAAAAGTGACTAACTATTAGGGGTGTACTTATGCCGGCTATAAACGGTACCGACTATATTCATCGGATTAACCAACTGAGACCCAATGTATGGATTGATGGAAAACCTGTGGAAGGAAAAATCTCTGAACACCCAGCTTTCAAAGGAGTAATGAAAAGCCAGGCAGCGTTATATGATTTACAATTCTCGGAAGAATCAATACCAATGACTTACACCTCTCCGTTAACCAGCGAACCTGTAGGTATGTCTTACTTACAACCAAAGACACGAGATGATTTAATTAAAAGAAGAAAAATGATTCAAAATTGGGCGAAATCCAGTAACGGTATGATGGGGAGAAGCCCAGACTATATGAATACAGTATTAATGGCCTTAGCTTGTTCTGCAGATTTATTAAGAGGACAACGAAATTGTTTTCCGGAAAATGTTACAAAGTTTTACGAGTATGCACGAGAACAAGACTTATCTCTCACCCATACCTTTATTAATCCTCAGGTAAATCGATCACAATTTTACTTTGAAACTGCGGATGAACCGATCTCAGCCAAAGTAATAGCTGAAACGGAAGAAGGAATTGTCATAAAGGGTGCTAAGTTACTAGCAACACAAGGAGGAATAACGGATGAGTTATTAGTGGTATCAACGGCAGGACTTGAAGCAGATGAAAACGGATTTGCCTTTACCATTCCTAGTAATACGAAAAACCTGAAGTTTGTATGCCGAGATTCATTTGTTGGAGGGGAGTCTACTTTTGACTATCCACTAAGCTCTAGATATGAGGAAATGGATTCTATCGTAATTTTCGACAATGTACTAGTCCCTTGGGACCGAGTTTTTTATTATAATAACAGAGAAGTATCTAATATTTTTATGAATATAAACTCCTTTTCAGCATTTACCATTCATCAAGTTGTTTGTAGACGAATTATAAAACTAGAATTTGTGTTAGGTGTTGTACAATCCATTATTGAAACAATCAATATTATTGAATATCAACACGTGCAAGAGAAAGCTTCTGAAATTATTGTTGCCTTAGAAACAATGAAAGCGTTGCTTCTTAAATCTGAAATGGAAGCAGAAATGGATGAATTAGGATTTATGCGGCCAGATCAAACATCTCTTCAAATTGCGATCAGTTTATTTCCAAAAATTTATCCAAGGTTTACTGAAATCATTCATTTATTAGGTGCAAGTGGACTAATGGCGATTCCTACAGAAAATACTTTTCAGATTTTAAGAACGGATTTGGATCATTATTTACAAGCCAAGTCAAAAAATGCGGAAGACCGCATTAAAGTTTTTCGATTAGCCTGGGATTTAACGATGAGTTCATTTGGTACGCGTGAAACCCTGTATGAAAGGTTTTTCTTCGGTGACCCAATCAAACTATCAAGTCAGGTCTATTTATCATACGATAAAACCCCTTATGTTAAGCGTGTTCAACATTTTTTGGAGAAACAAGAGTGAAATACAGCCTCGTCACATAAAAATTGTAGAGAAAATCTTACTTTTCTCTACAATTCAGTACTAAATTAGATGGTTACATTTCTTTTTTTAAAAAAGAACCTGTACGTTGGTACACATCCCTATATTCAGCCAAATGAGTAAATTTACCTAAGAAGCCGTGTGTAACTCCTTCATAACGGATTGTTTCAGTTCGTACACCTGCATTTTTTAACTTCTCCGCAAATAGTTCCCCTTCATCCCGCATCGGATCATATTCTGCAGTAATGACAAGTGCAGCTGGAAGATTCTCTAGATTTTCTTCTCTAATTGGTGAAACAAGTGGATGATCTGTATCTACCTTTCCTTTTAAATAGAAGGAATTATGTTCAGCTAATGTATCACTCTCCACGAAATACCCTTTTCTATTTTCTATTAATGAAGGATACCGAAACTCACTGAAATCAAGATCTAGAGAAGGATAATATAACACTTGCTTAGTGACCGTGAATTCTTGTTTTTCACGAGCCATCAGAGAAACAGCGGCTGCTAAATTCCCGCCAGAACTATCACCTGCAAGGGCAAGATTCTTCCCGTCCCATTTTAATTCTTTCCCGTGCTCCACAGCCCATTTTGTCACCTGATAACAATCATCTAAGGGTATTGGAAAAGGGTGTTCAGGCGCAAGGCGATACTCAACAGCAATTACTTTATAGCCTGATTCCTTGCAAATCGGCCGAACAATTTCATCATGACTTTCTAAATTCCCTGAGAAAAAGGCACCGCCATGGAAATACATGAGCAGTGGAAACTCTTCCCCCTCCTCTGGAGTGTAAATTCTGATTTTTATCTCAGTAGTTGAAGTAAGTATGGTTTTTTCTTCCACCGAATAAACGTGTACACGTTTTTCAATAGGTAAAATGGGTTTATCAAACATTTTTCTATGTTCTTCCGGTATGATTCTTTTGTATGGATCAGATTCCGGTATCGTATCCAATATCTTTTTTATTTCAGGATGGACAGGCATCTTAAAACCTCCTTATTTCTATTGCAATAACTTTTGCTCTCGACCAACAACCTTTTAGAAGTGTGCTTTTTCAGGGAAAGCAGTCTTAGCTTTATCAGTGGGGAATAGACGAGATAAGTCTTGGTAAAGTCTCGTAATTGGTTTACGTTTTTCTTCATATTTTTGCAAGGCTTCTTCTATGGTGATGGACTCAGCAATTGCTTCTGCTAATTCCCCACTATCTTGTATAGCCATATTCGCACCTTGACCTTGGTTGTGCAGCATAGCGTGAGCAGCATCACCAATCAATGTTAGACATTTAGTACTCCATGTTTTCACATGTTCAAGGTCACACAATGGACGTGTAACAACCTCTTTCATATCAATACTTTCGACCACTTTTTGGATAGTAGGACCGAAACCTGTTATACTCTCCAAAAGTTCTTCTTTTGTAACTTCGGGACGGCGTGCAAACTTCCCAGGAACGGTAACATCTACAGATACTTGATCTCTGCCTTCTAGTGGCATGAAATAGACTGAATTATCGCCGTCTACGTAAATACGCAGGACATTATCCTGTGAAGCCATCCCCAAAGCAGATTTTGTAGAAATTAATGCACGATGGGCAAGATATCCAGAATAGACCGGTTCATGTTGATTCAATGTTTGGTCACGTATCGGTGAACGGATTCCGTCAGCTGCAATGACAAGATCAGCTTCAATCGTCTTTCCATTGGCAAATTTTACTTCAGCATAAACGCCGTGATCGATTACTTCTGTTAACCGGTGATTTAAGTGTAGTTGATCCTCCGGAATATGAGCGATTAACGTATCTAATAAATCAGCACGGTGTATTAAACGAGCATATGCGTCTGATTTGTCTTCTGTTAGGACAGGCCATGCTTCTTTAACCAGTACTTGATTATCTCCTGCTATAATTTCCATATGGTCACTTCTTGCACTCACTTTTTCAATATCTTCATACATGCCCCATTTTTTAAAGAAGTTTACAGTAGGCGGACGGACACCGATACCGGCCCCAACCTCTTTTAATACGGGTGCTTGCTCATACACATCAGCTCGAATTCCCTTTGCCTTCAATGCAACTGCAGCAGCGGCCCCACCGATCCCTCCTCCGATAATAACCACTTTACTATCAGTCATTTTTTTGTTTTTAAAACCCATGAATAACCAACATCCCTTCACCCATTTGTTAAAGTTTAGGTTATGTATACAACTCGTACACTTGAAAACCTCCATTACATCTTACTAATATAAAAGTTAAGATTTCTAACGATTTTTTTAATAAAAGCAAAGTTCATTCTAAAGAACCAAATTAGAAGATAAGGCTAATTAACCGATATCTTGATGTTTCATTTACCGTCTCGAAACTATTTATAGGCACAAAGCTACTCTCTATATACAGTAAAACAGGCAGGAAAACCCAGTTCTTTTTTCTAAGAAAACACTACTATGGACTGACTCTTAGCTGAAAACAGCAAAAAAAACCTGTCAAGCGGATACTCGACAGGTTTTCTTTATAAGGGTCTACAAGAATCACGTTCAACTATTTTATGCGGTAAGATTAACTTCATAGCCAATGCTAGGGTTTCCTCAATCAACTCAATCAGCTTGAGTACAACTTGACTGCTTAAATAATCGATATGAACATCAATCGATGTTAATGCAGGCTGCGTTTTCTCAGCAAAAATCGAATTATTGAAACTGATAATGGAGACATCATCTGGAACAGTTAACCCAATCGTTTTTAACAAATAACTAACGCTCATCGCAACGAGATCATCACTCGCTACGATAGCAGTCGGCCGCTTCTCCGCCAAAAATAAGGCAGTGACCATTTGACGATACTCTTTTTCATCAATACTATCACTTAATATATAGTCTGTGTTGACTTCCAGCTGCGCCTCGGTTAATGCCTGACGATAACCAATTAAACGCTCCGTGGTCACCATTTGGTTATAATCGCCGCCAATATAAGCGATTTTTGTATGATTTAAGTGAATAAGATAATTGGCTGCATCTTTTCCCGCCAGCTGATTATCGTTATCCACAAAAAGCATATCATTTTCATACTTATACGGTTTCCCAATCATGGCATAATGCAGTTTTTCCGCATGAAGATACTCTATAATTGCATCATCTTTTTTGGAATAAAGCACAATAAACCCATCTGCTCGTCCGCCTTTTGCCATTGTTTCGATGCTGGAAAGCAACTCATCTTCAGTTGTTCCGGAAGCTAATGCTACCATATATTTTTTCTCATTACAGGCTTTACTGATCCCACGGATCATTTCAAGAAAAAACGGATTTTGAAAAACCTCACCATTTGATACAGGTAAGATTACCCCGATTGTTCGACTGTTTTGCTTGACTAACCCCCGGGCTGTTAAATTGGGCCGATAGCCTAATTCCTCCATAACCAATCGCACTTTTTTCTTCGTTTTCTCACTAATACTAGCGTGGTCCTGAATGGTCCGCGATACAGTTGATGTGGCTACTCCAGCCTTCTTGGCTACATCCTTAATCGTCACAGCCATTCAAACCTCTCCTCCACTTGTTTTTTTCATTTATTCATCATAGGTTAAATTCAACGTTATGACAAGGTATCCTCAACAGAAAACTGGTATTCCGTCTGGCAGGTATACGTATGACCAGGATGAATAACGATCGATTGAAATTGTGGGTGATGAACTGCATCAGGTAATTCCTGTGTTTCTAATGCAATCCCACGGTGACTGCTCATCTTTTCACCTGCCACCAAATAGTCTTCATTCATGCCCGTGGTTGAAAACACGACTACCGCTTCTCGGTCGGTTTGAATGGTTAGTTTTCTTCCACTGCTGTCATCGAACAACTGAATGAAACCTGACGTTAACTTAAATGGGGTATCATACCCTGAAGGTTGCTTATGAATGGCATGACCTATTCGGACTGGTTTTCTAAAATCAAACGGTGTTCCTTCAACAGAAAGCAGTCTTCCAGTCGGGCATTTTTCCCTATCCGTTTCTGCAAATGTATCGCTTGAAACCTGTAGTGTGTGATCTAATATTGTCCGCTTCACATTTCCACTCAAGTTAAAATACGTATGATTGGTGGGATTGAACAAAGTTGTTTCATCTGTAACGGCTTTAATCTTCATCTTCCAGCAATTATCATTTGTCCAATAATACGTCACTTGAACCTTAAGATTACCTGGGTACCCATTGTCGTCAGCGGGGCTTGTATGTGTAAATAGGACTCCGGTATAATCCGCCCCTGTAATCATTTCGCTATCCCAGACTACTTGACTAAAGTTCTGGTTCCCACCGTGTATATGGTTCTGTCCTTCATTCTTGGTCAGTTGGAGTTCCCCCCACCGTCCGTCTTTTATTCGACCTGCAACACGGCCAACAATTGCCCCAAAATAGGGGGAGTCCTTGATGTAGTCTTTTAGATGATCAAATCCTAAAACAACATTTTCTACCTGTCCTGATCTATCCGGGATTTCTATAGCTGTGACCACTGCCCCATAGTTCAGGCAGCGAAATACATTTCCCTGGTTATTCACTAATCGATATTCAATAACTTCTTTTCCATCTTTGTATCCGTAAACTGTATTAGAATACTTCATTACAGTTTACGGATACAGACCAGACTTTTTCTAGCAAATCAGCACTTACATCTTCGGTAGCAGGAACCACAATGTTTGCTGCTGCTAATGTTGTTTGATTGCCAATAGCGACTGAAACCATTCCTGCACCATTGATCGCTTGAACACCCGCTGCAGCATCTTCTACTCCAACACAATCTTTCGGATTTACGCCCAACTGCTGTGCACCTTTCACAAAAATTTCAGGGTCTGGTTTTCCTGCACGTAATTCGGCCGGATTGACGATCGTATTAAAATACTGGGTAACTTCTAGCCGATCCAAAATAACAGGACCATTTTGGCTTGCAGATGCTAATCCAATTAAAATCCCCTTAGCCTTTAGATCTTTCAATAACTCTTTAATTCCTGGCAGAAGATCCTTTGGAGATACTTTTTCAATCATTTGTTTATAGACGATATTTTTATCGTCAGCCATTTTCACTTTTTCACTTTCCGAATAACGGTTCCCAAGGCCGCCTTTTTCTAAAATAAGCTGCAGTGAATCCATTCTGCTTACACCCTTTAGTTGTTCATTAAACACTTCATCTATTTCAATTCCAAGTTTACCGGCCATTTCTTTCCACGCTTGGTAGTGGTAAATGGCTGTATCCGTAATCACACCATCCAAATCAAATAATACTGCTTTCATGTCACTTTCCCCCTATTTTGTTATGCACCCGCTGATTCAGTATGAGTAATTTGGCAAGTATACGAGCTTGAGAGCAGGATTGATTGATTGTATACCTTCATTTCCAATGGTTCTCCTGAAACTAATTCAATCGTTGCTTCCTGCTCAACCATTACCTTCAGTAAACGGCCGCGGTAATTGATATGGAAACCATAATGGCTCCAATTTCGCGGTAATTTAGGTGAAAATGCCAATGTATCATTCGTTGTCCGCATTCCTGCAAACCCTTCAATAATCGTTAACCAGCTCCCGGTCATAGAGGTGATATGAAGACCATCCTCTGTATCGTTATTGTAATTATCCAGATCTAATCGTGCAGTCCGTTCATACAATTCCACCGCTTTATCCATCTTATTTAACTCTGCAGCTAATATGGCATGAATACTTGGAGATAGACTAGATTCATGGACAGTCATTGGTTCATAGAAATCGAAATTCCGTTCTTTTTCTTCTATTGTAAATTCATCTTGGAAGAAATAAATCCCCTGGAGTACATCTGCTTGCTTGATAAACGGTGACCGTAAAATCTTGTCCCATGACCATTTTTGGTTGAGCGGTAAATCTGATGGATCCAAATCTGTAACAGGACGCAGCTCCTTATCGAGGAACGTATCATGTTGAATGAAAATACCCCGTTCTTCATCATATGGGAAATACATTTTTTCAATAATTTCTTCCCATTTTCGTAATTCTTCATCGGTTAGATTTAACATAAGTTTCTTCTCAGGAGCTAACTCTAATGAAGCAAGTGTGTATTTCAATGTCCAGATAGCCATTTTATTCGTGTACCAATTGTTGTTAACGTTATTTTCATATTCATTAGGCCCGGTTACACCGTGCATCATGTATTGATCTTTTTGACGATTATAATGTACACGGCTCGCCCAAAAACGACTAATCCCCGTCAATACATCCAATCCTTTATCGATAAGATACTCTTTGTCTCCCGTATAATTCGTATAGTTATAGATTGCGTAAGCAATGGCTCCATTACGATGGATTTCTTCAAAGGTGATTTCCCACTCATTGTGGCATTCCACCCCAGTAAAGGTCACCATTGGAAACAGCGCACCAGCTAATCCTTGCTGACGAGCATTATGTTCTGCTCCCGGCAGCTGATTATGCCGATAACTTAATAAATTTTTCGTTACCGATTGGTCAGTTAAAGCTAAATACAACGGCACTGCATAGGCCTCAGTATCCCAATAAGTTGCTCCCCCATATTTTTCCCCGGTAAATCCTTTTGGTCCAATATTCAAACGTTCATCTTCCCCGTAATAAGTAGAAAACAATTGGAATAAGTTGAAACGAATTCCCTGTTGTGCAGCAGCATCTCCGCCAATTACTACATCAGCTTTTTCCCAACGTTCAATCCACAATGATTCATGCTGTTCACGCAGTTTGTCAGCACTTCGTTCACTGACTTTTTCACTGATCTCTTTGCTTCGTTCACTGACTGTATCTACTTCACTGTCACGCGATGTAGTTAAAACAATCAATTTTTCAATTGTCGCTGTTTCACCAGCAAGTATAGTCCCTTCAAAAACTTCATTCACTTGCATTGGAGTGACCAAACTTCCAGTGTTTTCTAAATTAGTCACACGGTTAGTCATCGTTGCAGCAACTCTGAATTGCTCTATATCAAAATCATTTGGTTTGGTCTCCACGACTAACTGATTCGAGTATGCCGCAACTGGAAGCCAAAACATTTCTTCGTAGTTTGCATCTTCATTTTTCACTTGACTATCTAATGTGGGCACAAAACGTAATTGTACTGAATCTGTCAAACTAGTAACCTTCATATTGATAACACACAGTTCTTTTTGATCCAAACTAACAAAACGCTCCACTTCAACACGTACTTGCTTTTTATTCTTTTCTACTAAATAGCTCTTGGTCAATATTCCGTGCTTCATATCGAGTTCAAGATTAAATTCCGTGATGGTATCCGTAAATAAGTCAACAACTTCCCCATCTATGAATAAATCTACTTTAATAAAATTCATGGCATTAATGACTTTACCAAAATATTCAGGATAGCCATTTTTCCACCATCCTACTCTTGTTTTGTCCGGATACCATACACCTGCTAAATAACTGCCCTGATGATGATCTCCAGAATACTGCTCCTCGAAGTTCCCTCGCATTCCCATGTATCCGTTTCCAATACTCGTTAAGCTTTCTTGTAATCTTCTATTTTGTTTATCTAAATGATTTGTCCGAATCTTCCATTCATCTACCTCAAATAAGCGGTTTATAGCCATTTTTATTTCCTCCTCATACTGTAAATACCTGGTTATAATTACTGACTTTTCTTTTATAGTGCAAGTTTAAACGCAAACGATTGCGTTGTCAATCTCATTAACAAAACTTTCATTTTTAAAAAGAAAAATACGCATATTACCTTGCTATTGCTTAAATGAATGAACAACTGTACTTTCAAAATATTAGTTTAAAAAAGCGCTTGCATATTTTAAACAGTCGAGAGTATAATCAAATCAAAGCAATCGTTTGCATAGATAAATCATCAAGGGAGATGTACAAAAGATGAAAAAGTTATTTTCATTTGATTTCTGGCAAAAACTCGGTAAAGCACTAATGGTTGTAATCGCTGTCATGCCGGCAGCTGGATTAATGATAAGTATCGGTAAAATGATTGTCATGTTTGGAGGAGAAATTCATTTCGTCGCTACCATAGGCGGTGTAATGGAGAGTCTCGGCTGGGGAGTAATTGGAAATCTACATTTGCTCTTCGCTGTTGCAATTGGTGGTTCGTGGGCTAAAGAGCGTGCCGGTGGAGCATTTGCAGCCCTTTTAGCCTTTATACTGATCAATGTTACAACCGGTGCCATTTTCGGTGTCAATGCTACTATGCTGACAACTGAAGGCGCAACAACAGAAACACTTTTTGGATCAGAAATCCTTGTTAACGGGTACTTCACATCCATTCTAGGTTCAGCAGCATTGAACATGGGCGTTTTCGTTGGCATAATTTCCGGATTTGTCGGAGCCATTGTCTACAATAAATATTATAACTACCGTAAATTGCCGAATGCACTTGCATTCTTTAATGGTAAACGATTCGTACCTTTTGTCGTTATCCTTTGGTCAGTAATTGTATCTATTATATTGGCTGTCGTATGGCCATTTGTTCAAACTGGGATTAATAATTTTGGCCAGTGGATTGCCACTTCAGGTGATACCGCACCTATTTTAGCACCATTCGTTTATGGAACGTTAGAACGTCTTCTCTTGCCATTCGGATTACATCATATGTTAACCATCCCAGTAAATTATACAGCCCTTGGTGGTACATACGAAATTATGACAGGTGCAAACATTGGCACACAAGTTTTTGGACAAGACCCACTGTGGCTGGCATGGGTTAGTGATTTAGTGAACATGAAAAACGCAGGAGATACAGCAGCTTATACTGCATTATTAAATGAAGTTACTCCCGCTCGTTTCAAAGTTGGACAAATGATTGGTGCAACCGGTACATTACTTGGTGTAGCTTTCGCTATGTATCGCAGAACGGATGCAGACAAACGCAAAAAATATAAAACGATTTTCTTATCAGCAGCACTTGCCGTCTTCTTAACAGGTGTAACTGAACCACTTGAATTCATGTTCATGTTTGCAGCACCCGTACTCTATGTAGTCTATGCAGTGATACAAGGAGCTTCCTTTGCACTGGCAGATTTGATTAACTTACGTGTACATTCATTTGGTAACCTAGAATTTCTCACACGTATTCCCATGTCAGTCAATGCAGGATTAACTGGGGATATCATTAACTTTGTCATTAGTAGTATCGTCTTCTTCTGCATCGCCTACTTTGTATCCTATTACATGATTGGCCGTTTCAAGATTGCTACCCCTGGCCGTTTAGGTAATTACATTGATGAGAGCAGTACAGATGAAGAAAATGCACCATCATCGGAAACTGCAGAATCAGCTCCTGCTGACAAACAAGTTGATGGAATCATTTCGATCCTAGGTGGTCCAGCTAACATTATGGATGTAGATGCATGTATGACAAGACTTCGTGTAACCGTTAAAGATCCCGCTTTAGTTGGGAACGAACAAGACTGGAAAAAACTAGGCGCATTAGGATTGATTAAAAAAGATAATGGCATACAAGCTGTCTACGGTCCCAAAGCAGATGTTTTAAAATCCGACATTAATGATCGTCTAGGAGCGTAACAAGGTGAAACTACTAACCTTAAATACACATAGTTGGCTGGAAGAAAAACAGGTAGAAAAACTAGATATCCTGTGTGATGCTATTATTACTGAAGGCTATGATCTCATTTCCCTGCAGGAAGTCAACCAAACCATTAAGGAAGAATCAATTGATGCTAGTCATCTCCAAAACTATCAAGCTTCAACGTTAGATAATCAAATCAAAAAAGATAATTTCGCATGGCTTTTGCAGCAGAAACTTGCTGCAAAAGGGTTTCATTACAACTGGACCTGGGAGCCGTCACATATTGGGTACGGTATGTATGATGAGGGCTTGGCCTTCTTAAGCCGCTTCCCTATTCAAAACATCCTGACCTTTTATGCCTCACAATCAACCGATTATACGGATTATAAATCTCGTAAAGTTCTTGGAATTCAAGTTCAAGATACTTGGTACTTTAACCTTCATCTCGGATGGTGGAATGACGAACGCGAAGCCTTCGCAGATCAATGGACAACCTGTGAAGCTCATTTTTCAGTACTAGCTGGTCCTATTTTTCTACTAGGTGATTTAAACAATCCAGCCCAATCGTTAGACGAAGGATATTCCTTAGTAACGAAAAACTGGTTAGACACCTATCACCTAGCTTCTAAACGTGATAATGGATACACCATCCAGAAGCAAATAGATGGTTGGTCTGACAATCACGAACCACTACGAATTGATTTTATTTTTACGAATACACCGATTCAAGTTCACTACTCTGAGGTCATCTTTAATGGGAAAAACTATCCGATTATTTCTGATCATTTTGGTATTAGTGTAGAATGGGGAAGCTAAGAGAAAGTAAACAGATCCGTACATTGTGTGTGGATCTCAGCCTGTAGACAAACTCGGGTTTTACTCAAGTTTGTCTACAGGCTTCTTTTTTTAGTTTTAAAATGGGGCTGTTGATTTCCGTTCCAATCAACGTGTTCAAAAGGCAATAGAGGTTCGGGATGAAACTTTCCGTACCTCTTTTTAGATAGCTGCTAAAATAGCTGCTTCATATTCTCCTTTTTGGAATCATTCGCTTCCTATCTTCTTTCACTATTTATTTTCCTTTGCCGGAATATTCACGATATAATGAACGGAGTTTCATCTTGAAGGAGTGTACAGGTAATGCTGCAAAAAATGAATATTTTTTTAGAAGGGAAAATGGCCTATATCACACCAATTAGTGTTATCCTTGGCGTGATTTTAGCTTCGTATGTAGAGAGTTATAAGTTCTTGGTACCTGGGTTATTTGCATATATAACCTTTACAGGCAGTTTGGGATCGACTTTCAAATCATTTAAACATGTAGTTGCTCATCCTAAGCCTATTCTACTTACCTTGTGTATTCTCCATGTGATTATGCCGCTTTGGGCGTGGGGGGTTGGACATGTAGTGTTCAGTGGTGATATTCATACGATTACCGGCCTAATTCTTGGTATGATTATCCCAACAGGTATTACAAGTGTTATCTGGGTGACCATTTATCGGGGAAATATTGCGCTTACTCTTACACTTATTTTAATTGATACGTTTTTATCTCCTTTTATTGTTCCATATTCCATGGCCATTTTAGTTGGTGAAAAAATTGAAATGGATGTTTTTGGCATGATGAGTGGTTTGTTATGGATGGTTGTTATCCCTTCCATTGCTGGAATGGTATGTAACCAGGTAACCAAAGGAAAGGCAAAAGTAACGCTTGCCCCCTATCTTTCACCTTTTTCAAAACTATTCCTTGGAATCGTCGTTTTGTTAAATAGCTCTATTATTGCACCCTATTTACGTACGATTGATTGGAAACTATTCTCCATTATTATTGTTGTGTTTATCATTGCATTCACTGGGTATTTATTTTCTTTTCTTATGGGAATTCGCATGAAGATGGACCGAGAAAATGTCGTCGCGTTGACATTCTTAGGCGGGATGCGCAACATTAGTGCTGGCGCAGTTCTTGCTGTGTCCTACTTCCCAGCTCAGGTCGCTGTTCCTGTGGTAGTGGGGATGCTTTTCCAACAAATTCTCGCTTCCAATTTCGGGCATTTCGTTGATCGTTATTATAAAAAGAAATTAGAACTAGTTTAATTAGAATGCAGGAAAAACATATAGAAGATTCATATACTCTGGCGTAAGTGATTACGCCTTTAAGCTTCCTTCTTTTCGGTTAGAATATTGATGAACAATACGCCCTTTTCTGCCTTTGGTTGTTTCAGCTTGTAAAAGTGAATGTAAGATTGCTTCTTCTGTAGCTTCAGCGGCAGCAACAAATAATTGGTTAAATATGAAGTGGTCCTCTCGTAACAGTTTATATGTTTCATAGGGACTTTCAGAGTCATGCGGGATACTTTGAGCTGTTGAAAAACCGATAACAATATCACCGCTTCCATGACTCACATTACTCCCCGTTCTGCCAAGCCCGATTCCACAACGCTTTATTACTCTTAACAACTGTCTGTCACTTAATGGGGCATCCGTTGCCAGAATAATAATAATGGATCCGTCAGATGTCTCGGCTAGCCCCTGTTGAAGAGTCTCTGTCAGCCCCGTATATGTATCTGTTAGAAATTCCTCTTCCTTGCCAAAGTTACTTAAAACTAAACAGCCAATTGTATACTGTATCTCCAATTCTTCTAGTTTAACCACTCTAGAAGAGGTCCCTATCCCTCCTTTAAATCCGAAACAAATCATTCCTTTCCCTGCTCCAACCGCTCCTTCTTCAGCCTTATCTGCAGCGGCCTTTTGAATCGCTTCCACTGCATGCTTAGAATGAACTGGGAAATGCCGAATAGAATTGAGATAACTATCATTACATTCCCCTACAACAATATTTATTGTCCCGGTTGTCTCCCCGATTTCAGGATTTTGTTTCAGCATATATTCCAGCGTCCCCTGAGTAACCGCAGGCACTCCAAATGTATTAGTCAGCATAATGGGTGACTCAAGAACACCAAGTTCATTAACTTGGACAAGTCCAGTCGACTTGCCAAAACCATTAAGTACATAACTAGCTGCTGTTAGTTTTTCCTTAAATAGATTTCCTCCATGCGGCAGAATGGCGGTCACACCCGTGCAAGCCGCTTCCTCTCCATCTGCATCTAACGGAAAATCCAGTGTAACATGCCCTACTCTTACATCTGCAACATCCGTAATACAATTCTTCTTTCCTGTTGGCAGCTTACCTATTTTAAGGGCTTTTACTTTTTCCATGAAGTCCTCCAAGACAAAACAGACAGGAGACTATACTCCTTCTGTTCTAGTACGTAATTTTACTAGTTAATGCCGACTCAATCTCAGCGGTTAATTCAGCTGCTGAGATTTCAGTTGGATATTGGTATTCCTTATTATTAATAAAAACCGTAGGCACCATTTTTACTTTTCTTTGAATTGCCTCAGCCGTTACCTTCAGACTGATATCCGTGTTCTTTGGTTCTTCCTTTAATTGATAGTTATCTGTCAATAGCTTTTTTATTTCTTGATTATTCAATTGGTCCCATTGTTCTTGTGTTTCAAATAATTCCTTCATAGTTTCTCTTACACGGGACGAATCCTCGTAATCTAGAAATAAATTAACTAATGTCCCATTTAACAGCATTTCCCTTGGCTTATCATAGTGTTTAACAATGTAAGTGACTTGATCATTATCTATGTAGTCTTTTAAAGACTCTTCCGCCAAACTAAAAAATGTTGCACAATACGGACATGCTAAATTTAAAAACACTTCAACCTTCACAGGTGCTTCTCTATAACCATAACTTAGTTCACTATTTTCAATTTGGTTTCCCATTTATCCCACTCACTTTCTTCTAAAACACTATTTTGTATTTCCATAAATTATAGTAATCCCTACTAAAAGTGTCAACTTTAACTGTTTGATTGTTCAGATATTTAAATAAAAAAGAAAATGTCACGAGGACATTTTCTTAGATCTCAAATTAAAATTGGTTTTGGATCATTCTTTAAAAGCTGATTCACTGCATAAGCAAATCCGTTTTCGTCATTTGATTTGGTTACCATGTCCGCTGCTGCTTGAATAGCTATAGGTGCATTAGCCATTGCGACTGAAGTAGTCGCTACCTCGAACTGCCCAAGATCGTTTCCTCCGTCACCAAATGCAATAATTTCTTCAAAGGAAACATTCATTAATTGCTGATAGCGTAACAAGGCCTTCCCTTTATGTGCTTCATCTGAAGTGATTTCAACATTATTAGGAAAAGACGAAGCCGTTGATAGACCCATAACATCTTTTAATGCCATTTTGACACTTTCTATTTTATGAACCTGACTAGGATGTACCAAGGCAATAAGTTTATATACTTTTAAATCGTCTTTTGCAAGGAGCTCCGTGTAATCTGTTTCTAAGAAAAGCTGGTTCAACTCTTCTTCAGTTTTTTGGTGCAGCGGTGGAAGCGTGGATGGAAAACCACCATAATTGGTATAAACCAGTATGCCGACGTCTAGTGTATTTAATGCTGTGAACACCTCTTGATACGTTGAGGCAGGCAATGTGGTTTCGTATAAAAGTTCTCTGTCTTTGGTATATAAAACTGCACCATTTATACAGAAAATCGGCAGTTCAAGTTTTTGTAAATCTTCAATTTTAACGACATCCGAATAGGCGCGGCCAGTGTTTAAAATGACTTCATGTCCTCTTGCTTTCAACTCATATATAGCTTCTACGTTTTCTTTAGATACTTGATGTTTTGAGTTTAATAATGTTCCGTCTAAATCTATCGAAAAACATTTCATTATATGCGTGCCTCCACTTTTGTTAAGATAATTGATAGGACCCATCATACTATGGTTGTACATATAACTCAATACTTCTTCAATTTTACCACTGATTGGTTTAGAAGACGTTTAATAATGTGTTTTTTTCAAGTTTTTATCTCATGACTCATTATGTGTGCCCACTAGCAAATACCCCTTCATTGCCACATTCCATATCATTTGCTAGACTTATTTATATAAAGATTTGTTAAACGTCATCACCGAGAGGATATCAAAGCTTATGCACATAATGGATTATCATCATCATACAAACCATTCATTCGATTCTAAAGCTTCAATGAAAGATGTCTGTATGGCTGCCATAGAAAAAGGGATTAAAGAGATTTGCTTCACAGAACACTTTTCAGTGAATCCACTCGCCCCCACTTTTGGCCATATGGATTTCAATCGTTATTTCACCGAAATTAATGAGTGCCAAGAACAGTTTGGTAGTCAATTAATCATAAAAGCTGGCATTGAACTGTGCGAACCGCACTTACTTAAAGAAAAATACGAAAGCATACTGACACCATTAAACTTAGATTTCATTTTAGGATCCGTTCATAATATAGATAATCTAAAATTAAGTGCCTATCTAAAACAGGTACCGGCAGGCATTGCTTATCAAGGGTATTTTGAAGAAGTATATAAAATGGTATGTACGGCTGATATAGATGTCATTGCACACCTAGACTTATTAAAACGCTATGCGGTCAAAACTATTGGGATGTATACGTTTGAGGAGCACAAAGACGTAATAGAAGCTATACTAAAAAAAGCAATCGATCGGAATATCGGTATCGAAATTAACACCTCAGGTCTTAGAGGGCATTTGCAGCAGTCCCTTCCATCTATGGATGTTCTCTCACTTTATCATCAACTAGGCGGCGAAATTCTGACGCTCGGTTCCGATTCTCATTTTGTAAAAGATGTCGGTGCGAATTTAGAGGACGCTGCTGCTATGGCGAAACAATGCGGGTTTACACACGTATATAAATTTGAAAATAGAATTCCAATGAAAATAGAGCTGACATAACATAAAAGTGTGTTTAAAAGTCTGAGATGGCTTTGAGCACGCTTTTTAAATTGTGGTGTAATTTAGAGATTAGAAGGAACTGTAAAGAGAAACGTGGCATACAGAATCCCTACTTTACTTCCAAAGCGAATGCATAGTAAGCATCTCCGTTTGATACATGTTCTTCCTTTTCATCCATCCACCATACACTATAATAATAAACAAATACTCCTTTTTGTGTCGGGGCGGAAAACCCATTTTCCTTGAGCGAGATTTCCTTTTCAAGGTCTCCATTAAGTAGTGTAAGTGTGTATTCATTCGGTTTTGGTTTGTAGTCCATGAAGATAGCTATGTTTTCGCCAGGCTTGGGTTATTGAAAATGGGTCGCTAATCTTTAGTCTATTTCAATAGATACACTTTATAGGAAGACCTGCTGACTAAGTTTCCATGGGGGTATTTTATCTGTTTTTCAGCTCTTCCCGCCATTAATCCCGTCTGGGCTCCACGTATTCCCTTCTGAGATGGCCATAATCCCGTCTGGATCTTGCTTATTCCCGTCTAGTGGCACCATATTTCCGTCTGGTCATGATTTTTAGCTTCAAAATACCCCATAGGGCACCACGAAAAAAACATCTTTGACTTTTCATCCGAAAAAATTAAATGAGTGTTTTAATCATTATATAGTCGACTTGTACTTCATCACCCATATAAAAAGAGTGGGCACCCGTCTGAACAAACCCCTTTTTCTTATAAAAAGCAATAGCATTTTCGTTTTTTTCCCATACACCTAGCCAGATTTTATTTTTTTTAGACTCCGCTGCAATTTCCATTGCTTTATTTAGGAGGCACTTCCCAAGGCCATGTTTTTGAAACTTGTTTCGAATATAAATCCTTTCAATTTCAAGTGATTCCTCACCTATTTCTTCAGACTGAGCATCATCGATGTTGACCTTCAAATATCCTGCGACATCATCATTAACATAAACAAAATAGAATTGCGAAGAAGGATTGGATAATTCTATTTCTAATTGTTTTAAGTTAAACGCCTTTTCCAAATAGGCATCCATGTTTTCGGGTGAATTTTGATGCTTAAATGTATCATTAAACGTTTCATGACTAATTTCTTGAAGTTCATAGGAATCTTCAAGGGTACACTTTTTTATATTAATAGTCATTTGGATAAGTCGCTCCTCTATATAATCAGTAATTTCTCTTATTTCCTTTTTTTACAAATACCCATTCTTTTTCTACATTTTCTCTTATTCTTTGGAGAAGATTGAAAGTGGTTTCTGCTTCTTTCTCGGAAAACCCCTCTAATGCCCTGATATTAGAATAATCATTTTCTCTTTTTATGAAAGGATAAACACTTTCTCCCTTTTCTGTAGGAAAGAGTTTTTTAATTTTTTTGTTATGTGCATCTCCCTTCTTTTCAATAAAGCCATTAATTTCGAGTTTTTGTACTGCACGAGCTGCCGTTGTTCGATCTACTTTTATCATTTCAGCTAACTTTTCTTGAATGATTCCGCGGTTTTCACATATTCGAACTAGGTACAAATACTGCCCTTTTGTAAGGTCAAATTCTTTAAACTCTATATTACTTATAGAATCTAATGACCTCGCTATCATTCCAATCTCACGTAAAATTTCCTTCATATTTACTCCTTTGAATATTTTTTTGTTGCAAATACAACATGAGTAGTATGCATTTTGTTTAACTAGAATTTATTGCATTTGCAACAAAAATAGAAGTTGAGTTAAGTCAAATTTTTATAATTTGACTAGTAACCTTTGGTATTTCCTTGACTGCCCTTATAACTCCCCTATGAAACCTATATGGTTTTAAATCCATTCAATCCATCACTAATCCGCCATCCACTACTAAATTTTGACCAGTAACGGCACGGCTCCAAGGGGATGCAAAAAACAAGACTGCATCTGCCACATCTTCTGGACTTGTGACCTTTTGTAATGGTGTACTATCTCGGATTATGGTAAAGACTTCCGCAGATGTTTTTGAACTAGCATCGGTTTCTTTTAAAAGTCCTCCAGAGACCATGTTTACAGTAATACCTTTTTCTCCTAATTCTTTGGCCATGCTGCGTGTAAAACCGAGTAAAGCCGCCTTGCTTGTATTGTAGTCATGATAAGCCACCACAGGATTTTGAAAAAGATTTGTGCCAATATTGATAACACGGCCAAATTTTCTTTGCTCCATATCATTGATCGCAGCTTGTACAGTATGTAGTGAAGCTTTTACACTTCCTTCTAATTGTACTTGATACTCATCCCATGTGATTGTTTCTGCTGTATGCCTGTTGGTGGCATCAAATTGGAAATTTACTAATGCATTGTTTACGACTGTAGTTATGTTCTCACCAAAATGATTTTTAGCCAACTTGAATAGGGTCTCTATGTCAGATTGATTCCTAACATCCGCTTTAATGGCTATAGCATGATCCTTACCGATACTGTCTACTACTTGTTGAGCTTTTTCTTCATTCTGAAAATAATTAACAATGACGCGAGATCCTTCACGTCCAAATGCTTTAGCAATTGCTGCACCTAGTCCTCTACTACTACCCGTCACTAATACAACTTGATCTTTTAATTCCATAACATCCAACTCCTTCAATAAAAGAATATTTCATTCTCACCTAGACGATTCCAAAGGACTAAACAGCATAAAAAAACCGCACCCAACATATAAGTTGGACCCGGCTTATGATTAGAAGTATTGTTTTAAATAATGCTAACTTCCCCACGCTGGTATGAGCCAGATCAGGTCCCAAGAGTCAAGAATTTTCAACGTACTTCTCTCTCAGCCCTACTTAATTGGACTCCCCTAGTTATATTTTATTCAATTCTTTTAATATTGTATAGTAGCTTCACATGTAGGATTAGTATGGGTTTTGATTTGTCCGAGATTAAAGAAAGGCAGCTCTTAAATAATCTTCTATAATAATCTCCATCGTTTTTTCTTTAGTTTTTGCAAGTACTTTAGGAGATTCACGTTATTTTCATGCATTTTTTGATCCGATGGTGCTGGTGATGGTTCCGGTATGTTTACTCTGCTCGGTTTTCGATTCATGAGATCCGTCCTTTTTCAATGCTAGTGATTTTCTGTAGTATATGCAGTATGTAAAAAAACATGAAAAAGAACAAGGAAATTAGTTTCCTTGCTCTTTTTTAAAAAATTGCCCGCAAACGGCTGAATACCGTTCGTTTTTGTTTATGGATAATTTGCTCATTTTGAGCCATTAGTTTTTTTGTATGGGGACTTAAACCGACTTCCGGTGTTTTTACCTTTGGTTTTCTTACTGCTACAGAAGCATGTTCACTGCCCTTATCGTAGATACTCATTTTATCCATCACCGCCTTTATCGCTGCTTTATCACCATATCAAAGATCATAATCAGAAGAGCTATAAGTAAACAATCTACTTCAGATACAAAGGAACGTGATTTGACTTTTATGATATATGGGTCAGTTAATATACTAACAGGATTTAGCGCCATCTTCTCTTCATCGTTGTAATACGTATCCTCTCGTTCTAATGTAGCACGGATAGCACTTGTATTCAAGTCGTTCAACCCAGAAAGTGCCAATTGCTTATCTTGGTCCGTTTTAAAAGGCAAGATATGAACATTCATTCCATCTTTCTCCACATAAGCCTGTAAGAGGATACTTAAATAGTCAAGATACTCCTGATTGGTTTGGTAGTACTCAGGAATCCCCTCTTTTTTCAATAAAGAAAACATGTTTTTTATTTTTTCTCTGTTGTCTGTTAATACTTTATCATTTTCGGCTACTGCTTTCGTTGCAGCTGTAAGCTCATGATCGCCAACCTTAGATATATACATACTCAGAAAAACAAACATATCAATTAAAACAATAATCACTGCAACGATTATATAATTCTTCCAGCTGTCAAAGATGCTCATCGGCTGAACTGTCCAAAAAATTAAAGCACCTAAAATAAAAATAAGATACCACGTTTTCCGGATTACTTCGATTTTTTTACTTACCGCTTCCTTATTTCTCCATGATAGAAAAACATATGCCAGAAGTGCGGTAAATATAACCCAAACAAAAACCCTGAAAAACAAAAGCATAGAACTCGATCCCCCTTTAAAAGAAAGGTTCGAGTTCGCTCTTTCATTTCCCTTTATTTTTCCAATTTATTAAAATCTTTTCTTATTCCAAGCCTTTTTTCACCCATTCTGCAACTGATACCGTTCGTTTTGCTTGATATTTCACTGCTTCCTCCACGTCTTCCTTCATTTTTCCCTCTTGGTCGACAGTAACACTGGTTCCATACGGATTGCCTCCGGCAGTAACCGTCACTGGATCCGTATAGCCCGGAGCTGCCACAATGGCCCCCCAATGATACATCGATGTGTAAAGCGAAAGAATCGTCGCTTCCTGACCTCCATGTGGATTCTGAGCAGAAGCCATGGCACTCACAACTTTATTAGCAAGTTTCCCTTCTGCCCAAAGTCCGCCAGTTGTATCTAAAAACTGTTGGAACTGTGAGGGTACATTCCCATAGCGAGTTGGGGTACTGAAAATAAACGCATCTGCCCATTCCAAATCTTCTAGTGCCACTTCTGCTATTTCCTTCGTTCTCTCAATGGTCCTTTGCCAAATTTCATTTCCTTCAATGACTTCTGCTGGTGTTGTTTCCTTCACTTTCAGAATCTTTACCTCTGCACCCGCTTCTTTCGCTGCTTCTGCGGCCCAAGAGGCTAACTGATAATTCGTTCCGGTAGAGCTATAGTAGATAATCGCTAATTTTACAGACATGTAATTTTTACCTCCAGAGAATGTATCGTTACACTTCTTCTACCCAAAACCATGCAATTTGTAATCACTTTTCAAAAAGTTTAAACGAATTAAAAAAAAGACCTTCTATTACGAAGGTCTTTACGCATGATTAAGTGCTTTTGGGGAAGTATGCTATTTTTTCCCAAGTATTTTAATTCTTGATTGCCCCCATTTTACATAGGTAGTAGTCAATGTTAACCCTCCCCCAAAAATCACTAGTAAGAATTTTGACTAAAAGAAAAAGGATCACAACAGGATCCCATCATCTGTACAAGCAACATTAACCGTTGTTAGCTATTCCATCCAACTGTTCCGCTGAAGCTGAAACGCTTGCTGTTGCTTCTCCGATTTCTTCAATCACGTAGACAAGTCCGTTCATTTTTCTATCAATGGTAGATAAAGTTTGAGCACTTTCAATAATTGATTCAGCTATATGAGTAAAAACCTGTTTTGTCTCTTTAGAAGTCGATACACCTGATTGTACGGCCGATTTAACATGTTCAAGTGATTCCATCACTTTCTCCGTATTTACGTCTGAAGCAGTAATAAGTGTACGGATTTCCGAAACAGAATCCTTTGTTTGCTCAGAAAGCTTCCTGACCTCTTGTGATACTACGGCAAATCCTCTGCCATGTTCGCCCGCTCGAGCAGCTTCAATCGCTGCATTAATGGCAAGCATATTTGTTTTTTCCGCGATTTCTTCAACGATACGGACAATCTCTGTAATTCGTTGAGTCGATGTGACTAATTGTAGAGTACGGTCTGTCATGGCTTGTGTATCATTGTTAATCAAATAGATCTTTGTCAATAATTCATTTAGCTTTTCCTGTCCTTCAACTGACATTTCTTGGACAGTATTCGATTGCTCGATGCTAGCTGCCATTTGATTCTTTACTCCTATACTACTGTTTACCAAGGTTTCAACCGATGTAATGGTCTTCTCTGCCAATGAAACCAGATCTTTGCTTACAGCAGTAATTTCTCCTTGGATTGCCTGCCTGCCTTGCGTATATGTATTATGGATCATTTCAGCATTTTGACGTTCATAGGCTTCTAAAACAATTTGCTGTTCCAGACTAAGTATTTTGGTAACAGCCGATAAGAGTTGCTGAAGTTCTCCAATATCCTCAGTTTTATTACAGATAATTGTCAAAAGTGAATTTTGTAAATTTTGAAAGGCACCCATATACCATGCTGGCTGCAATCCAATTTTATAATGTGCTTTCGCAACTCTATCCCTTATTTCTAAAAATTTTTCATCAATATGACCGGAAAACAACTCAATCACATGTACTTTCAATGTTGACCTTAGTTTTTCGAGCATACTATACGATTCAATTATATGTTTCAAAGCAGGAACTTCAATAATAGTGGAATAAAAGTCATCAACCAATTGGTCAATATGTTCCTCAACTACAGGCTGCAGGCATTTTATTACGTGCAAATCTGATTCAGAAAGGCGGATCATCTTCAATTTCTGTAGTATAGCTGGATCGGTAACGCTGATAGAGATATCTGTTTTATTGCCTTGTACTAACCAATGGGTATTAACTGATTTCTTCTTTAGTAATCCTAACATTCCATTTATCCCCTTATTGGCCGGTTGCGCTACTCACTCCTATTCTTTCAAGCGCCCAGTTAGCGAAAGAATAATCCACGTTTCCTTTTCTTAGTCTGTTATTTTTATATAGTATTATCATTTTACTTTGCAGAAAGACAAATGAAAAGAAAAATTTCCCAGACCTCAACAAATTGAACACATTCTTTAGAATGCACAAAAAAACCAGTTCCAAAAGGAACTGGTTTGCGTGTTTAAAGTAGAAGCCGCCTTTGCCGTAAATAGTGTAAGAAAGTTTTAGACCACTTTGTCAAAAAGTGGGTGCTCGCAAAAGCAATCCTGTATGTCCTCAGTGCATTTACTGCAGAGGCCTGACATTCCTGCTTTGATAATAAAACTCCCTGTTACAACTTAAAGGTTAAAACTTAATTATCGTTACGTACAACGCAGCTTGTATATGTATAATATCCAATCTGAAAGAAAAATACAAGTACAAAAACTTCCAACTCAGAACTTTTTTTAATATATTTTTCACGCAGATTTTATAAATGTATATTCCTCCGCCTTTAAACCATTTCTATTTGCAATCTTTTACCAAAGAGCTATAATGGACATAGATTTAAAACATGTAGGAGTTGAACTAAATAATGTTATCAAACATTGGGGTACCCGGACTGATTATTATCTTAGTCCTAGCATTAATCATCTTTGGACCAAATAAACTCCCTGAAATTGGCCGTGCTGTTGGAAACTCATTACGTGAATTCAAAAAAGCCACGAATGATATTACTAGTGATATAAAAAGCGATGTCCAACAAGATATTGAACTTGCTAAAAAAGACGTGTCAACAAAATAAAAGCAGATCCCACTGGGTCTGTTTTTTATTTTGTGTCTTTCTATTTTTTAGGACATAGAGAAGCAGCCGTCGTATTATTCAACCGGTATAAAATCTTTATCAACTAAAGGTTTTCCATCTTTATCAACCCTAACAGTTAACCCAGAAGTTAGGCCGTCATTATGAAACATATATAGGACTCCTGTCTCATTATCACGAATGATTTTGGTAACCTCCATTTTCCCTTGAGTATAAACATCCTCAAACCGTTTATCTGCCACTAAAACCCACTTCCTTTTCGGTTTGTTGAAACAGCTTCTTTTGATATTACCACTATATGTAAAATAATTCCTTTTTCAACCTATGTGTACACAAAAAAAAACAGACCTCGTAGGGTCTGTTTTTTAAAACAAAAAGAAAGACGCCTGCATAAATGCAGGCGTCTGATGCGTTTGCGGCGAAAGACCGTTGGGCCACATCCCTACGTTAAGCCGAAGCTTAGTGTCTCGCGTCTTACGCAAATTAGCTCATCGCTATGTTAGTATAACACCTAGTCCTTGGAGATACAACCTTCTTTTTTATATTTTTATTTGTGCCTTCGTTTAAAGGATAAATTGATATGTTTTTCTCACTCAGCAGCCATCGCTGAGCTGTAGTGTATATTCTAACGAGATTATTATTGCAATACTTAATCTAAATTAAAACCCAATGAATCCATACATCATTGGGTTTTATAGTATTTTATTTAATTAGTTTCCGAATCACGGCTCGGACTGGGCTCCCATCAGCACCTGTTAATGAAAGCGGGAGTGCTGATAACTCGTACCAGCCGAGTTCGATGTTCTCCAGAACAAGACCTTCTAAAATATGAATACCGTTTTTTGCCAGTTCATGATGAGATGGGAGGTCTTTGCTGTCTAATTGATCAACTGTCGGTAAATCTAGACCGATTAACCGAACCCCCTTTTCTGCCAAGAATTTTGGCAAATCAAGATCAATAGTCGGAATGGATTGCGGAAAAACGGAACGATCTGTCCAGCTATTTGTTCGAATCAGCACCCTAGATACCTCTCCAAATTCGACTTCTTTAAAGTCAGATGCTTTAAGTGTATCGTTTCCATTCCATTCGATGAGTAAGGCAGGACCAATATAAAGATCCAAATCTAGCTCATGAACTTTTTTGCCGTGGTCATCAAAGTGGAATGGTGCATCGATGTGCGTACCAAAATGGGTACTCATAGTAAATTGTCCTACATTTACTGAGCCGCTTTCGGCCTTTGTACAACTAATTTTATAGACAAATTTGGTATCACCCGGCCACTCTACAGTTTGGGTATTTAACGCTTGAGAAATATCAATCCAATGTGACATCCTTCATTTCCTCCTTTATAATTTGGTTCTCAATGTCCATAATTCCGGGAAAAACTGCTGATCCAGCACCCGTTTTAAATAAGAAACCCCTGCTGAACCGCCAGTTCCCATTTTATGGCCGATAATTCTTTCCACTGTCGTCATATGATTAAATCGCCAAGATTGCTGTTGGCTGCCAATATCGATCAGTTTTTCTGCCAACTCATATAAGTCCCAATATTGTTCAACGTCTTGATAAACCATCAGCCAAGCCTTTTCAACACTTTCATTCACTTCATAAGTTTGTGAAAAATCTCGATTCAGCACACTTTCATCGATTGGCAGACCTCTAGCAGCCAGTGCCGTAATGGCTGCATCATAGATACTGGGCGCTTCAAGTGCTTTTTCCATAGTTTCAGCGAGTTCTGGTTGATGACGGAATACCGCTAGCAGTTGCGGATTCTTTTGTCCAAGGGAAAATTCAATTAGCCGATTTTGATGAGATTGAAACCCTGAGCTAGACCCTAGTTTATCCCGAAATTCCATATATTCAGCAGGAGTCAAGGTTGCTAAGACACTCCATGATTGTATAAGCTGCTGCTGAATTCGCGAAACCCGTGACAGCATTTTAAAAGAAGGCTCTAAGTTATCTTTTTGAATGCTTTCAATTGCGGTTTTTAATTCATGGAGAATTAACTTCATCCATAATTCACTTGTTTGATGGATAATGATAAATAGCATTTCATCGTGATGATCAGACAGTCTGTGCTGACTTGAGAGAATGCTGTCCAAATGCAAATAATCACCATATGACATCTCTTTTTTAAAATCAGTCCGAATGCCTGAATCTAATTTCTTATCATCTTGGTTCACGATATAGCCTCCTAGTGAGTCAGCTCACTCGTTTATTTTTCGTGTCGGTTGGCGATGATTTCTTTGTCCAGTTCATTATCTTAAACACAATACATAGGAAAATCAGCCATGGTACTCCGAATTGAAGCACAATTTTAAATGATGGTGTGAACCAAGTCGAAATCATTAAGGCTGCCAGCAATAAGCCGCCTAAGATTGTTAAATAAGGAAAACCGATCATCCGAACCGGCAACTGCCTGCCGCCTTTTTTACCCCAGTTTTTTCGGAAATACAAATGGGAAACAAAGATCATAAACCAAGTGAAAATGGCTCCAAACATTGAAATTCCCATCATGAAGGCGTAAGAAGTATCGGGTGAAAGCACCTTAACGAGAGCGGCTAGAATTACACCTAAAGTAGAAACAGCGACAGCTCTAGATGGCACCCCTTTTCTATTCACCTGATTAAACCAAGACGGTGCTTGTTTTTCCTGTGCAAGTGCGAAAATCATTCGAGTGGATGCATAAAGCTGACTGTTCATTGCTGAAAGAGCCGCTGTTAAGATAATAAAATTCATAACGCCCGATGCTCCGGGAATATTCAATATTTCCATGACCTTCACAAATGGACTTACTTCAATCCCGGCTGACTGCCAAGGTACAATCAGCAGCATAATACCAATCGTAAGAACATAAAAAGTCGATAAGCGGAAAACAGTCGCTTTCAGTGCCTTTGGAACGGCGACATCCGGATCTTTTGCCTCACCGGCTGTGACCGCAATCATCTCCGTACCAAGGAAACTGAATAACGAGATAAAGACCGCCACCCATAATCCCCACAAACCAAATGGCATGAAGCCTCCATCATTCACATAATTACTGAACCCTGTAGATGGAGTATCTGATCCAAGCAGAACGTACGCTCCTAATAAGACAAACAAGACAATTGCACTGATTTTAATCATAGAAAACCAATATTCAAATGAAGCGAACGTATGAACACTAGTGATATTTACATAAATAAGAATCGCTGCAAACAGCACAATCCAGATGACTCCAGGAACCGTTGAGAACCAATATTTCATATATACCGCAATCGCACTAACTTCCACGCCTACCGCTAAGACATTCGCAATCCAATACGAATAACGAACCAGAAAACCAGCCATGGGACTGATATATTTCTCAGCAATGGTTCCAAAGGATCCGGAGGTTGGGTAGGCCACGGTCATCTCAGCTAAACATCCCATCAGAAGCAATACAATGAACGCTCCTATTGCATAGCTTATAAGTACACTTGGACCAGCCGTTGATATGGCCAGACCGCTGCCAAGAAATAATCCTGTTCCAATAGCGCAGCCCATCGCGATCATTGTCAATTGATTTGTTTTTAGTTCACGTTTAAGTGAACCGCCTTGTTTTTTTTCCATGTTTCATCACCTTTTCTAACCTCTTAAGCGATCACTTCACGCTTATTTTCAAATTTTTCATATTGCTTGTCTTTCACAATGCTTTTCAAAGCTTGAACCGTCTCCCACATCTCCAGATATGTAGTATAAAGGGCAACAGGAGCCAGCCGAATAATATTAGGTTCACGGTAATCGGGGATAATTTTTTCTTCTTTAAGACATTTACAGATTCTCGCAGCCTCAATATGTTCCAAACAAATATGACCGCCTCTCCGCTGATCTTCTAGTGGATGCCCCATTTCAAAGCCCAGCCCAGACAGCTCTGACTTTATTAAATCACTAAAATATTGTGTGCAGTTCAGGGATTTTTCACGTACATTTTCTATACCTGCTTCCGCAAACATTTCAAGTGATCCTTTTAAAGGCGCCATACTTAAGATATGCGGAGTCCCAATCTGAAACGCTCCAGCATCTTTTGCTGGTGAAAAAATATGTTCCATATCAAATTGTTTGTCTTTCTTTGATCCAAACCAGCCTGTAAGACCAGGTAAAACACCAAAATGTCTCTTATTCACATATAATCCTGCAACACTGCCAGGCCCAGCATTCAGGTGCTTATAGTTGCACCAAAATGCAAAATCAACGTCCCAACGATCAAAGTAGTGAGGGACGGCCCCTACGGAATGGCAGCCATCAAACCCTATCAAAATACCTCTATCATGTGCTTCCTTTGTTAAACGAGCGATATCAAGAATTTGTCCGCTGCGATAAAGAACGGTTGGAAGAATAATTAAGGCAACTTCATCCGTCATTGATGCGATAATGTCCTCTTCCTCCAATATACGACCATCCCGGCTCTTCACTTGAATGAGATGCTGTTCTGAATCGTATCCACGCAGCTTCAACTGGCTCTGCAAAGCGTAAATATCACTTGGAAACGTTAACTCATCGGCAAGAATTTTAGTCCTGCGTCCTGACGGGTGATAAAACGTGGCTGTCAATTGATGTAAATTCATCGTTGTCGACCCAGTGACTATTACTTCATTAGCTTCTGCTCCAATCAATGGAGCCATCAAAGCACCGAGCCTTTCGGAAAAAGTAAACCACGGATTTTCCCCTTTTGTCCAGCCATCAATTCCATATTGTTTCCAATCATCCAGTGACGAGAGTAGACTTGCTTCAGCTCGCTTTGAAAGGAGCCCTAAAGAATTCCCATCCAGATAAATTGTCTCTGAATCAAGATAAAATTCATCCCTAAAGGATGCCAGTGGATCAATTAAATCTAAATGTATTGCATATTCCTTTGAAGCTTCAAACTGCCTATTCATGATATCCCTCCGTTTTCATAAAAGCCATCTATATGATTGCGTCACAAATTTATAATGCCAGCCGATTATAACTAACATTCGACAGAGGAGGAATAATTCCTGTTTACCCTCTATTCAAATTCCGCAATCTACATCAATGCAAAAGAAAAGATTAAAGCTCTTTTTCATATAAATGGCTTCTCGAGTAACATCATTTTTTGTCAGATGGGGGTTATTCGGCCATTACCGCTTGATAGGACTTCCAACTCTGGATAGTTACTCACTTTTAAATCAAAAAAGGGATAAATCCATTAAAAAAGGTCTTTTTCATATAAACGGCTTCTCGAGTAACATCATTTTTCTGTCAGTCGGAAGTTATTCGGCCCGTTTTCAATTTTATTCGGCCCATTCTTTAATATATTCGGCCCTTCCAGCCTTTTATTCGGCCCATTCTGCTATGTATTCGGCCCTTCCCCTTTCTACTCCAACTCTGGATAGTTACTCACTTTTAAACCCCAAAAACGAGAGAAACCTATTAAAAAAGCTGTTTTTTCATATAAACGGCTTCTCGAGTAACATCATCTTTCTGTAAGATGGGGGTTATTCGGCCCATTTTCGATTTTATTCGGCCCTTACCCATTACCACTTGATTGGACTTCCAACTCTGGTTAGTTACTCACTTTTAAACCCCAAAAAAGAGAAATCTATTTAAAATAGCTCTTTTTTTATATAAACGGCTGATCAAGTAACATCATCTTTCTATAAAATGGGGATTATTCGGCCCATTCTTTTACAAAACCAAAAAAAGCAAACCCTTATAAATAGTGGGTTTACTTTTGGTCTTCTTTTTTATCTTTGTTTAGGTAGCCGCTTTGCATGCTGAAGGCAATCTTACTAATGAACCCAAACATAAGCCCTATTCCTGCAATGGCATACACCATCGTAAATAGTTTTCCAAATGTGGTGCTTGGAGTAAAACTGTCGTCCCCAACCGTTGTTAAGGTCATCACACTGAAATATAGGGCATCAAGTACAGCAAGATTTTCAACCGTTGAGTAGAAGATGGAACCTGATACCAATGTTAGCAAAATAAGAAAAAACAAGACTTGAAACTCTTTTTCCTTGAAGGCATGTATAAGCGCCGTTACAAGCCGTTTTAAGGTAAGTATAAATGAGATCATCAACTAACTCCTTACTAAAATTAAAAGGTTAAGCGTGTATTTTATAATGAAGAAGTAAGTTGTGTCAATTGGTCAGAAGACGTGGCTACCTGTTCAAACGCCTGGTTAATCCCCTCAAAAATTGAAGTCAAATCAACCATTTCATCTGCTATTCTTACATTCTGGTCTTTCATTTGAAACATAGAATCTAGTATTTGAGCGAAAAATAAGTTCGTTTCAATAGATTCTTCTGTACCGTGCTTAATATCGCCATTTACCGATAATATCGATTCATGTATGGTTTCCGTATAAGTTTGAATGGCTTTTATTAAGGTTGATACCTCCGAAACGGATTTCTTAGTTGACTCAGCCAGCTTACGAACTTCATCAGCTACTACCGCAAACCCTCGCCCATTCTCACCTGCTCTAGCTGCTTCTATTGCTGCATTTAATGCAAGTAAATTGGTTTGTTCTGCGATAGAGGTTACCACGGTGACAATACTGTTAATTTGCTTCGAAGTCTCCGTTAAGTTGCTCATATCAGCAGATATTTTCTGCATATGAAGCTGTGATTGATTCATAATTTGCTCTACCTGTTTTAACCGAGCTGCCCCTTCCTTCGATTTTCTCTCGGTTTCAATAGCTATATCCAACCCAGTTGAGGTTAGAGAACGAATATCCGTTAATTTATGGTTAATTTCAATAGAAGATGAGCTCGTCTCCTCGCTGATAGCGGCTAATTCCTGTGCAGAACTATTTACATTTACTTTGAGATTTAATTGTTTATCTTCAATCCCTTGCCTAATCCGTTTATTTTCCTGCTCGTAGGCCTCTAAAACAATCTGCTGCTCTAGGTTGAAGATTTTCGTAATAGCTGCCATGACCTCCGAATATTCCTTAATTGTTTGCATATTGGGTGTAATTATAGTATTTACAGACAGCAGTAAATCCTGAAAAGCACACATATACCATGTTGGCTCAAGACCGATTCGCACATGAACATGGGCAATGATTGTACGCTGTTTGATATAATCATGATTAATCTTTCCTGAAAACATTTCATAAATATGCTTAATGAGTGTTTTCTTTAAACGATCGACACTACTCTGTTGGTTAATAATATCCATTAATGCCGCTCGATTCGAAAGGTTTTTATAAAAATTTGTCACCATGTCTTGTAGATGGTCTTCAATAACAGGCTGTAGAGAACGAATCATACATAAATCCTTTGTAGTTAGATGAATCATGTGGATTTGCTGACTAACATCCTGATGACCATCGACATCAATATAAACATCCTTTTCATATTGATCATAGTTTCTTTGCTCTAACTTAGGTCTAGTTAGTAAATTTCTCATAGATACTTCTCTCCTTGATATAGCCTAATCACAGTAACTGTTATAGTATACAGATTATGAAGAGAATATTCTAGAATAATAGTATAAAACTTACAATTTAACCAAAACAACACTTATTTTAATCTGGATTTAAAGGAAAGTAATTATTTAAAATATAGGTGATTAATTTCTAATGTATCTGTGATTTCCAATATCCCAAAAGAAAAGGATGGCTGTCTCCGTTTATCAGTAGGCGAACCCGGATTAAACACCCACATCCCGCCTATCTGTTTTTTTACTGGTATATGAGAATGGCCAAATATGAGCAAATCTAAAGATTCCTCTGAAAAAGCAGCGAGGGCTCGTTTTTCTGTCGTTTGTTTTTGTCCATGACCATGAACAACTCCAATTTTAAACCCTTTTATTTCGAGTAACTTCTTATCTGGGAATTGCTGTTTAATATGTTCGGAATCAACATTCCCGTATACTCCTTCAATAGGTCCGTATGGCCTGAGCATATCCAGCACTTCTATCGTCTGCCAATCACCTGCATGAATAATCAAATCTGCCTGCTTTAATTCTTGGACTAATTCAGATGGAAGCTCCTTGGCACGTTTTGGTATATGTGTGTCAGATAAAACAATCACCCTCATAAAAACACCCCCGCTTTAATACTTCATTCCAGCTAAATTCGTTTGACGGATTTCAATAACCTTTTTATACTAGTGTGAGCTACTTTTTAGAAAAAAGGTGAATTAAATGGATTTTACTATACAATACCTGTCCTTTTACGTCGTTACAGTAGATGGTAAGGGAGAACAAGCGGATAAACGCTACAAGCATTTTCAAACCCTTGATCATGAAGAATATGAAAATAGTCCGTTAAAAGGTTTCCTAGATGGAGAGCTGATGAAAATCAGCAAACGCAAAGTCGATCGTCACCCAAAAGCAGAACAGGTACCAACCAAAGTCGGTCACTTTATTGTTGAAGAAGGACATGAACTGGATTCAAACCCTAACTATAATTTATTTAACCGCGTCCGCAATGCAGATACAAAAGATATGTTTTATCAAGAAAATGAACAATTTGTCATTTCCTATCTTGATACAAGTGCTGTTCGAGGCGGAGTCTTTCTCGTTGCCTCCGCAAAGCTAAGCAGCTATCTAGATGAAAACTTTATCTTCCTATTAAAATGTGATTTTGAACCGAAAGTTGCCTCTATTTCTGATGAACAGACTTTAATTCGCAATGTCGAAATGGCGATTACAACCAAAAATATGAAATCCATTCAGTACCCTTTCATGCCGGAAGAGGGAATTGTAGAGTCTGGAGAAATTAAGATCCACCAATCATCTCATGCTCGTTATTTTGAGGACTTCTTAAAGTTTGTTGAATATGGGGAATCTATGCCTGAGATCGTCAAAAATCAGGTCATGGAAATGGTATACGAACAAATCAATACCATTTACCCAGAGCAAACCGAGGAACGCCAAAAACTCGATCAAGCCATGGAGGTTTGGGCAGCCAGTGAAAAGAGAGAGATTCAAGAACACTTCTCCCACACAGAAATTGTTGAAGCGGCTGCTCAAATCATTGAACACACACCAGAAATTCCATTAAAATTAAAACTGGACCATATTGCGGTGAACGGACTTCTCGCCGACTTTGGCGACGCCGTACACATTGCCAAACTAAATGGAAAATATGTAACCATCATTGAATCTGACACTGTTTCTTTCGAAAAAAGCGTCTCGCCCATTGAGTTTCTAAAGCCTGATGAGCTTGAGGATGTATTGGAGAAGATACGAAAAAAAGGTAATGTGGAATAAGTTCTGAAGGTAATGGAAGTAAGGATTTTCAGTTTAATATCCAATATAAATCATATACATTGTTGAAATCATTAGTAACCATAAACACGTAAAACTTAGTAACTATTTTGTGTTTTCCATGATATTTAGAAAAACAGCTAGGAACGCCCTTTGATTTTAGATAAACATAAAACTATTTTCAGGCTGGTGAACTCCGAATTTTAGGAGTTCACTAGCCTATTTTAAAACACTCATAGTATTACATTGATGGTTAGTTTCTTTTTCCGACATCTTTTCATCTAAATTATACTTAGTGCTAACTCTAACTATTCTAGTTTACTTGTAATCATTTATTGGTCCTTTATCCATTAAAACTTCTACCATATTTGAAGACCCCATTATAAGTTTAGGTCTACTCTCTGAGTTCGGTGCGCTATAATACTCCAATGGATTTATAATAACTCCATCCTGGGTATTATGAAGAATCCCGGGTACGCAGGAATAAATTCTATCATTATTATTTGCATTCTTAGCGACTATCGTAACGGATGTTCCATTGTGATTATCTATACTCATGGATACTTTGTATCTGTAGAATGAGCCTGTTCCATTTGACTGAGCAGAATACACCACAGGAACAACTGCGAGGATATCATTATTTAATCTTAATTTAATTTCTTCCGTCTTAGTTGGTTGATTATTTCTCCTAATATCCCCCTGATGTTCCACTGCTCCATTTCCATAACTCCTGAGGGGAGGTGTCCCTTTTGCCCCAAACATAGCTACATCTACCTGCTTACCATTCTTTGTATAGACTAAGGCATATATATCATAATCTGTTCCAGTCTTCCAAGATACCGTTGCAGTGATTACTGGTGTCTTTTCAATGATAACTGCCTTTTGGCCTTTGACGAGACTTATGTTACCCTTTACTTTTTCAAGGCTTATTGCTGCCAACGTGTTTTGTCTATTTTTATTTTCAGTAACAGCTAGATTCTTATCAGGTTCTTTTGGGGTTTGTTTTTGAATAGTTTTGGGATCAGAAGACATGTTTTTCTCCTCAGACTCAACCTCAACTCCGTAATTTTCACATAACCCCGAAAGTCCAGAATCAAATCCGCGCCAGATTGACTTTGCCTTTGTCTGACCATTCCTTAGATATAGTTCTAATACTACAATTCCATTCTCATTTGTGAATCCAGATGGAGTTAATTTAATAATAGTATTATTGGTATATATCTCGGCCTTTAAATTCTTTACATTAGAAAATCCCGTGCTATTATCCTCTGTAAGAGTTATCGCTACTTTAGTAATACCCGCAGGGACTTTACTCATGTCAAAATTCATTTTATGTACTTTTGTATTACCTACGTTCTCAGGTGATATAAGGGTAGCTACACCAGAAGCGCTCTTTGGTTGATTATAAAAAATAATTCCACTATCTCCTTGTACCTTGTCAGAATCAGTTAAAAGGAAAGCTGTTAAAGAAATATCTATTGAATTAGAAATTTCGTAGCTAACAGTAACATTACCTTTTGAAGAACTTAAAACTGTATTTGCTCCCATCTGAAGTAATTGATTCATTTAAACCACACCCTACTCTTCTATATTTTTAAATCCCTACAGGATCCTCTTAAATTCTTTTCAGATTAGTTTTTTTCAGAACATTTCAACGCAACTGCTATGAAACGTCGGTATCTCTATTAATATTTTTTCAGCCAATCATTTAGATATGCGATCATTAATTTATAGATACATATAGTATTAATATCCTTTTACGTGTAAACCTTCACAAATTTACTCTTATTTTAACATAAAAATCCAAATCAGATAAAAATAATGTAACCAAAGGTGGTAGGTTCCACTATATGATTTCGAAAATCCCACCGCAGATTTTCTACAACAAAGCTAAAAAAGCCTTTGAGAGACATAACCTAGATCCTCAAAAGGTCTGTTTATATGATGGTTTCATAGGTATTAATTGTCCAATAGCCTTCCTACATTTTTAGTGTAGGAAGGCTATTGGGGTTAGGTTATTTTACAGTAACAGATATCTTTTTCGTATTATTTGCTTTATCACTTGCTTGGATCGTTAGTTTTTTTCCTTTTATCTGTTTAGCAATTTTCACCTTATAGTTGCCTTTTTTATCAGCCGTTGTTTTCCCGAGGATTTTTGTTCCTAATTTAATTTGCACACGAGCTTTTGCTTCTGTCTTCCCTCTTACATTCGTCGTTTTAGCAGTGATTTTAGTAACGGTTAATGTCTTTGGTGCTGTTTTATCAATGACCCACTGTTCAGTGAACTTACTTTGATTCCCAGTCTGATCAAAGGCACAAACAGCAATAAACGTCCCTGCTTTTTGTCGAGGTATTTTAACAGAAAACTTACCACGTGAATTGGTTTTACCTTCTGTACTAATCCACTCTTCGCCTGCTTGTATCCAAATATAAGAATTAGCTTCAGCTGTTCCAGTAACCCTTGTATCATTGTCATCTATCTTATTGACTTTTGGTCTTGCTGGAGCTTTTGTATCTAAATCATTCATACTTGATAATTTGAGGATGTATGCTTCTCCGAATCCCGCATTTACTAAATCCAGTGCTGCTAGATAATATGTCCCCGCTTCTAGTGTATAGCCTAGTGCTCTCGCCTTTCCGTCTTCATCGTACCCAAAAGGTTCAATAAACTCTTCTGTTTTGGGATTGATCAAACCAAACCCCAAATCGAGCAGGCTATCTTCTGCACTTGCTCCTGCCAAAACATAGTTTCCATCTTTGGGTATTTTCACTCTAAATAGATCAATATCGTTATAATCTAATGTGCCGGCAAGATAATACTTTATATTATGATTATTAGCCGTATCAAAGCTGTCATTCGGTTCTTTTTCATAACGGACATCATCGCCGTTCAAGGATTGTTTAAACTTAGATTGATTTACTAATGCTAACTTGACGGATGGAGCCTTACTTATTGTCTCCTGAATTTGACTTCTTTTATTTAGGATTTGTTCATCTGTTGCCTCTGCATACCCTTGAAACGAAAATGATAATAAGAATAGTGTCAATACTATAAAAGCGGCTTTTTTCAATACTCATCCTCCATTATTGGTTATTTTTACCAACTATAGCATGACTCAAGAAGAATACCTACATAGATAAAAGCGCAGCTATCGACACAAAATAAATAATTGAAAGGCTATTCTCTTTATACTTAAATGATCACAAAATCCTATTGACTTTTCTTCTTTTTCCACTTATTTTGACTTATATAATTTTCCAACATATACTGTATTAATAATGTCAAAGGAGCTTACATATGAGTGCTGAAAACCGTGTACCAATAAATGCTTCTATACCATCTAAATTGAGCAAAAGGCTTTCTCGATTAGCTGAAGATCGAAATGTATCTACAGATCAATTAGCAGAAAAAGCTGTTGAATTATTACTCGACTATATGGAAGATAACGAACTTATTATTGATCATATTAAGTCGGAAAATGCCGATATTATTAGCAGAAATAGAGAAATTCTTATGCAAGGAAGAAGCATGTTGAAAAAAGAGTAAAAAAAGTACCTCATTTTTAGAATGAGGTACTTTTTCTAATGCCCGATGGTCTTTTCATAGGCTATGAATATATTGTTTAGAAACATTAGGTGAGCTCATGACTGACAGAAGTGCCGAATAATTGAGTGAGAACGGAACCTCATCTCCTACTTGTAAATCTATCTTCTTCGCATCTACAACCGTATGATCACTACTTGAACCAATAATCTCTACATCTACCTTAGGCCTTAGTCCAGACACTTGTACATCTTGAAATCCTACTCCAAGAATCGCTCTTCTAATTTTTCCTCTGTCTTCAAAGTGCGGTGTTTGTCCTAATGTGTTTTGGGCAATTTCTCCATAAGGAACAGAAGGTTTGATTTTTGATTCTATCACTTCTGAAATAAAGGTAAAGGCATCTGTAAATAATCCGGGGATGTTCATTCGGTGTAGCGTTTCTTTTCCTAATAAAATAGACTCTCCAACTCGCAAGTTATTAATATGTCCGATATTTTCAGTCGTCTTAAACCAACTATAATTAGCAGAGTTTCCTCCAGAAATATAAGTGAGTGATAGAGAAAACTTTTTTTCAATTTCTTGACTTAATGATGATAATTCCTTCATTTTATCATTTGTGGGTTTCACCCCTCCAAAGCAAGCAAAGTTTGCCCCAATTCCTATCAGATTAATATGGGGTAGTTTCAGAACTTCAGCTATGAATTCATCAAGATTTTCGGACATAATCCCTTCTCTCAAATCACCCATTTCTATCATGAGAATAATTTTATGAACAACGTTTTCCTTCTTGGCTTCAGCGGAAAGGCTTTTTATAATAGCCAGCTCAGTATTAAGGCTAATATCTGCATATTTAATGACAGAATCGATTTCACTTAACGCTGGTGTTCTTAATAAAACGAATTCTGCTTTTATATTCGCTTCACGCATTTTCTTTAGATTTTTTATATTGGAGTCTCCAAGAAGATGGATGCCCTTATCGACGAAGACCTTTGCAATTTCCGGGGATCCACAGACACCTTTGGTCACGCCAATGATGTCAATCCCTTTAGATCCATACAGATTGAGAAGAGCTTCTACATTATGGCCAATTTTAACTGTGTTGATTTCAATCCTTGGTGCAATAGAATGATTCAAGTGACTAGTTGTTTCTTTGTTTTATTTTTTAATAATGGAAAGGTCTCAAAGATGCTGGCTATCAGTTTATCACATCCATATTTGAGGACATCCGTCGTTGGAAGATTAAGTTGATCTTCATATTCAACAATCACATCCGTAATTTCTTGATCTGACATATTTTCATGGTTGATCGTAATAGCTATGACTTTTGCGCTTGAAAAATTTTCAATCAGCTCAATCTCGCTTTTAATGGTTGGCATTTTCATAAAGCTAAAGTCACCTAAGTTTTCTCGCTTTGGTGGATGCTGAATGATTACGGCTCCTGGTCTTGATCCCCTGATAATCCCACAAGAACTTATATAAGCCGGATGACTTAGTGCTCCTTGTCCTTCAACCAGAATAATGTCAGGTTGGTCATTCGTATACGCTTTCATAACTTCATTTTCAATTTCACCTGTCATAAATTGCGAAGGTATTGCGTCGATGGCCACACCATATTTTGCACCTTGGATGAGTCCGGTCTGTCCTGTTGCTACAAAAGCAACCTTTAATCCCATTTTCAGGAGTGCAGCTTCAAGGATCACAGATGTCGTTCTTTTCCCAACTGCACTGTCCGTTCCGAGCACTGCCACAACCGGAGTATCAATGGCTAAAATTCTTCCTGAAAAAAGATGCATATCTTTTTTCAACGGCGGCTTTCTAACATCGACTATTTCAACGCCATACTTTATAGAGGCATTTATAAATTCTTCATCTGCTGTAAAAAATTCATGAAGAGGGTTTACGACATTCATCCCATACTCCATTGCCTTCAATACAATATTTCTTTCATTTTCTTTTAAAAATCCTTCAGATGGAGCCATACCATAGATGAATTGATTCGGTATACTAGTCAAGCTTCCTACAGCATCCTCAAGTGTTGAAAAAAATGGAATTCCATTTTTCACTCCCTCAAGGACTTCACCTGTATCCATTCCAGCCTTTGAACGATCAATTACACCAACAATTTGGTATTTACCTGAACTTCTTATCAATCCGTTTGCCGTTTTTCCATCCATTGTTCCAAAATGATTTTCACAATAAATAAGCGCCGTTTTTTTCATTTCACTTTCCCTTCCATGTTCCTCTTGTAAAACATAAAAAAACACCTTTCCTATATAGAAGACATATAGACCAATAGGCCATGACTCTAAAAACTGAAAGATGTTTCAAAAATATTCCATTATCCTTTTTATTATAACACTCATTTTAAAAAGATGTATGAGAGCGATTGCTTTTAAAATAAATCCTCTATTAAAGGAAGAATTTTGTATTTTATTGTTTATTTTTCTCGTTTTCTAGTAAAATAGAAGAATAGTTAGAGAAAATAAAGGAAATTACCCCAAGAAGTTATAAACATTCGCGTTATATAGATGAGACAGGGGATTTTTTAGCGTAGAGGTGTACAGATACAAATGAAAAATAACACGGACTATTATAAGTTGGAACAATTAAAAAAAGAAAATCAGATGCTGCAGGAGTTACTAACTGACCTCCCAGTGAGTTTTACGTTCCAGCATAAAGATGGATATACGATTAATAAAGTTGATGGTCACCCCTTGAGCATCGGAGCTAGTAATGAAATTGAATACAGTAAGCTCAATATTATGCCTGAGATTATCCCTTTTAAGGAAATCGAATTATTCGTAGCCCCGATTTTAAATTTAATTCCGTATCATATCGTTTTTCTGGATAGTGACGGGATTATGACTTTCTGTAATGATCAGGCGGCTATTGATCATGGTGAAGCAAAAGGCAGCATGGTTGGGCGGCACATTAGAGATTTAATCAAAATTCCTGATGAGAAAATCATTATTCTTGAATCACTGCGCACGAATCAGGAAGTTATCGATAGAGAAGTTCTCGATCGAAATTATTATAAAGTAAATACCAAACTCATTCACAATTCTGATGGTTCCATTAACCGGGTCATAGGTGTGTTTTATTACCTGAAATCAATTAAGGAAGCTGAAAAACAAGCGGTAGCCGGGAGAATTGCAGCCGGAATTGCCCATGAAATCCGTAATCCGCTCACCACAGTTAGAGGGTATTTACAATTGCTCCAAAGCAAGGTCGATCCAAAGGTTTCCAATTTATTTTCCGAGTTATTAATTCCTGAAATCGATCGTGCTAATAAGATTATCACAGACTTTTTGGCGATTGCTAAGCCCGCGCAGACAAATATGGAATGGATGAATGCCGGTTATTTTTTTAACGATTACTTAATCACCTTTCTTCAGACACAGGCCACGCTTTATAACGTCGACTTACAGTTGGAAATTAATCAAAACATTGATGATTTGTTCTTTATGGGTGATCGTGAAGAACTCTTACAGGTGTTCATGAACCTTATGCAAAACTCAATCCAAGCAGTAAATAATGAGAAATTAAAGATCACGATTCAGGCTCAAGGAGAAGAAAATTATCTACAGTTTATTTTTGCCGATAATGGAACAGGAATTAGTCCAGAGGTTTTCGCAAACATTTTCGAACCGTTTTTCTCCACTAAAGACTACGGTACTGGGCTTGGATTATCCGTTTCAAAGAAAATTATTGAAAACCACTCTGGTTTGCTGACTGCAAGAAGTAATCAACATGGCACCTCTTTTTACATCGAACTGCCTATTAGATAAATAGCCTATCCGTATCGAATCTATTCGTTATGGATAGGCTATTTTCTTTTCTTCACTTCGGATTCTCTCTCGTTTCGGGACCTAGAAGTTTATAAACATAAATAAACCCCACCCCCGCAATAATCGTAAAAATCCAACTGATGACTTGTTGATAAATAATTCCTTCATCATAGGCGTCTACTCCGAACCGGCCGACTAGGATGATTCTTGTAACAGCTAGGACTAATTCTCGAAAGCAAAAAACGAGGGTAATTACGTTAAAGACGCTAAAGATTCTTCCTCTATAAAATAAATCTTTCATCAGGGCCCGATCATTCCCTTGTAACTCAACAATATCAAGTGTGAGATATAAAGAGGCAGGTTTTTTAATAACTATTGTTACTAAAAAAAATAACGCCGTTACGAAATCATAATAAATATGATTCCAGAGAAGCTGCAGTGCTGATCCCGCAAAAAACTCGATAAAAATTTTAATAAGCAACGAAATCAAAATATACATCCCAGTAAAGCTTACTTTTTTCATCGTATAAAAACGGTAAATACTATAGAGGATTCCAACAGAAGAAGATACAAGAATGGCCGTATAATCACCCATATATACTCTTCCATAATTCCAGATAAGCAGCGGCAATGCGAGATAAAATAACAAGTCCAGAAATAGAATATATTTATTCATTAAAGCTCCTTTATTAGGTTTTTCCACATCGCTTTTATTACCATTACATTTCCATCTATTATATAATGTAATTATCAGAACGAAAAGAATTTTCAGAAAATATAAGGAGGTTACTCATGTGCGCCAATGAAGCAGTATGGTTTCCAAAAGAAGATTACATTCAACAAACAAGATTATATCAATGGATGAACAAAGCTGGTTTGACGAATTACGATGCATTTTTCCAAAGATCAATTGTTGACACTTCCTGGTTCTGGGATGAAGCGGTTAAAGAGCTTGGAATACTTTGGGATACCCCCTATCAAACAACACTTGATCTCACAAACGGAGTTAAATACCCTAGGTGGTTTACTGGCGGAAAAATGAATATTTATACAAATTCAGTAGAGAAATGGGCAAAGAATGAGCAAACAAAAGGAAATAAAGCGGTAATTTGGGTAGGTGATGATGGGAGTGAACAGACATTTACCTTTGAGGAACTGATGAATGAAGTTGAACGGACTGCAGCTGGTCTTTTAGCAACAGGCATTAAGCGCGGGGATGTCGTCACCATTTATTTACCTATGATCTCTGAAACAGTCATATCCATCCTAGCGATTGCAAAAATTGGGGCTATTTTTTCACCGGTATTTTCTGGGTATGGCGCAGAAGCGGTTGCCGCTAGAATTGATGCTTCACAGGCAAAATTTTTGATAACCGCTGACGGATTCTTCAGACGTGGTAAAGTTGTCAATATGAAAAAAGAATGCGACCGAGCAGTTTCTCTCTCGCCGACTATCGAAAAAGTAATCGTGATTCGGCGGACAGGTCAAGAGATACCCTGGACGCAGGGACGTGATCAAGAGTGGAGCGATATGCGCAATAATGTAAGCCCTTCCAAAACAGTTGATACATATGGCGACGATCCTCTGATGCTTATTTATACCTCTGGTACCACTGGAAAGCCTAAAGGAGCCGTTCATACACACGCAGGCTTCCCGATTAAGGCAGCTTTTGACGCTGGGATCTGTATGGATGTTAAACCTGGCGACACGCTTTTCTGGTATACGGATATGGGCTGGATGATGGGTCCATTTCTAATCTTCGGTGGATTGATTAACGGTTCAGCCATTCTATTATTCGAAGGAACGCCTGATTACCCAAATGCCGATAGGATTTGGAACATTACTGCTGACCACTCTGTTACACATCTAGGTATTTCTCCAACACTTGTTCGAAGCTTAATGAAGGATAGCACCAGCTCTGCTGATTCGTTTAATTTAGAAAATCTTAGAGTGATTGGGTCCTCTGGTGAACCTTGGAATCTCGAACCTTGGATGTGGTTATTTGAAACAATCGGAAAAAAAAGGATTCCTATCGTCAATTATTCTGGAGGAACTGAAATTTCCGGAGGTATTCTTGGAAATGTATTAGTGAAACCAATTTCTCCCATTACGTTTAACTCCCCGCTCCCAGGTATGGATGCACACGTATATAATGAGCAAGCAGAGTCTGTCATAAGTCAGGTTGGCGAATTGGTGATAGGCAAGCCATGGGTTGGGATGACGAACGGATTCTGGAATGAAAACGAAAGATATGAAGAAACTTACTGGAGCCGATGGCCTGATACTTGGGTACATGGAGATTGGGCGATTATGGATGAACAAGGTTTTTGGACGATTACAGGTCGTTCTGATGATATTTTGAATGTTGCTGGAAAACGTCTAGGCCCTTCAGAGCTTGAATCCATTTTGGCTGCGCACGAAGACGTTCTTGAATCTGCCACAATCGGTGTTCCTGATCCAGTTAAGGGTGAAACTGCTGTTTGTTTTGTCGTATTACAGCACAACTTATTGTTAACACCTGAACTAAAACAAGAATTATTGAAGCAGATTGAAAGGCAGCTAGGAAAAGCTTTACTGCCATCGATGATTTATCAGGTATCAGAGCTGCCAAAAACAAAAAATGGGAAAATACTACGTAGAGTCATTAAAGCTGCCTTTCTTCAAAAAGATACTGGCGACTTAACGTCAATTGATAATCCAACAGCCCTACATCAAATAAAAACGTTACACCCTGCCGTAAAAGAATAAAGAAAAGTCCTGAAGATCCCCATTCCAAGAGATCTCCAGGACTACTTTTCTCTTACTTCCACCATGTATCTAAAACAGAGATTGCTTCATTACGTTTATGTTCAGTCTTTGTATACCAGCCTTCAATAATTTCAGCTGCTTCTGTACGTATCTCTTTGCCTTCAAGATAATTGTCAATGTCTTCATATGAAACGCCGAGTGCGACTTCATCGGGAACAAGAGGCTTATCGTCTTCAAGGTCAGCTGTAGGAATCTTTGTATACAGCCTTTCAGGAGCTTGAAGGTATTTTAATATAGCCCGGCCTTGTCTTTTGTTTAAGCGATATAATGGAATCAAGTCTGCTGCTCCATCACCATGTTTCGTGAAAAATCCAGTAATGGCTTCTGCTGCATGATCGGTCCCTAATACCACCCCATGATACAAACCAGCTAAATCATATTGGACCTTCATCCGTTCACGCGCTTTCACATTTCCTTTGAGGAAATGCGACATTTGTTCTCCTGTTGCTTCTTCAACCGCATTTACAGAAGCATCTACACTTGGCTTAATATTAACCGTCACTGTTTTAGTTGGCTGTATAAACTTAAGTGCCAAGGCGCGGTCTGCTTCATCTGCTTGAACTCCGTACGGCAAGCTTACAGCAATAAACTGATAGCCGCCGCCAGTTTCTTCATTTAATTCATTAACAGCCGTTTGAGCCATATAGCCTGCTAGTGTTGAATCTTGACCCCCAGATATGCCCAGAATTAGGCTTTTAAGAAAAGAATATTTCTTCAAATAGTCTTTTAAAAAGTCCACACTTTTTCTGAATTCTGCTTTGGGATCAATGGTTGGCTGTACCAACAGCTTTGTTACGATTTCTTTTTGTAATGGACGCATACTAAACCCTCTTTTCTGTATTAGTAACACTTCTATATCTTTAAAAGTGCTCTTTCTACATTCAACTTAACTTCATCAATATTTCGCATTTTCGTATCCCAGCATTTTTGGCTTAAATCGACTGGATATTCTTCAGGATTTAGGGTTCTCAAATATTCTGGCCATAACAGCTCTAAATTACGGCTGGCAAATTCCCTGATTTCTTCGATTGCAGGAAGTTGATAGATCCGTTTTCCTGATTGATAGATATCTTCGTGCAGATCAACTGCTTCGTAATCTGTGACAAACTTACTTAAAAAAGTATGAACCGGATGGAACAGGCGTAATTTCTCTTCATCCTGCGGCGACTCATCTTCCATCGCAATGTAATCACCCTCTGAATGTCCGTTCATCTTATTTATAATGCGGTATACCCTTTTTAATCCTGGTGTACTGACCTTTTCTGGGTTTGAAGAAATTTTGATGGTATCAATCATATTCCCTTTTTCATCTTCAATTGAAACCATTTTATAAACGGCACCAAGTGCAGGCTGATCATAGGCAGTAATAAGCTTCGTACCAATTCCCCATACATCAATCCGGGCACCCTGTTGTTTCAAATTGATAATCGTGTACTCATCAAGATCATTTGAAGCAATCACTTTTGCATGAGTAAAGCCGGCCTTATCCAGCATTTCTCGTGCAATTTTTGATAAATAAGCAAGGTCTCCACTATCAAGGCGTACTCCAATAAAATTAATCTTATCGCCCAGTTCCTTCGCAACCCGAATGGCATTCGGGATTCCCGACCGCAGTGTATCATAAGTATCAACAAGAAACACGCAGTCCTTGTGAGTACTGGCATATTTATGGAACGCTGTGTATTCGTCTTTATATGTCTGAATCATCGCATGAGAATGCGTGCCTGAAACAGGAATACCGAATAGCTTCCCTGCCCGAACATTACTCGTGGACTCAAAACCAGCAACAAAGGCCGCACGTGCTCCCCAAATAGCTGCATCCATTTCCTGAGCGCGGCGCGATCCGAATTCCAGAGCAGATTCATCACCTATGATTTGTTTAATTCTTGATGCTTTTGTAGCTACCAGTGTTTGATAATTAATGATATTCAAAAGGGCCGTTTCAATAAGCTGTGCTTGTGCCAGTGGTGCTTCCACTCTAAGTATAGGTTCGTTAGCGAAAACCAATTCCCCTTCTTTCATACAGCGGATATTTCCGGTAAAGGTTAAATCACGAAGGAAGTTTAAAAATTCCTCTTTAAACCCTAACTCCTTTCGTAAATACTCAATATCACTTTCTGAGAATGAAAAATTCTCAATATACTGAATAATTTTTTCGAGTCCAGCAAAAACGGCATAGCCGCTGTGAAAAGGAAGTTTTCTAAAAAACACCTCAAACACCGCATTTTTTTGGTGGATGTTATCCTCCCAATACGTTTGGGCCATGTTGATTTGATAAAGATCTGTGTGTAATCCTAAGCTGTCGTCTATGTAATTCGTTGACATAAAAAAGTATCCTCCCAAAGAAGCTGCTACCCATTTGCGGACCGTAATTTAACAATTATCGGTAATTTCGGTATCATTTCGACTAGATTAATCTCCTCACATTGTACCTTTATTACGATTACTTGGAAACCATTTAGCTTCATTAATCTATTAATAACTATCCTATCCTTATTGGAGTGATTCTACTACGCCGTAAAGGGGTCAAAAAAGTCCGGTTCTATGACCGGACTTTTTTGATACTATTCAGACTGGATTTACACCATGCTTGCGATGTGTAAACCTTAGTTCTTTGGATCCATAAGCGGCAAAACGAGTGATTAACTCTTGACGCAGGTCCTCTGGTTGAACAATCCCATCAATCACCATTTCCGACGCTAAACGATAAATGTCTATGTCTTCTTTGTATTCATTACGTTTAAGTTCAATGAACGAAGCTCGTTCTTCCACAGGCAGCTCTTGGATTTTCTTTGCATACACAGCATTTACAGCAGCCTCTGGTCCCATAACTGCAATGGATGCAGTAGGCAATGCAAGGCAGCAATCCGGTTCAAATGCTGGTCCTGCCATGGCATAAAGTCCGGCTCCATATGCTTTACGAACAACTACTGATATCTTGGGAACAGTTGCTTCACTTACCGCTGATATCATTTTTGCCCCATGGCGGATAATTCCAGCTTGTTCAACCTTTGTCCCAATCATAAAACCAGGAATATCAGCTAAAAACAGCAATGGTATATGGAAGGCATCACAAAGCTGAATGAATTTAGCCGCCTTGTCGGCAGAATCATGGAAAAGTGTTCCCCCTTTTACCCTAGGCTGATTGGCTATAATTCCAATCGATTGCCCGTTCAATCGTGCCAAACCCGTAATCAGTTCTGCTGCGAACAATTCTTTAATTTCACAAAAGCTGCCTTCATCAATTAAACAGGCTAGGAGATCTTTCATATTAAATGCAGCATTTTGATTAGCAGGGATTAAACCAGCGATTGACGACTCCGGCTTTTCAGGCTGACGTGGCTCCTTACAAATCGGCTTTTGCTGATAATTGGCAGGAAAATAGGATAAATAGCGCCGGGCAAAACTAATCGCTTCTTCTTCCGTTTTAGCAAGTACATCGCCGCATCCAGAAACCGAACAATGCATCTTAGCGCCGCCCATCTCTTCTTCACTGACTTTTTCACCAATGACCATTTCGGCCATACGAGGTGAGCCAAGGTACATAGAGGCATTGCCTTCTACCATAACAACAATGTCACAAAACGCCGGTATGTAAGCACCGCCAGCAGCTGAGGGACCAAATAACAAGCAAATTTGCGGGACTTGACCCGATAATTTCACTTGATTATAAAAAATACGCCCTGCCCCTCGACGTCCTGGGAACATTTCCACTTGATCGGTAATTCGAGCTCCGGCGGAGTCAACCAGGTAAAGCAATGGAAGTTGAAGTTTTTCAGCCGTTTCCTGGATACGGATGATTTTTTCTACGGTCTTAGCTCCCCAAGATCCCGCTTTTACTGTTGAATCATTGGCCATCACACAAACTCTTTGTCCGTTTATGGTTCCCACACCTGTGACTACTCCGTCAGCTGGCAAACCATTGCTTAAACAATTAGCAAAGAAAGCATCTTCGATATCCAATCCCTCATCAAATAATAACTGCAGCCTGTCTCTAACAAATAATTTTCCTTTTTCAGCATTACTTTGATGATATTTTTCCGCGCCGCCTTTTTTTATCTTTTCGACGGTCGTCTTCATTTCACTAATGGCCATGATGCATTCCTCCTCGATTTATCTGCCCTCAAAAATCGGCTTTCGCTTTTCGCTGAATGCCAGTAATCCTTCTGTACGATCATAGCTTGCAATCGTCTGTTCATAGGATGCTGCTTCCATTTGTAATCCTGATGTGATATCACTTTGCAGCCCACTGTTTATAGCTTGTTTTGCTGCTTTTAAAGCAAGCGGGGCATTTTGGGCAATTTCTTTCGCTAGATTCAAGGCGGTTTGTTGAAGTTGATCAGACGGCACTACTTTATTAAGGATACCTAGTGTCAAAGCCTCCTTAGCCGTAATTTTTCTTGCTGTAAAGATCAGTTCCTTTGCTGCAGCAGCACCCGCAATTCTAGGTAATCTTTGCGTACCGCCGCCCCCAGGGATAATTCCAAGCGACGTTTCTGTTAACCCCATTCTACAGTCCTCTCCTGCCAAACGGATATCACAGGCAAGAGCAAGTTCCAAGCCTCCGCCAAAAGCTGCACCATTCATTGCAGCAATCACCGGCATTGGAAATTGTTCAATGGCTGTCATCGTTTTACTGATGAGAGAGACCGTTTGTTTTACTTCTATTTCATTCATTCCTGCACGCTCTTTTAAGTCAGCTCCAGCACAGAAAACCCGTCCACCAGCGCCAGTGATGATTAGACAGCGCAGTTGAAGATTATCAATCTCTTCCAACGTTTCATTTAGTCTATTTAGCATAGTAAGCGATAAGGCATTAGCCGCTTCTGGACGATTCAGTGTCAATATTCCGACGTTCTCGACAATTTCAAGCTCAATTATATTGAACACCCTTTCGCCTCCCATATTGGCTTAGTTTTCATTGATTTGTGCAGTATAGGCAGCAAGCATGTGGCTAGGTAGATTTTTTTGTAGTTTATCCCTCATAAATACACCAGCTTGCAATAATTTTTGGATATCGATTCCAGTGTTAATATTCATTTGATTCAACATTTGAACCAGGTCTTCAGTTGCAGCATTCCCACTTGCTCCCGGTGCATACGGACAGCCGCCAAGGCCTCCAAGTGCTGCATCAAAGGTCTCAATTCCGTAATCAAGAGCAGCAAGAACATTGGCGAGTGCCATTCCCCGCGTATCATGAAAGTGCAGAGCTAGATTGGTGGATTTGTAGCGTTTAAGCGCCAATTCCAGAAAGTCTTCTATTTGATTCGGTGAGGCCGCACCAATCGTGTCGCCAAGCGATACTTCACGAACGCCCATTTCAAGCAGTTTGTCACAGATTCGAAAAACCTGTTCAACCGGAACTTCCCCTTCATACGGACAACCAAAAGCAGTAGATATATAGCCTCGAGCCGTTTTACCGCCTTGAAGGGCCCCTTGAACAACCTCTTCTAAAATTGGATACGTGTCGACGATGGATTTATTAATATTTGCTTGATTATGCGATTCACTTGCTGACATGAACACGGATACTTCATCAATATCTGCTTCTAACGCAGTAACTAACCCTTTCATATTGGGCACCAGTGCTGCATACGTAATTCCTTGATACCGTTTGATGGCTTTTGCCACTTCACGTGCATCACTCAGTTGTGGAATCCATTTAGGATGAACAAACGATGTTATTTCAATATAGGTTAATCCCGTATTAGACAGGCGGTCAATCCATTCAATTTTATCTGCCGTTTCAATGATTTTATCTTCATTTTGCAGGCCATCGCGGGGGCCGACTTCTTTTATCTGTATTTTTTGTTTTCTCATTGCATCCCCTCCTTATTCAATAATGACCAATATGTCCCCTTCGTTAACGAAGTCGCCTTCCTTAACTTTTAGTGCTGTTACTACTCCATTTCCCACTGCTGAAATAGGAATTTCCATCTTCATTGATTCAAGGATGACAACATCTTGGCCTTCGACAACCTCATCACCAACCGATACATTGATTTTCCATACACTACCTGCCATACTTGCTTTCATTTCTTCCATCCTTACCGCCTCCTATTTGCTGTTCAATTTTTTTAGATGTTTATCGATAAAATCTGTTGTCGTATCTCCCTCACGAAAAGCGGGGTGCTTACTAATGTCTTGCAGCAGCGGAATATTAGTCTTAATCCCGTTTATCTGATACTCTTCTAGTGCGGAACTCAGGTTATCAATCGCTTCATTTCGTGTATCGCCTTTAACAATCATCTTGGCAATCATTGGATCATAGTAAGGCGACACGATAGATGCTCCATGAACACCAAGTTCATGACGGATATACTCATTTTCAGGCAGGATCAAAGAGGTAATGGTCCCGGGCGACGGGAAAAAAGTGACCGGATCTTCTGCATATATGCGAACTTCTATGGCATGCCCCTCTCGTTTAATATCAGCTTGTGTAAGCGTTAACTTTTCACCCGAAGCAACTCTAATTTGTAGTTCAACCAAATCAAGACCAGTAATCTCCTCCGTAATGGGGTGCTCTACTTGAAGCCTTGTATTCATTTCTAAAAAATAAAATTGTTGTTGTTCATCAACTAGGAATTCAATTGTTCCCGCGTTTTGATAACCGATTTCTTTTATGGCACGAACAGCAGACTGCCCCATGTTGATTCTCGTATCTTCATCAAGAAAAGGAGATGGTGCTTCCTCAACGACTTTCTGATTACGTCTTTGGATGGAACACTCGCGTTCCCATAAATAAACAGCCTCTCCAAATTGGTCAGCAAGGATTTGAATTTCAATATGCCTTGGTTTTTCAATTAGTTTTTCTATGAACATATCCCCATTGCCAAAAAACATTTCAGCACGTTTCTGGTTCCCAGAAAATGCAGCAATCAGCTCTTCCTCATTCCAGACAGCCTGCATACCAATGCCTCCCCCGCCCGCCGCAGCCTTAAGCATGACAGGATACCCGATTTCAGCTGCTGACTTACTAGCATCCTCGAGATTAATTAGGGGACGAGACAAGCCTTTCACAAGCGGCAAACCAGCGGCCTCCATCAGTTTTCTAGCTTCAACCTTGTTTCCCATTTTTTCAATTATATCCGGGTTTGGTCCGATAAAAGTAAGACCCGCCCGAGCACAGCTTCTGGCAAAATCCGCATTTTCGCTCAAAAATCCATACCCTGGATGAATACTGTCACAATTTGCTTTTTTGGCAATTTCTAAAATTTTTTCTACATGTAAATAACTCTCATTTACCTTTGGTCCGCCGAGCAAGTATGCTTCATCAGCCATCGAAACATATGGGGCGTTTTGATCTGCTTCTGAATAAACTGCCACACAGGGGATGTTCATCTTTTTACATGTGCGAATAATTCGAGCAGCAATTTCACCCCGATTTGCAATCAATAGTTTAGTAACCATTACATTTCCTCCTTATCTGGATGTCCGGAGTAAGTCTAGCGACTGTTCTCTTAATTTATATTTCTGGATTTTTCCAGATGCTGTCATCGGATAATCCTCGGTAAATTGAAAGTACCGTGGAATTTTATGGCGGGAGATTTTCCCTGTACAGTATTCACGAATATCCTGTTCTGAAACTTGAGCACCAGGTTTAGGAATAATCCAGGCCATGACCTCTTCACCGTATTTTACATCTGGAACACCAATTACCTGGACATCATTAACTTCCGGGTGCTGGTATAGAAATTCTTCTATTTCTCTTGGATAAATGTTCTCTCCGGCTCGTATGATTAAATCCTTCAGGCGTCCGGTGATTTTACAGTAACCATTTTCGTCCATCACGGCGAGATCACCTGTATGCAGCCAATTTCCCGTATCGATGGCCTCCCTTGTTGCTTCGGGATTTTTATAATATCCCTTCATCACATGATATCCTCGGGTACAAAGCTCTCCTTGGCTGCCAAAGGGTACTTCTTCCCCTGTGCCCGGGTTAACAATTTTCACTTCTACATTGGGCAAGGCTCGCCCAACAGAGGAAACCCTAAGTTCAATAGGATCATTTGTCCGTGTCATCGTAATACCAGGCGAGGCTTCCGTTTGACCATAGGTAATCGTAATTTCAGAGATTCCCATTTTCTCTACAACGTTTTTCATCACTTCTATCGGGCAATTGGAACCAGCCATGATTCCCGTTCGCAAGCTTGTTAGATTATACTGAGGGAAATCATCTACATTTAGCTCCGCGATGAACATAGTAGGTACACCATGGAGGGCGGTACATTTTTCTTGTTCTACCGTGTTCAGCACCTTTCTCGGGTTGAACTCTTCTAACGGAACCATTGCGGCTCCGACTGATACACATGCCATATTTGCCAGTACACAACCAAAGCAATGAAAAAACGGAACTGGAATACACAGCCGGTCATTGTTTGATAGCTTCATACAGGCTGCAATATTTACACCGTTATTAACCAAGTTGGAATGAGTCAGCATGACCCCTTTAGGAAAACCAGTTGTTCCAGAGGTATATTGCATATTAATTACATCCTGATGATGTAATTGTTGCATCCGAAAATCTAGTTGTTCATCTGTTACTTGATCCTTAGCTGCAAGCAACTCCTTCCAAGAAACTGTACCCGGATATGTTGAATCTCCAAGGACAATGATATTTCTTAAATGCGGCAGCTTGCTAGATTTCAACTGCCCTGGGGCGGCGTCGGTTAATTCCGGTACGATTTCATATAACGTATCAATAAAGGAATGGTCCTTAAAATGATCCATTAAGATGATGGTTGAGGCATCTGATTGACTGAGGAGATACTCAAGCTCATTAGTCCGGTAACTCGTATTGACTGTGACAAGTACCGCTCCCATTTTCGCAGTGGCAAATTGACTGATCAGCCACTCCGGCTTATTGGATGCCCAGATTGCCACATGCTCTCCCTTATCGATTCCGAGTGACATGAATCCTTTAGCAGCATCACGACAAAGTTTCTCAAATTCTTTATACGTATAGCGCAAATTTAATTCTGGGTAAACAACTGCTTCCCTTTCTCCATAAACCGTTGCAGTTGTTTCGAGCAGCTTTCCGACAGTACTGTTCACTAATTCCGTCATAGAAACCTCCCATAAATTAATAAAATCTCTGAAAGATTAACAGCCTAGCTGTCTAGCAATGACTAATCTCTGAATCTCAGAAGTTCCTTCACCAATCTCAAGAAGCTTGGCATCTCTTAGAAAACGCTCCACTTCATACTCACGCATATAACCTGAGCCTCCATGAATTTGAATGGCTTGGTTACTAGCCCTAAAAGCCATTTCTGATGCAAAAAGCTTGGCATAGGCACTTTCCTTTGTGAATGGTTTTTTATGATCCTTCAACCAAGCCGCTTTGTATACCATATTTCTTGCCAATTCGATTTCCATTGCCATATCAGCAAGTTTAAATTGAATGGCTTGGAATTTAGAAATCGATTGTCCGAATTGGACACGTTCTTTTGCAAAAGCCAACGATCTTTCAAAAGCTGCCTGTGCAATACCCACAGCAAGTGCTGCAATTGAAATTCTCCCGCCGTCCAGCGTATATAAAAATTGTTTAAATCCGGCTTCTGCATCACCAAGAAGATTTTCCTTTGGCACTCTGACGTGATCCAAAATGATTTCACATGTATTTGAGGCCCTGACCCCCATCTTGTCGTAATTACTAGAGATTGAAAGTCCTTTTGAGTCAGTCGGGACAATGAAAGCTGAAATAATATTCTTACCGCGGCTGTCTTTCCCTGTTACGGCTGTAACGGTAATCGTCCTTGAATACCCAGCATTCGTAATCCAGCACTTTTCGCCAGTAATGACGTATTCATCTCCTTCAAGATCAGCCCGCGTCCGAGTTCCCCCTGCATCAGATCCTGCATTCGGTTCCGTTAGTCCAAATGCCGCTAACGTTTCTCCTTTTGCCAGCGGAACGAGATACGTTTGCTTTTGCTCTTCAGTACCGAAATAATAGATAGGACTTGAGCCCAGTGATACCGCTGCAGCATAGCTTAACCCAGTACCACCGCATGCTTTACCAATTTCCTCTACGGCAATCGCATAGGAAATGGTATCTCCTCCTGAACCGCCATATGTTTCAGGAAATGGAATTCCTAGCAGACCTAACTCCCCCATTTTCTTGAAAACTTCTTCAGGAAACTTAGATTCACGGTCTAGTTCAATCGCAATCGGCTTAATCTCTTTCTCTGCGAACCCTCGAGTCATTTCTTTTATCATCAGCTGTTCCTTTGTTAACTCAAAATTCATAGTGAACCTCCATCTTTTTATTGAGACCGACTAGTTGGTCGGTCAAGTCTTTATGTAAGCGCTTTATTACTTAAAAAATATCTTGCATAGCGGGGATTTTGTTTAGCTTCTGGTGTTAGGAGTCCCAGAAGAATGAAGTCAACATAAATCTCAGCAATTTCTTCAATTGATTTTTCGCCTTCCCGTTTGTACCATTTATACGACCAATTCACCATTCCCAAGATAGACATCCCGATAATCGTACGGTCTAGTTCAGGACGAAACTCTCCGGCAGCTACGCCTTCCTCAATTAAAGTAAATAAGAGCGTTTTGTACTTTTCTCTTTTTTCCTTAATTGAACGTGCATATAACGGTTTTAGATAACCACTTTCTTGATAAAATACTGATATATGAGGTTTATAGAGGTCAAACACTTTGACAAATGAAGTAATCATTTTCTGCATTTTTTCTGTGGGGTGAGTACTAGTTGAAATGGCTTCTGTTGCCTTATTTAAAACGTAGGAAATAAAATAATCATGAATCACAAAAAGCAATTCATCCTTGGAATGAAAATGGTGATAAAATCCGCCTTTGCTTGTACCGCTTTCTTGGACAATTTGATTAACAGAGACGCCATGAAAACCATGTTTTTCGAAAAGCTGTAAAGAGGTATCAATAATCCGATTTTTCAGATCCGTATGACCCCAGCTCCTTTCACACTGTAAATAAACCACTTACATTACTTTTATTGGAAACACAAGTTGATTTTATCTAATTATAAATATGTTGTCAATTCTGAATTTTTCAAACCATATAAATAGCACTCTATATATGCTTAATTAGAGTGCTATTAGTGCCGCTATAAATATTGCCTAGGGGTACCATAGTCAAGGGTTTGATTAGATTCAGGATAGATAGAGGTGAATTCTACATAGATCGGACTATCCAAGAGCCACGGGTAGTATCCTAAAAATGGGATATCAGCATGCATAATAGCTTGGAGGGCAAGCGGAAGTTCCCGCTGAAAAATCATATAACGGATTTTCGCATGATTTGCATCAAATTCCCCATCGCTGACATGAACAGTTACCAAAAGAATGTATTGTCCCCGATCAGGTTTCCACTCAGCCAACACTTCATCTCTCATCGTCGGATTAATTTGAGATTGGTCATAATGACACCCTATTGCCACTGTAATGATTCCACTTTGATCATCATGAGTAACTGTGTATTTCCTGCCCTCTGCCGGATGAGAAAAGGTTACAGGCGGCATATAGGTAATCACTAACTTTTCCAAATCTAATATCGACATGGCAAGTACCTCTCCTCTACTTTCTGCTTACTTGCCATATCCTATGAATAGCGCCCAGTATTTGCTACTTTTTTTTCATTTGAACAGGTTTTATTTTAACATCCACTAATCTCCAACCATCCTTCTCGTAATGCCATTTAGAAACAAGGTCAGCCAAGCTATCTTGTTGATGAATACCATTTATTCTTTGTCTGCCTTCCAAGTTTTTTCCTCTTCCAAGGATTTGATACGTTTTTAATGAATAATAAGAATCAATCATCAGCTCCGTTTCTTCATTAAGAATTCCTTCCTGATACAGGCCGAGCTCCTCATACTCTTTCCGACGGTTCTTTACATCAAGTACAATGGGTTTGTGGTTATCCACCTTCAAAACAGCCTTATAGTCATTTAAATACTGAGAAGTAACTTGTACAGCTGGTGGAACTGACAAATCAAGAAGCTTATCATCTTTGAATGTAAAGGCAAAAGCTTCTATTGGAGTGGAGTCACCCTCCTCATGGTTGAAAGCTGGAACCGTAACGAGGACATCCTTCACTCCATCATGATTAAGATCCGCAAAGGATACGGTTGGGGAGCAGCCGCTGCTGAGAGGAACCTCTCTGAGTACGCCTTTACTAGTAACCATTAAAATAATTTCTTTGTAAAAATCACTACCATTTTCATATTGAATTCCTTTTACAATAATGGCATCTTTCTTTTTATCACCGGTAAGCTCTTTTTTTTCATGATAAAGAATCTTTTCATCTTGACTGCTTTTCCCCTGAGCAGCTACTGCTTGGCAGGCAAACAGAACAGCTACAATAAAAACCAGGTATTTGAAAATCTCAGCTTTTTTGTTCATCACCCCCCACCTACTCCCTATTTTTTACTTTCCTGCTTTTGTTGCGATAAATATCGCTTATCCTTCATAAACAAACGCCAAAACAAGTAAAAGCCTGGAAGCAAGATGGCGCTGCAAATAATAATTACGATAAACACAGCACGAAATGTTGCTGGATCTGTAAAGCTATTCTCCAGTGTAACAATTGGATAAACAATATACGGAAGATGTGCTCTTCCATATGCAAAGCTCGCAATAAAATATTGGATAACAATCGCAATAACCGCTAGCCTAGGCATTCCTTTAACATCTCTTTTAGAGAAATACGGCAGATAAAGTCCAATTCCACCTATGACAAAAAACAGGACCGATAGCAGCAGCATCCAGGAATGCTCCATCATATTTTCATACAACCATGGAGCCTCGCTTTTCATGGTCCACATGACCAAAAATGCAAAGACTAACGATATTGGACCTGTAATCATGGCGTTTTTTCGATAAATTTTAAAGGCCTCTACTTCATTTGATTCTTTTGAGTAATCGGAAAGCAGCAGGGCGGATAGAAATAATGTACTGAATACCCCAAAACCAACAAAGGCATATTCATGGGGACTTGTAAACAGAGCAGACAGGTTCAATACTTCCTGTCCCTTCTCTCCCTCTACAAAATTCCCATGAGAGATCGGTAAAACGCTTATTAAAAGCGCAGGAATGATGATACCTGTTATCCCAGAGATATAGGTTAAAACTTTGCTGTATTTTGTTGCAATATGCGAAAAGACTAAAAATGCGCTTCGAATGGCAAGCAGCAAAAGAATAAGACTTCCTGGAATTAATAAAACCGTACCCAGCGTATAAGCCGCACCTGGAAACAGTGCATATAAACTAATCACCAAAAGGACAATGAACGTATTCGTAACTTCCCATGTAGGCGAAAGATAACGATTCGCAACATTTGTCACCTTTGTTTTCTCTTTATTAAAGTAGAGAAAGGACCAAAACCCCGCTCCGAAGTCCATAGTTCCCAAAATAGAGTAGAAAAACACAAATAACCAGAGCGTGGTAATTGCGAGTATAGTATCAGTCATGTTCGTTCCCCCTTTTTATGAGTTTGATCCATATAATGGGAGACCTTTTTGCTCAGCTCGATAGATATCATCCTGTATAGTATTTCGTTTGAAATAATAAAGCAGGACGGATACAACGGCTATGCCAAGAATCGCATAGACAACGGCAAACGATGCAAATAAGGGTCCAAGATTGGTCGAAGTGGTAACAGAATCTGCTGTAGATAACATACGATAGATGGTCCACGGCTGACGACCAGTACAAGCAAATATCCAGCCTGCTTCGATAGACATCATGGCCATTGGACCTGACAAAACAAGAATCACCAGCATCCACTTAGGAATTTCTCGTTTTCTACGGAAGTTCCAAAGATAAATAAACAAGGCAATGACGATCAGCATACTGCCCGTTATTACCATGAAATTAAACAACGTATGAACAAATAGCGGCGGCCATTCTTCCTCAGGAAAATCATTTAAACCAATCACTTCGGTATCAAAACTGTTCCCTGACAAAAAGCTGAGAGCCCAAGGTATCTCAATTCCATATTTCACTTCCTGTGTTTCTCGGTCCGTATACCCAAGCATAGTGAGTGGTGCATGGGTCTGCGTTTCAAAGAGTCCTTCTGCAGCCGCAAGCTTTTCCGGCTGGTATTCATGAAGTTTTTGCGTAACGACATGTCCATTCAGTGCTGTAAATAAAGCGAAAATACCTCCAGTAATAACACAAATCTTCAACGCTTTTTTATGAAATAAGTAGTCTACACTTTTAGGACCTATTCTCAGCATTTTAAAGGCAGCCACTGCAGCAATAACAAATGCCCCTGTTGTATACGCCGTCAATACAACATGAATAGCGGTTACGATAAAACTCGGATTGAAGAAGGCCACCCACGGCTGCACATCTGAAATCACACCATTTTCCATCTTAAACCCTGCAGGGGTTCCTTCAAAGGAATGAACATTTGAAATTAATACAGCCGAGGCCATCGCTCCAAACGCCACTAATACTAAACTGAGCGTACGAGCCCAAGGTGGTAGTCTTTCAGCTGCATAGACATAAATAGACATAAACAGTGCTTCTAAAAAGAACGCATAAATCTCAATTTGAAACGGGAGAACCATTACTTTTCCGATGACCTCCATAAAACCAGGCCATAACAAGGACAACTGCGTGCCGGCAATTGTACCCGTTGGAATCCCTACGCCAAGCAAAATGGCAAAAGTCTTCGTCCAGCGCTTGGCCATAATGACGTAATGATAGTCCTTCGTTTTTTGATACATCAATTCGGCAATAATCATCATCAATGGTAATCCAACACCAAGGGTAGCAAAAATTATGTGAAAGCCCATCGTCGTGCCAAATAATGACCTTGCTATAACCAAATCATCCACTTGTACTCATCCCTTCCCATTTAACTGTTTGTTATTATTTCCAACAATCATGAAAATATTTGAAAAGATGGGTTAAAAGGAAAATTTCATTTCACGCAAAAAAAACCCGGCCAGAATGGAATCCATTCGGCCGGGCTCGAGCTATTAATTCTCTTCAACACTGACTTTCCACAATTCACAAACTTTACCATTTTCTGTTTCATCAATAATAAATGAACCGTTTGAATATCGGTCTGCCGGGCGCAGGCTGCTAATGTGAATGTTTTCGACATACTGTTTATCGGTTAACAGGAATACCGAATCACTTTGAATAACAATGTCCAGCCCAACCACGCGATGCGGATGCGATTTAAGCTCCCGAAGAAGCAGAACTCCACGTTTCGCCCGCGAAGCTTTTTCAAATTCAGAAAGCTTCATTTTTTTCACTGCACCTCGCTGCGTAGCAATAAAGATGGTGCCAGCAGTTTGTTTACTAATGACTTTACCACCCGCAACAAAGTCATCTTCTTTTAGATTAATTCCTTTAACCCCTGCAGCACGAATACCTACTGGGGTAATTTCTTCTTCATCAAACCAGAGCGAGTACCCAAAGTGAGTAGCCAAGAATATATCTGCTGTTCCATCGGTTAAGTGAACATCAATTAGTTCGTCATCGCCTTTTAAATTAACGGCTACAAGCGGCTTAGAATGACGTTGAGCCTTATAACAAATTAAGTCTGTTTTTTTGACCATCCCATTCTTCGTAATAAACAGCAAATACTGCGGCTGTTCAAAGTCTTTAATTGGGATAACCTTTAAGATCTGTTCATCACGATCAATCGGAATGATATTGGCAATATGCTGCCCTGTTTCCTTCCAACGGACATCTGGGAGCTGATGGACGGGACAATAGAGGAAGTTCCCTTTATTCGTAAACAACAAAAGAACATCCGTTGTATTTGCATCTATCTTTTGAAGCATTCTATCCGTGTCTTTCATCCCAAAGTCAAGACCTCCGGATGCAGTATAGGAACGGAGTGAGGTTCGTTTCACATACCCCTGCTTTGTGACTGTCACAATTACATCTTCACTCGCTATCAGCACTTCAAGATTAATTTTCAGTTCTTCTATTTTATCTTCTATTTTGGATCTGCGTGTATCATTAAATCCTTTTTTAACAGATCTTAGTTCCTTTTTAATGACTTGTTGTAAAAGCTTTTCGCTATCAAGAATTTTTGAGAGCTCTTCAATTTTTTGTTTAAGCTCCGCACCTTCCGCTTGCAAGGCCGTGATATCAGTATTGGTCAGTCTATATAATTGTAAAGAAACAATCGCTTCAGATTGAGGCTCGCTGAAATCAAATTTTTCCATCAAGTTATTTTTTGCATCTCGCTTATCCTTAGACGAACGGATGATAGAAATAACTTCGTCGAGAATGGACAGCGCTTTAATTAGACCATCTACAATATGCGCACGATCATGTGCTTTTTGTAATTCATAACGTGAACGGTTACTAATAACTTCTTTACGATGGTTAATATACGCATCCAACAACATAGGCAGGCTCATTAAAGTTGGGTGCTTTTTATAAATAGCCACCATATTAAAGTTATAGGCAACTTGCAAATCAGAGTTTTTATATAAATAATTTAAAACACCGTTTGCATTGGCGTCTTTTTTAAGCTCAATGACAATTCTCAATCCGGTACGATCCGTTTCATCACGGACTTCATTCATTCCCTCAACCTTACGATCCAGTCTAAACTCGTCCATCTTCTTGACTAAATTAGCTTTATTCACTTCATAAGGTATTTCGGTAATGACTATCTGCTGTTTACCGCCGCGAATGTCTTCAATTTCAGCCTTAGACCGAATGATAATTTTTCCTTTACCGGTTTCATAAGCTTTTTTAATTCCTTCTACCCCTTGGATAATCCCTCCAGTCGGGAAATCAGGTCCCTTAATGACGGTCATCAATTCATCTACACTGGCGTCCGGTTTATCGATTCGCATGATTGCTGCATCAATAACCTCGCCCAATTGATGCGGAGGGATTTCAGTTGCATACCCCGCTGAAATACCGGTTGAGCCATTGGCAAGCAGCGTCGGGAACATCGCAGGCAGAACGATAGGTTCTACGGAAGTATCATCAAAGTTGGATACAAACTCTACTGTCCGTTTATCAATATCTCGGAGTAATTCAGAAGCGATAGCTGAAAGACGTGCCTCTGTATATCTCATTGCTGCTGGAGGATCGCCGTCAATACTACCATTGTTTCCATGCATTTGAATTAATTCTTTTCGCAGTTTCCAGTCTTGACTCATCCGTACCATCGCTTCGTACACAGAAGAATCACCATGGGGGTGATAATTACCAATAACATTACCCACGGTTTTGGCAGATTTCCGGTAAGCCTTCTCATGAGTATTTCCTTCTACATGCATAGCGTATAAAATACGACGCTGTACCGGCTTCAAGCCATCTCTAGCATCCGGCAGCGCACGGTCTTGAATAATATACTTACTATAACGTCCAAAACGATCTCCGATTACCTCTTCTAGGGGCAAATCCCTATATACCTCTTCACTGGCCATTATTTGCCCTCCTCTGCTACCGATATATTTTCATTATCTAAAATATTCGATTCTTCTTCGAGACCAAATTTAACATTTGATTCAATCCATTTACGTCGTGGTTCTACTTTATCTCCCATTAAGGTCGTAATCCTTCTTTCCGCTCGGGCAACATCTTCTAATTTCACTCGAATTAAGGTTCTAGTCTCTGGATTCATCGTAGTATCCCAAAGCTGATCTGCATTCATTTCTCCAAGACCTTTATACCGTTGGATCATATAGCCTTTCCCAACTTTATCAATGGCACCTTGCAATTCTTCATCGTTCCAGGCATATTCGAGTACCGCTTTTTTTCCGTTTCCTTTACTAACTTTATAAAGAGGAGGCAACGCGATAAAAATCTTTCCTGCTTCAAACAATGGTCTCATGTACTTATAAAAGAATGTCAAGAGCAATACTTGGATATGAGCTCCATCTGTATCTGCATCAGTCATGATGACAATTTTGTCGTAGTTTGTATCTGCCACAGTAAATTCAGGTCCCACGCCAGCACCAATGGCATGAATAATCGTGTTGATTTCTTCATTCTTCATGATATCCTGCAGCTTAGCCTTTTCTGTATTTAAGACCTTTCCACGAAGCGGCAGGACTGCTTGAAATCTCCTGTCTCTCCCTTGTTTAGCTGAACCTCCTGCAGAGTCTCCTTCTACAAGATAAAGTTCATTTTTGTCAGGATTTTTCGATTGTGCTGGTGTTAATTTACCAGACAGCATGGTATCTGATTTCTTCCGCTTTTTCCCGCTTCTAGCGTCTTCCCGTGCTTTTCTTGCTGCTTCACGAGCCTGAAAAGCTTTGACAGATTTTTTAACCAAGAGTGTACTCGTATTCGGGTCTTCCTCAAAGAAATAAGCCAAATGCTCGGACACAATTGAATCAACTGCTGATCGTGCTTCACTTGAGCCCAGTTTGCTTTTTGTTTGTCCTTCAAATTGCAGCAATTCTTCTGGAATTCGAACGGAGATAATCGCTGAGAGGCCCTCCCGGATATCTGTACCTTCAAGATTCTTATCTTTTTCTTTTAACATACCGCTTTTTCTCGCATAGTCATTGAAAGCACGAGTCAGAGCTGTTTTCGCACCGATTTCATGCGTACCGCCATCTTTTGTCCGAACATTATTAACAAAGCTTAAAATATTTTCTGAGTAACCGTCATTAAATTGAAACGCAAAATCTAATTCTATGCCATTCTGATTGCCCTCTAAACTAACGATACTATGAAGGGTATCTTTTTCTTCATTCAAATACTCAACAAATGCTTCAATTCCATTTTCATAATAAAAAATATCTTGTTTATCATGACGTTCATCGATTAATTCAATTTTAAAGCCTTTTAACAAAAACGCAGATTCACGTAATCGTTCAGATAAGGTGTCATAGTTATAACTCGTCACAGAAAAGATAGTCGGATCAGGCTTGAAATGAATCAGGGTTCCCGATTGGTTCGTTTTCCCGACCTTCTCAAGTGTAGTTTCCGGCTTTCCTCCATTAATAAAACGTTGTTCATAAACAAAACCATCACGTTTAATTTTCACAACCAGCCATTCAGAAAGCGCATTAACAACAGAAGCCCCTACTCCATGCAGTCCCCCGCTTGTTTTATATCCGCCTTGACCAAATTTACCGCCAGCATGAAGAATGGTAAGAATTACTTCAGGTGTCGGCTTGCCAAGCTTATGCATCCCTGTTGGCATTCCGCGTCCTTTGTCCGTGACACTAATGCTGTTATCTTTATGTATTTTTACGATAATTTGATCTCCGTGTCCCGCAAGTGCTTCATCCACGGCATTATCGACAATTTCATATACTAAATGGTGGAGTCCTCTCGCATCTGTGCTTCCAATATACATACCCGGGCGCTTTCTTACAGCCTCGAGTCCTTCTAATACCTGTATGGCATCTTCATCGTACGCAAACTCTTTACTATTTTTTGCCACAGAAATTCCCCTTTCATACTCTTCCGCAATTTCCGGGCCAAATCATCTGTGTGAATTGACTGAAAATCATGTGTCTAGTGAATTGCAGATGTTCTCTGCTATCATTTATTTCTCTTTTATATTATAAGTATAATGAATTTTGCACAAAAGAACAAACGTTCCTTTTATTCGAGATCCGTAATTAGGTTATGTACCTTTAGCTATCGGTCATTTATTAGGCGAAAAAAAGGAGCGGCGGCCCGCTCCTTCTCAAGTCTTACTTCGTAAGGGCATGTTCGACTTTAATACAACGATCCATGATGACTGTATAACCTTTGTCCTTCAGGTATTCATATGCTTCCTCATTAACCACACCGAGCTGTGCCCAAAAGATATCAGCGTCAATCTCAGCAAACTCTCTGGCAATTTCGGGAAGGAACTCCGATCGCCTGAATACATTTACAATATCAATATGTCCATCAATTTCTTTAAGCGATGAAACGGCCTTTACCCCTAGTACTTCCTCCACGCTTGGATTTACTGGAATAATTTCATATCCGCTCTTTTGCATGGCTTCAGAGACCATGTAAGAGGTTCTGTCTGGTTTATCAGATAATCCGATAACAGCAATTCGTTTAGCTTTTTTTAACATAGCACCCATTTCAGACCGGGTTGGATTTTCAATGGTCATGCTAAACAGCTCCTTTAGGTAAGTTTTTCAATCGTTACAATCAAGTTTTTTTAAAGTTCATGTAAGTTTTTTAACGTAAGTTTATTCTCTAAATATCATTTTAGCTTAAGTTTTCCCTATTTAGCATAACAGAAATTGCGTCGTAAGAAATATTAATAAACTATTTTTAGTTGAAATAAATTTAATAATTGCCTATAAACAAGTAAATATGCTCATCGCGAGACACGCTTTTTAGAAATAAATAATAACCACTGATCAGTCATTATCGCTACAATGGTTCCAAATATCAGTCCATTACTTAATAATGAAGTCACAATCGGTGAAATACCTTTAAACGCTTCGGAAGGTACGAACATCACACCCACACCACATAATAAAGAGACACCGATCACACTCCTTACTCTAGCTGAATCTGCTTCTTTATCGAAGTCCGAAAAAGCCATTCCGATCATACTCGCAAAGACAACGAAGGTAACAGAATATCCCACAGGAACAGGTAAAGATGAAAATATATTCATAATGCTAGGAAATAAGCTAAAACCTATAATTAAGACAGCACCTAAAATAAACGGCAGTCTTGAGGTAATACGGGTTGTGGCAATAAATCCTGCTGCACCTGAAATTGGGACAGGTCCAATGGCACTGAACACTCCGCCGATCAGCTGATTGACTCCGGTAACAAAGCCGCCTTTTTTTAAGCTGACTTTAGTTTGGATAATTCCGAGAGATTTCATTAAATTTTCAACAACGCGTACACTAGCAATCATGTTCGTTAATAACAGCAATGTGACAAATATTGATGTCATAATCATACCAAAATCAAAATGAGGTTCCCCAAATACAAACATTTTCGGTAAAGAAATCATTGACTGGTGAGAAGATGTAATTGGTTTGGCCGCACCAAATAGTGCAAATAGTGCCCACCCAAACATAAGAGCGATTAAAACTCCATATTGCCTGATTGCGTCCACTTTATGCCTTGTCACATAAAAAGTAAATAGAACTGTCACGAGACTTAAGGCTGCGATTTTTAAGTCTACTCCTGAACTATTATAGCCGACACCCAGCATCCCATTCAAAAATGATTTACTGAGCTGCATGACCAGCAGCAATATGTAGATACCGGTTACCACCGGTGTAAAAAGTTTACTGATTTTATCTATTAATCCCGCTAAACTCAGGATAATAAACAATACTCCGCTCATCAGCATAGCTCCCTGAAGAGCTTGAAGTGTCTCTGTTGCAGTGGCAAACAACGTTGTACTCATTCCTGCATAGAGTGCAAATACTCCCCACCACAAACCAGCAGGACCTTCATTAATCGGGAGCTTGTGCCCTAGAGTCACTTGGAGCAGACCTGCCACTCCTAGAACGAATATAGTCCGCTGTACGAATTCAGCAGCATCAGCACCGCTCAAACCAAATAAATCAGCTACCGCAATAGGTGCTACAATGGATGATGCCATCACAAAAGCTACCCACTGGAAGGCTGAAACTAGATTTTTCATATTCTCAATCTCCTAATTCCTTAAAATCAATTTCTCTATTTAATTAGCATACACTATAATTATCGGGATACGAACATGTTTTTCCAGCAATTTTATGTATTTCCTGCCTTCATTTTAAATATTTTTTTTACGTTTGAAAGAGGAAATCAAACAATACTAATGGAAATTTAGAAGAGACATGATAAAATACATGTGCAGGATACCTACATATCAATCCTCATTTGATTACCTAACAGGAAAGGGCTATTATATGTTATCAATTATATTATGTTTACTGCTTGCCTACTTAATTGGGTCAATTCCTTCTGGATTGATCATTGGAAAAACCTTTTATCATACAGATATTCGTGAACATGGCAGCAAAAATCTAGGTGGTACCAATACCTTTCGAACACTCGGGGTAAAGGCTGGGATCGTCGTAACCAGTATGGATATTTTAAAAGGCACACTTGCAACTACTCTCCCGCTTCTTCTTGATACAGATATTCATTTGCTTCTTGCCGGGGTATTTGCGGTTATAGGTCATATGTTTCCTGTATTCGCAGGTTTTCGTGGAGGAAAAGCAGTTGCCACATCAGCAGGCGTAGTTCTTGGAACCCACCCAATTTTATTTCTAATATTGGTAGTGGTCTTCTTTATTTCTTTATACCTGAGCAAATATGTATCACTTTCTTCAATGATTGCAGCTGTGGCATCTTTAACTTATGCGCTGTTTTTTGCAAATGAAGATAAACCCCTGCTCATCGTACTTGCTGTGTTTGTGGTCTTCATTTTTTATAAACACCGCGCAAACATTAAACGGATTAAGAATAAAACGGAACCGAAAATCACCTGGCTTTAACCTGTAAGTCTGTCCAATAATTGGACAGACTTGTTCATTTTAAATTATGGAAAAAGAGAAGTGACAAGATGAATGATTCTTATACAAAAGAAAAAACTTGGCCGCAGTACCTGATTCCATGTCTATTTATTGCTCTTGTAATCTTTATCCATCAGCAGAATCTTCAAATCAGCTTCTATCTAGCAGGCAGTCTTATGTTAACCCTTGTTTTTTTTAGTGAAAAGAACCGGATAGTCCTCTGGATTTCGATTGCTTTTCTATTTGGACATCTTTTCTATATGTATGCAAATAAATTCGTCGATGTAGCTGATGTTTCATTACCAGCTAAGATCCTCTTAAATAGGCTTTTACTAATTTGTATTCTCATTCCCATTAGTATCATTTACTATTCTTTCATCAAAGAAAAACCTATTAAGCTCATGTATGATCGACCTGTAAAAATCAATAAACGGGTTAAGCTTGTGTTGGTTTTGCTGTTTTCTCTGCCCGTTCTCATCATCCTAGTAAACAAACCGATTACGCTGCAGCTGCTAACCTATGGGCTGCTATTCTGCTTCACACATGCCGCCTTGCAAGAGTTGATTTGGAGAGGGATCCTTCTTCGCGCCTTTACCGTTCAAACGACAAAAAAAATTGCTATTTTTACTTCAGGTATAGGCTTTGGCATCACCCAGAGTACAGTCGGTTTCCAATTTTACTCATGCATCCTTTTCTGCATTCTTGGCAGTTTCTTGGCTTGGCTAACCATTAAAACAGGCAATTTAGTTCCATCGTTTTTACTTTTCTTTTATCTCAGCTTTTTACTCGTCCTCTCAGGCGTTATTTTTATTGGATTTTAATATAATGGAGGTTATTTTATGAGACCCTTACAAATATCGGCGGAAACAGCTGTCAAATTGGCGGAAACGCTGAATCTTCCGTTAGAGCAAATCATGCATATGCCAGCGCACATTTTAGTAGCTAAAATGGCGGAAGCTGAACGAATCGAAAAAAAATAAAGACATGTTTATTGCATCACCCAGCTTCTATTTCTATCGAATGCTGGGTGATTTCTCTCAATACTTCTTCGAAAGTTAAAGTTAATCCTTTTAAAATTTCATTGAATATCCATCCCGCTTCCATATCCTCTAAAACAGCAAAAAGAGCGAAAGGGGAGATTCCCACTTCACTCTAGTAACTCAGTGCTAAATCTTTTATATCTACAGACAGCAGCCAGCCATTTTCTCCATATGTACATGCATATTCCTTTTGCTTAGCATCTTTTGATAAATGTGGCAGATAATATAAAATATTACTAACTACCTCTTCTTCGCTGCTTGACATGATCCATTCCAGCGGCTTCCACTCTAAAATTCCTTCGTCACAATCAATAGCCACTTCTTCGTTACTTTCAGCAGTAAAAAGATACATGCCGCCCGTCTGCCATGTAACGACCCCATGTGCTGTTAATGAAGTAACAGATAGCCCTGTTTCTTCAATAATTTCCCTTTGAATGGAATTCAGTGGTGTTTCCCCTGGTTCTATTTTACCGCCTACTCCATTCCATTTATGTTGATTCGGTTCATTATTTCGAAACAGCAACAAGTATTCTTCTATATTATTTCTATGTCTTTTAATAAAACAGATAGTATAAATAATATCCATGGTTTATCCCCCTTCCTTAAGCCTGATATTCGCTTCTAAGTTAGCTTTCCTTTATACTAAACATATCGTGAAACGCGAAAGGAGAACTACATGAAAATAAACATCTCTGGTCCTGCATCTCAATGGTATGTAGAAGAAATGGAACTGCAAGAAGGAAGCAGTGTACGATTTTTTGTCAGATATGGCGGACACAGCCCCATTCAAAGCGGTTTTTCATTAGGAGTCAATCTTGATCATCCTGTTGACCCGGCAGCATCAATTAAGCACGAAGGAATAACCTATTTTATTGAAAAAAACGACGAATGGTACTTTGATAATCATGACCTATATATCGACTTTAATGATAAAACAGCCGAACCGGCATTTCGGTACGAAAAAATAACTGCAAATAGTTAAACACCGGCTAACCGGTGTTTTTTAGTATAAACAGCATAAATCAACCTGTTATTTGACCAGTTTTTCAACAATGCCTTCAGCCTTTAGGATTTCCCTTTGTTTAGCACCAAGCAAATCAAAATGTGAATACCCGTCGCGGCGATGGTGAATCCATTCTTTGCGAAGTCCGTATTGTTGTCCCCACCGTTCAAGTTTAGAGAGATCTTGACAACCTGCTTTTGTGACCGTGTTACAATCAGGAAAACGGTCATCAAGCCAGTAATGTGTTAAAAAAGCAATTTCACCTTTATCGATTTTTTGCTTCCATGCTTCTAACTCTTTTCTTTTAATGCCAAATGCCACCTGTACCTCCCCTCACTCTCTGCTCATTCTGCTTCTTCTTTTTTATTTTTTTCATATGCTTGATGCCAGGTTGGATATAATTTCTTGATCGAGATAGGACGGAAGGAATCTTTTTTTACACAAACATGAATCGAAGAACCACTTACTGCAAGTTCCCCCGTTTCAGTTAAGATTTTATACCCGTACGTAACACGAAGCCCATCATACTTTTCAATCCATGTATATACCGTTGCGGTTTGTCCATATTTAAGTGGTTTTTTATATGAAGCTTGGATATCTAACACAGGTGAAAGAATCCCTTCTGCTTCTAATTCAGCATAATTAAAGCCCATATCTTTAATCAGCTTTGTTCGCCCAATTTCCATCCATACCAGATAATTAGCATGGTAAACAATTCCCATTTGATCTGTTTCTGCGTAACGGACTTCAATATTATTTTCTGAAATAAGCATTATTTTTCCCCTTTTTTAAGTTTTTCTGCGGCTTGCTTCAAGTCATTTTCTGTAATGACCATTAAATCCGAATCTTCCCATTCATCTGTCGATTTGGGCATTAGACGAAGGGCCTGCATTTGAATCGCTTCATTGATTAAATTAGCCGCATATCGTCCATTTCCTGGTGCATGATAATGTGTTAAATAAGTCTTTATCCATGCTAACGCTTCTTCTGAAAGAGTATATTGATATTCTTCACTATACCTCTGCATAATTTCAATTAATTCGTCTGTGCTGTAATCAGGAAAATGAATAAACTTTTTGAAACGAGAACGCAGGCCGGGATTGCTTGAAAGAAGACGATCGATTTCGTTTGTATAACCAGCGAGAATGACGACTAAATTTTCATTATGACGAGTCATTTCTGCCACGAGTGTATCAATTGCCTCTTTTCCAAAATCATTTTCACCTTGACTTAACAGTGAATAGGCTTCATCAATAAACAACACGCCCCCAAGCGCTTCCTTTATTTTTTTCTTTGTTTTAAGAGCCGTTTGTCCAACATACCCAGCGATAAAGTCTGCTCGGCTTGCAACGACTAAATGCCCTCTTTTGAGCATTCCGTTTTCTTTTAATAACTCTGAATAAATTTCTGCAACCGTCGTTTTACCCGTCCCTGGATTGCCAGTAAAGACTGCGTGAAACTGTACAGGGACAGCCTTCATTCCTTGTCGTCTTCGAATGTGCTGTATACGGGCATATGATGCCAATGCTTCAACTTCTCGTTTAATATCTTTTAGACCAACCAATTTATCAAATGTTTTCCATGGTGAATGCCCTGTAGCAGAATCGTCCATTTGAAAATCTTCCGGTGTTAAAATGGTGAATTCGAGAACTTGCTCAGTATCAACCTTCGCCCGTGAACCTTTTGTAAAAATGGCGTCTGTGACCAGCGTGCGTGCCGTTCGAGCATTTCCAAATGTTTCGTCGACTTGCTCTTGTTCAAGCTTCTCTTCGAGTTCAATCATTGCTTCTTTTGTTAACAAATAATCATTTTCCAAGGCTGCCTGATTAGCAATTTCAAGCAGTTCTTCGGTCGTATAATCTGACAGATGAAAATGATTTGACTGTGGAAATCTGCTTCTTAGTCCAGGGTTTGCTTGTAAAAACTGTCTCATTTCATCTGGATAACCTGCCAAAATAACCGCGAATTTCCCGCTGTATTTTTGATTTGTCATTAAGGACACCAACGTATCAATTACGGTTTGTCCATAATCATCGCCTGATTTTCCATCTCGCTTTAAACTATAAGCTTCATCTATAAATAGGACGCCTCCTACTGATTTTTCGACGATGGCTTGAACTTTTTCCTCTGTTTGTCCAACATATGCCCCTACTAATTGAGAGCGCTCGACTTCTAAAACTTCTTCACGAGGAAGTACACCCAGCTCATAGTAAATTTTGGCAAGCAGCCTGGCAATGGTTGTCTTCCCTGTACCTGGATTTCCGGTTAAAACCATATTTAAACTTTGTTCGGATTTAATTCGTAATCCCATTTCAGTGCGTCGATTTTGGTACTGCAGGAAACGATAAAAATCACGAACTCTATTTTTGACACCGGACAAACCGACCATCGCTTCAAGTTCTTCAAGCGGACCTTCTGTAGGAAGCGTCTCTTCTGTTTGTTCGAATAAGGCATTCCATTCGTCTTTCCTTCTTTGGAGTTTTTCAAGAGCCTGTTTTATGACAGTATAATGTGTCGCCGTATGAAAAACACCTGTAATGGATTCTTCATAGTCAATAGACGCCTGAAGTAACAAGTCAAGAATTTCCTTTATATCAGTCAATAAAACTTCTGCTTTTCGGTATCTTTCCAAAAGTTTTGGATCTTCTATTGCTTGGGCAGCCCACAAGCCTTTATGAAGTCTGTCCTTTGTTTTCTCCGTATTTTCCAAATAATTCTTACAGTTTTTGATATACTGTTCGGCGATATTCTTCTTAGCTGTTCGATTATCGGTTTCTCTCATTTGAGGAAAAACATAATCATCAAATATCCCAAGATATTTTCTCCATTCAGAGTCAGCTAATAATTGATTCGCAAGCTGGTTAGCTGGATTAAGTCTCAGAGCTTCCTGGACCCAGGCAGCATATAGTGATCCTTCGCCTCTCCCCGCTTTTTGTATTTTTGCCAGCAGACTATACAGCCTGGATCGTTCTATATCGGCTTCCTTAGTCGTTTCGTGTATATTTTTTAATGCCTGGACAATGGATGCAGGATCCGTTTCATCCATATATGTATGTTGTGGTAAATCAGATAATTTGTTCTTATGATTAGAGGTCATTTTCACTCATCCATTCCCGAAAATTCCTTTTCATCTTATCATAAATAGCTGTGAATCTCCTCTGTTGACGCCCCAAGCAAAAAAACAAAGTGTTTATACCAAGAAAAAGCGGCAAAGGAATACTGATTCCCTTTACCGCTTTTGAGTTACTCGCCCTTTGTTTGAATCACCTGAGCATGCTCACCCGATTTATCTGCCATTTTCTTTCCTTTATTTCCATGCCCTGTTCTCGGTTGAGTTCCAAGATGAGAGGGTACAAATGCTTGGGGATGTTTTTTTGGATTACTCATGTTATCGCCTCCTTTCCATAGTGTTTACTACGGAAAGAAAGTAATGCCTGCCATATTTTATTCTGCTTTTTGTAAATGTCTTTTTTCTAAACGGTCTTCGATAAGTTCCAATTGTTTTGAGTTCTTCAATAACTCTAAACGATTTTCCATTACAAGCTCTTCAAATGTACGTTTTCTTTTTTTCATTATGAACCACCTCTACTTGATTTCCTCTTATTATCTCCAATTATTGCTAGTCCTAGCCTGAAATTATTAAAAATTTAGATAATGACCTATGCAGTAAATAATAGACGAACTATTTTTCAACAAAAAAAGTAACAGACTATTGTCCGTTACTCCATTTGATTGGTGGTATCTTTGATATAGCTTTCACTCATAGCCGTTCGGTATACATCCTGAATAATCCCTTTAGAATCAATAAAGTAAGTGGTTGGAATACTAAGGACTTGATACTGATCATTTACTGGATTCTTTGAACTCTGACTATCGAGCAAAATGGTAAAAGTAACTCCATATTCTTTTACAAATGCTTGAACATCATTTTCTGGATCAATATTTACTGCAAGAATCACCACATCATCTTCCATAACCTGTGAAAATTTCTCCATGTCCGGCATTTCTTCCCGACACGGTGGACACCAAGTAGCCCAGAAATTTAAAATCACTTTTTTTCCTTCATAATCAGAAAGCTTAACACTTTCCCCTGTTAAAGACTTCAATTCAAAATCTGGAGCTTTGACCCCTATCTTTAATCCGCCCAATTGTTCGTTACTGGCTGATGTCGGCCCTTGTCTGTCCATTGCTTGAAAAATAGCAATTCCAATTAGAACGAGAAGAACCGCTGAGCCGATTATTTTCTTCCACATATGTATCCCCCCTAGCTTGCAATCCATACACCCTTGGCTACCCCTATATATACTATTATTGTTTATATCCGGAAGCTAGAACAACTTGTACACCCTTCATCATACCAGCTACATACATCCAAATAAAGAGCTCAACATGAAACAGCAAATTCTCTTAGTTAACGTTCACTTTTTGGACAAAATAAAGGCGGCAGACCCTAAAAAGGATTTGCCGCCCTTGGTAAAAGCATGTTATTTTTCTTGCAATTTATTACGTAATACCATTTGAAGGATGCCGCCGTGACGGTAGTAATCAATTTCAATTTCAGAGTCGAAACGGACAAGCACTTCAAATTCTTTTTTGTTTCCAGCTTCATCAGTAGCTGTTACTTTCACGATATCCCGTGGTCTAACTGTTTCATCAATTTGAACATCGATTGCTTCTTTACCTGTTAAACCAAGTACTTCAGCATTTTCGCCTTCTTTAAATTGAAGCGGCAGTACACCCATTAAAACAAGGTTAGAACGGTGAATACGTTCAAAGCTTTCGGCAATTACCGTTTTGATTCCTAAAAGATTTGTTCCTTTAGCTGCCCAGTCACGTGAGCTGCCCATGCCGTAATCTTTACCCGCAAGAACAGCAAGACCCGTACCATCAGCTTTATATTTCATACAAGCATCATAGATAGCCATTACATCGCCAGTCGGCCAGTATGTTGTATAACCGCCTTCTGTGCCTGGAGCCACTTGGTTACGAATACGGATATTTGCAAATGTTCCACGCATCATGACTTCATGGTTACCACGACGTGAACCATATGAGTTAAAGTCACGAGGTGTAACACCATTTTCGCGTAGATAGATACCCGCAGGTGTGTCTTTACCAATTGCTCCAGCAGGAGAAATATGGTCAGTTGTCACTGAATCACCAAATTTACCGACAATACGGAGACCATTTAAGGCATCAACTGTACCTGGTTCTGTTGACAGCCCTTCAAAGAAAGGCGGATTTTGAATATACGTAGACGTATTATCAAATGAATAGAGTGCTTCATTACTTGTTTGAATTTCATTCCAGCGCTTATTATCACTGAATACAGTTTCATATTCTTTACGGAATAGTTCAGGTGTAACTGTAGCTTTAACAGCTGCATTTACTTCCTCTTGTGAAGGCCAGATATCTGCCAAGTATACGTCATTACCATCTTTATCTTTTCCAAGCGAGTCGTTTTGCAGATCAAAGTCAACTGTTCCTGCAAGTGCATAAGCTACGACAAGCGTTGGTGATGCAAGATAGTTAGCTTTAACTAATGGATGGATACGCCCCTCAAAGTTACGGTTACCAGAAAGTACAGAAGTCACTAATAAATCTGCTTGAGAAACTGCAGCTTCGATTTCTTCTGCTAACGGACCTGAGTTACCGATACATGTCGTACAGCCGTAACCAACAATGTTAAATCCTAATTGATCCAAGTATGGCTGCAAACCAGCATCACGAAGATAACCTGTTACAACCTTTGAACCTGGAGCTAATGAAGTTTTAACATAATCCGGTACAGAAAGACCTTTTTCAATTGCTTTTTTAGCTATCAGACCAGCTCCAAGCATAACATATGGGTTGGAAGTGTTCGTACAGCTTGTAATAGCAGCAATTGCAATGGCACCTGTTTTCATCGTTGTTTCGTGGCCATCGGCAAACTTAACCACTACTTCTTTATCTAATTCAGCTTCCGTAAGACCGAAACCTTGGTTCCCCATTGGAGCATTAATCGCTTCATGGAATGACTTTTTCATTTCTGAAAGTGGAATCAAATCTTGAGGGCGTTTAGGACCAGAAAGGTTTGGTTCAATTTCAGCAAGATCGATTTCAACTACATCCGTGTAAATTGGATCTTCATTATCCGGTGTGTAGTATAAACCATTTGCTTTCGTATATGTTTCTACTACCTTAATAAGTGTTTCATCACGGCCAGTTAAACGTAGATAGTCGATTGCTTCTGAATCAACCGGGAAGAATCCACATGTAGCACCATATTCAGGAGCCATATTTGCGATTGTTGCACGATCTGCAAGCGGAAGATAGGCAACACCTGGTCCGAAGAATTCAACGAATTTCCCAACTACACCATGTTTACGAAGTACTTGTGTAACTTTTAAGGCAAGGTCAGTTGCTGTTGTTCCTTTAGGAAGTTGGCCAGTAAGTTTCACACCTACTACTTTAGGAACTGGGAAATATGAAGGCTGTCCAAGCATACCTGCTTCTGCTTCAATACCACCAACACCCCATCCAAGAACACCAATACCATTGATCATTGTTGTATGTGAATCTGTACCAAATACAGAGTCAGGGTATACTTCAAATTCACCAGTAGGTGTTGGAACTGCTTGAACAACATTTGCAAGATACTCAAGGTTAACTTGGTGAACAATTCCTGTTGCCGGCGGAACTGCACGATAATTATCAAACGATTTTTGGGCCCAGCTTAAGAATTGGTAACGCTCTGTATTACGCTGGAATTCAAGATCCATGTTCACTTCTAATGAATCAAGTGTTCCTGCTTTATCAACTTGAACAGAGTGATCAATAACTAAGTCTACTGGAATTTCTGGGTTGATTTTATCTGGATCTTCGCCTAAAGAAGCCATAGCATTACGTAATGATGCTAAATCTACGACAGCTGGAACCCCTGTGAAATCCTGAAGGATAACACGTGAAGGCTTAAATGGAACATCGATATCCTTCTGCTCGCTAGTCCCCCACTGAGCGAGATTCTGGACATGTTCTTTTGTGATAACCCTTCCATCCACTTGACGAAGAACAGCTTCAAGAAGAACTTTGATCGAGTACGGCAATTTAGAAACGTTACCGTCTCCTGCTTTTTCAATAGCGTTTAAATTAAAGTAGTTGTAGCGCTTTCCTTCGATTTCAAAGAAAGAACGCGATTGATATACATCGTTTTTTGACATCATATATTACCCCCTGTGTGACTGTCAGACTACATCTGAACATAAAACGAAAACGTGGTTTGAGAATAGACGCCAAACCATGCTTCCTTCTAACTATATAAAAATTCCCCTGTTTTGTCGAAAAGTTTGAACTTTCTCCCAATCTCACTTTTCTTACATTTCAATAGTAATATAGAATCGTTGATAAGTAAAATACGAGAAAGTTATCGTTCCTGATAAGTTTTTCTTATACTGTTGCTAATTAAAGTTTATAATTCATAATTATGGAGGAAACAAAAAAGAGTGCGGATCAAGCTTTTATTATGGTGAAAGAACAATTCCTAAAATAAATTCAAGGACTTTTTTAGAAAAGTGTCGTTTACTTAAACATTTTATAAATAAAAAACTAAAATCCCTTTGAGCAACTCCGTTCTAATTTCCCATATAGATTTATCCTTTATATATAGAAATAATATAAAAAATTATTTCAGCTTTTTTGGTACTGTATCAGCTGATCACTCCTTCTAAAGTATTCCCCACACCCCACTCTACTTATTTCTTTGAACCCTATTTTCTCAAGCATTTTTCTTGAACGAATATTTCCTTTGTATGTTTCTGCATTAATCGTTGTAATGCCTAAGGTTGTAGAGGCATAATCCATCATCCATAGAGCTGAGTTAACTCCTATCCCTTTTCCCCACAACCTGCTTTCACCAATTGCGATACCTAATTCTGCAGTAGCCTCGTTTGTATATGATAAATCAACGTAACCAATTAATTTTTCGTTATACGCTATCCCCATTCGAATAAAATCCACTGCCGAATTGTTTACACACTGGAGCCACCATTTATATAGTTCTTCTGGACTTTTATTTATCTCCCATCCATTGGCTAAACAAAAAGACTCATCTTTGCTCCAATTCAAAACACTTTCATAATCAGTAATGAGTAATGGTCGTATTTTGAACTGAAAGTCATCACTCTTAGTTCCTAGCATACTAATCCCCCAAATATTATTAGCGCTTGAGTAACGGTAAAATCTCAAGAAATGTAGTTAGACATTAAAGGAACTAGTAACTTTCTAGCGAAACAATACCATTACTGCGCTTGAGCAGATGATGAAATAAATTTACATAAGGAAGGTGTTGTATTATGAACTTATACGGTAATTTTTCGAAAGAAGAGTGGCTTAGAACATTAACTATTAATGAATCAAACATCCCTTCTGCCTTTATCATTCATGGTGAATGGGAACATGAAGAGAATTTAAAGAATTGGCGGACTATATTAAGTAAAACTAAATCCCCAAAATGGAACACCTTAATTGGACTCTATCAAGGAACTACTATTGGATATGCTAATGCATATGGCAGTCCTACAGCTATTAATAGTACCCACCCATTTGCAGCTGTTGGTACAGATTTATTCGTTCAGACTGGTTACTTCGGCGGGCTTTCCCTGGAAGTGAACTATGGAGACCTATTAATTGTCACTGAGGCTGAAATGCAAGACGGAGTATCCAATTGGTACTTTCCGGATGCAAAAACCATAAAGTCCGATGAAAGAATTTTAAATGCAGCAATTGACTATTGTGAAAAGAAAAACTATGCATACAAAGCCGGAAGCATCGTTACGACCAATACACTACTACATGAAACAAATGAACAAATAGCTGTTTCAGCACGTAAAGGTCATTTAGGGATTGATATGGAGACAGCTAGTACATTGGCTGTTGCAAAAAGGTTTAATAGGAAAGCGATTGGTATCCTTAACTTGTCTGAACATTTATTAAAAGGTGATACCTTATACTCGTATACAAGCGAACGTGAAGCAATTGAAGCGGAAACGGACGAGAAAATAAAAGATGTTGCCCTTTATTTGGCTGCTAATAGTCCTAAATTCACATGAAATAATTTAAGAACCTCCATAAGAAGCGGATTCTGAGAGATATCTTTCTTGAAAAGTTATCTCTTTTATTTTTATCCCTACTATCTCCCCCAACTAATACTCCATTTTTCTCTCTAATTTTTCGTTAGTAAGAAAAGAGTGATTTCCAAGTATGATTTTAGTTCTAAAGAGAACGATAGAAGTATATTGAAGAATCTCAAAATAATACGGAGGATGTCAATCAGTTGTTAGTTAGTGGCGGCGATTTTAGTACTTATCCCAAAACAAAGGCGTGTTAGCATTGGAACATATAGAAACTATTCAACCCATAAAGGACTCAAAAAAGAAAAAAAAGGATACCAAAAATAAACCAAGTAATCAAAAATGGGCTGTATTGTCTATCTCCTCCATTCCACTTGTTATGACCTTAGGGAATTCAATGTTGATCCCAGTTCTTCCCGTAATGGAGAGTAAACTTGGCATATCAGCTTTTCAAACAAGTATGATCATTACAATCTATTCCATCTTAGCCATCATTTTTATCCCGTTTGCAGGGTTTTTATCTGATCATATAGGAAGAAAAAAGGTCATCATTCCAAGCTTAATCTTAGCAGCTATCGGGGGACTCATTTCTGCTTGGGCCGGTTGGAAAATGGACGATCCTTATACAATGATTTTAATCGGTAGAGCACTACAAGGAATTGGAGCATCAGGAGCGTTCCCCATTGTTCTCCCTCTCGTAGGAGATATGTTCAAGACCGAAGAAGAAGTCAGTAGCTCCTTAGGTCTGATTGAAACATCTAATACGCTTGGCAAAGTATTAAGCCCTGTGTTAGGAGCCTTTTTAGCAGGATTCGTTTGGTATCTGCCTTTCTTTTCTATCCCTGTTTTTAGTTTAATCTCAGTATTACTGGTGTTTTTCTTAGTAAAAACACCCGCAAAAAGACAAAAGCCCCTCCCCTTCAAGGAATTTTGGAATACGATTAAAACTACTTTTAAAAATAATTGGAAATGGCTGTATGCTGTTTTTATTATTGGGATTATCCTTATGTTTGTGCTATTTGCCGTTTTATATTATTTATCAGATACGTTAGAAAAAGTCTACGAGATAAAAGACCTTAAAAAAGGACTATATCTCGCAATACCTTTAGGAGGACTTTGTATTGCTTCCTATATTACCGGAAAACTAATTAAAGAAAATAAAGTCCTTATGAAATGGATTATTGTAGGCGGGACAATCTTATTGGCAGTCTCAATCGCCATCTTAAGCTTTTCAAAAGTGATGTGGATTATGATTACCTTATTTTTGTTAGCTGGAATTGGAATCGGTGTAGCACTGCCCTGTCTTGATGCATTCATTACCTCAGGTATCGAAAAGCAAGAACGAGGCAGTATTTCATCTATTTACAGCTCTATGCGGTTCATTGGAGTAGCTGCCGGTCCTCCAGTCATGACTATTATGATGAAACACGCTGAAAACTCTCTATTCTATATATTAAGCGGATTAAGTCTTCTGGGAGTTATCATTACTTTTTTTGCTATTAAGCCTGAAAAAGACAAACAGTAATAAGACTACTGATTTAATTGACAAAATTACTTGGAGGCAAAATAAATGTCTGTATTTGTTTATCAAACATTTGAAATTAAACAAGATAAATTTAAGGAATGCATTGAAAATCTGCAAGAAATTAAAAAGTATCGAATTGAAAATTATAGTCATAAAGTAGACATTTTAACACCCATTACGGGGGCAGATCATGTTTTCGCACTATTTTCAACATACGAAGGTCTCGCTGAAATGGAATTGCAGAACAAAAAAATGTTTGAAGATGAAGATTATAAAGAGCTAATTGGTGAGTTTTTCTTAGAAAACATTAAGCAAGGCAGCATGAATACTCAGTTTTACCGGACTATGAGTGAAAAGAAAGAAAAGAAGAAAGAATAACTATGTAGAGGAACTCCCGTAATAGGGAGTTCCTCTACATAATTTAAAACTCGACATAAAAGGGATGTTTCCTTTCGTCCAAACAAGATTCAATTCTTTCTCTGAAATTTGTATACGTGACCATTTCTAAAGCTTGATCAATCGGATAGAACCCTACCACTAAGCTTTCCGGGGAAGTCGCTAATTCGCCCCCTGTTGGTTTAGCTAAGAACAAGGTATTACAAATGGATTGGTTTACGTTTTGAAAAACTCCACAAAATTTCAGTACTTCAATATCAATTCCCGTTTCTTCTTTCGTTTCTCTAATTGCAGCAGCCATTAATGACTCACCTTCTTCAACTTGTCCACCAGGCATTTCCCACCCTCGACGCGGTCCCTTTATTAAAAGTAGTTCCCCTCGTTTATTAAGTACAATAGTCGCTGCTGAGACGATATGTTTAGGCGGTGTGAAAATACGTTTTTCCAAAAGAGACTCCCCCATTTCTAATTCATCTTAACAGGTTTAGCAAATAGTTGTAAAATTAAGATAATTTATAACAGTTTAACAGTGGGAATAAAATGAAGGCAAATAGTCCATCTTACTAATAAGGAGGGATGCAATATGGAAAAGAACAATGAAAAAGATAGTAGGAAAAATGCTCCTAAAGAGGGACAGCCTGCACCCTTAAGCGGTTCTCATAAAGTAAAAAATAAAAATCATTCCCGTCAGAAGCACAATAGCCATCATGATATGTGATTAAAAAGCAGCAATTTTTTCTTTATTTCAAGAGAAAAAATTGCTGCTTTTTTCCTTTTACCTTATCCCTTTTGCTGCCCAGAACATAAGATAGAAAAAGGCAAAAGTAAGGAGTAATTTACATGACTACGGATAAGGAAGACCCACTACTATTTGAAAAATGGTTGAGGAATTTTTTCGTCGATCCGAATACGAGTTTTATCGATTTTCAAACATTTCGTCTAGATGTTTTTGAGTACCCGACTCATTATCTTTTAGAAGCGTTATTCGAAAAAAAACACGTAATAAACATTACCATTTCTATAGATATGAACACCTTAACAATCCTTGCAGCGGGTTCTGATGGCTCACTAGAACGTAGTTTTACTTTTCCATTTTCTATAGAAGATCGAACTATTACACCTGAACTTTCCACTGATGCATTGCTAATTTGTGTTAGTAAAAATACCATAGAAAAAGGAACCCCAAGTATATGGAAACTTGAGGTTCCTTAATTCTTCAATAGATAAGGGCACCCATGGCACCACAGTATTCTCCATTTGTAAGAAAATGAGCCTTGCATCCAAATGCCTCAGTTGCTGCTTTGAGGCTTTTTTCCATGTATGGATGTGCCGCCATTCCACCGGTGTAAACAATATCTACTTCACCTGCTGCCTTAGCTGATTGAACACCAAGAAGCATGGTCGTTTCAGCAATTAATCCGAATAAAGAAGCTGTGACATCCTCTTTTTTAACATCAGCGGTTGTCGCTTTTCCAAAATTACTTGCCGTAAAATCACCTGAAATTGGCGGTTCACTTGCATAAATATCACGTACCTGCAAATCTAATTTAGCGCGCTCTCCACTTTCAGCCAGAGCTGCAAGATCAGAAAATGGCCGTTCTCCAACTAGCATCGTTGATAACCCCATTAGCATCCCTCCGCCAATCCCGCTCCCATAAAGATGTTCTGCTGAATTATCTTTGATTGAAAAAAATGAAGTGCCCGTCCCGATATTTACTAAAATATAGTTTTTTACGTTTAACTTTTGCGCCGCTGTCATATACATAGCTCCATCCGTAATCGCCGTAAACTCAGCAATTTCTCTGCTATTATCAGAAACCGACAGGAAATGATGCCCTTTCCCGCCCGTTACATTCCAACGAGCATCTGGAGCTGCCATTTGGAGCCATTGCAGAAGAGAATCCTTCTGTTGATAGGAGTACTTCTTAAAATGGTACATACCGTTTTCATTGTAAGCAAGTTTTATCAGTGTAGTCCCTGCATCAATTCCAACTTTCTTGTCCATCTAATCCCCTCCAGATTGTATTAACTGATAAATTGAAACTCAGTTCGACTTCCTAGTTGAGTAGCGATTACCTCAAGACGCGCTTCGATTCTTTCCTTTAGTTCCGGTACATGTGAAATAATTCCCACAAGTCGACCGCTGTTCTGAATATCCATTAGTGCTTCTAATGCCTGGTCAAGTGACTCAGGGTCAAGCGTTCCAAATCCTTCATCAACAAACATCGTTTCCAACGATATCCCGCCTGCATGCTGCTGTACAACATCTGCAAGACCAAGCGCCAGTGCAAGAGACGCCTTGAAGCTTTCACCACCTGAAAGTGTTTTAACATGACGTTCTTGTCCTGTGTACTGATCGTAAACAGTTAGTTCCAATCCACTTTGAATATTTCTACGGGTTGGATCGATTTTACGCATGAGTTGGAAGCGTCCACTCGTCATTTTATTTAAACGTATATTCGCTTCATTAAGAATTTCATCTAAGAAAGAAGCGAGAACAAAGCGTTCGAAAGTAATACGGAATGGATTCTGCCCCTTGGACACTTCATGTAGATGTCCAATAACCCGGTATCGATCTTCTATTTCCTTTTGTTCCAAGATCATCCTATCGAGTTTTTCATGAATCTGCTCATTTTTCTGTTTGGCAGATGTCAGTTTAGCAAATAACTGTCGAAGCTCTTCTAAGACCTGGTCGGCATTCGTAAATTGTTGTTGCAAGGCTTCAATATCTGGTTTTACTGCACCTTTCAATTTCAATTCTAAATCATGAAAAACGTTGGTAACTGTCTGATAACGCTGTTCATATTCTTGTAAATCACTTTCTAATGTCTTTACTTCCGCTTCCGTTTTTTTTGCAGCTACATAGCTTCCGTAAGACTCAAACCCTAGTGCTGTCATTTCTACTTTAAATCTGCTTCGTTCCTCGTTTAACTCGATGGTTACTTTTTTCAGTTGTTCCTCGCTGGAAGTGATATTTGCTTTAATCGTGGTTTCTTGTTCCTTTCCTTGCATTAAGGAAGTTCTCGCCGCTTCTAGTGCCTCTTCAAGTTGTTTTTGTTCTGTAACAGCTTGTTTTAAAGCCTGGTTAAAGGCTTCTGGTTCCCTAATTTCTTCTGGTATGGAAGCCACTGTAGCCGCGAGTTTAGCATTAGCCTCAAGAAGTTGAGTTCTTGCCTTTTCTTCTTTTGTTTTCACGGTTTCAATCTCAAACTTTATTGTTCGTTTCTCTGTTTTTATCCTTGAAAGTTTTTCAGAAATACTTGAAATCGTTTGTTTTTGCTTCAGGAGAACCCGTAACTGCTCCTCATTTTCGTGTTTTTTCTGCTGACAGTTGTTTTTATATTCTGCCAACCGATTTAGTTCAAAATCATCGACTAAAGCCCTCACAGCAGCAAATCGCTCTTGATACGTTTCCTGAAGAGATTGATAACGGGATTCTGCTTTATAAAATGCGGTTTCTGCACTTGTTTTTTGTTGTTCAGCTTTATTTACTTCTGCTTTTTGTTGTTTCAGTTCATCTTCATCAGGTTGTTCAGCCGAGTGAACTGCTTTTGCAGGGTGCTCAGAGGATCCGCATACTGGACACATTTCACCATGCGTAAGAGCAGCCGCTAAAATACCTGCTTGACTGTCTCTCCATTTACTTTCAAGTAGTTCTAAGGCTGTTTTTTGCTGAAGGGCACGTTCCACCGCCTGTTTGACTACTTCTTTTTTTCCAGAAAATTCATCATGTGCTTGTTTAACAAATTGGTCGGATTCCTCAAGCTTTACTAGTTTGGTCAAGAGGTCTTCATTTTTGTCAGCTTGTCGCTCTAATTCTGCAAATAACACGATCGCCTGCTCAGCCTCTGTTTTTAATAGGGCAATTTTTTCTTCATCTATTTCCATTTGAGACAGCTGTTTTTCCAGTCTCACTTGTTCAGTCTGAGCCTGTTTCCAAACACCATTCAAATCAACAGCGATCTGTTTTTGTTCCGAAACCGTATCCACCATTTGCTTAAGCTGCTGCAAATGATGCACTTTCGCCGATAGTTGTTCTCGATCAGATGTCTTGTCCATCTCAGCATCATATCGTTTTTGCAAGAGAATGGTGTTTTCAAACAGCTTCTTTGCTGTTTCATTTTGCTGATCCAGCTGAGATTGAAGATCTTTTGCTTGTCTGCCCATTCGTAAATAAAACTGTTCTTGCTTTTCAAGAGCTCCTGCTCTTTGCGCCATTTTAATGACAGCCGCTTTGGTTTCCATTTCTGGTTTACGTTTGACCAGCTCGTCCTTTTCTAAACGGAGCTTTTCAAGCTCTTCAAACCGTTTAAGTAGTTCTTGAGCCTGATAAATTTCTCCCTGAATTTTGTCACGAGCTGTCTGTTCCTTCTTAATTTTTTCTGTATAAACGACAAGGCTTTCATTGGCTTTGTTAATTTCTTCGATAAGAAGCGGCAATATCCTTTGTTCATTCGGTTCCTCAGCCAGAATTTCCTCAGTCAGAATCGAATCTTCTAGAGACTGAATTTCTTTAATAAGATGAATTCTCGTCTGCCTGCTACGCTCACTCAGCTTTCGCAGCTCCGCTGCATCTTCTTTTAATTTCTCTTCAATTCGTTTGTATAACTCCGTATGAAATAGTTTCTGCAAAATTAATTCCTTGTCCTTACTATCCGAAGTCAACAGTTTTCGGAACTCACCTTGTGGAATCATTATGATTTGTCTAAACTGATTGGCATCAATTCCCATAATATGTTTGATTTGTTCATCTACATCGCGAATATTTGCACCAAGCAGGACTTTCCCGCTATCAGTCAGCTTATATAATTCAGCTTTGGCTCCGACCACAGTATGGCCTTCTCCTGACTTTTTCTTACGCTCCTGTTGAGGTGCTCTTACGATAAAATATGTTTTTCCACGAAGCTCAAACTCAAGCGATATCTCTGTCCCAAGGTCATCCTCGGCGAACTGGCTTCGTAATTCCTGACCACTTCTGTCTTCACCGCTCGCTTTTCCGTATATGGCAAAGCTGATTCCGTCAAAAATCGTTGTTTTACCTGCACCTGTTTTACCAGAAATCACAAACATTGTCCGGTTTTCCAGTTGTTTAAAATCGATGACTTCCCTGCCTGCATATGGCCCGAAAGCCTGCATTGTCAGTACAAGAGGTTTCACTTCACTTCCTCCTCTTTCTTAACTTTTTCAATGACAGATGTCATTACCGCTCGTTTGGAACCATCAAAATCACGTTCTGTCATTTCCGCATAAAAGGTTTCAAATAAATCAAGTTCTGACTTTTTTTCATCTCTAATTGAAGAAAAAGATTGTTTCCGCCGATTATCAGATAAATCCCATTTCCTTTCTAAATGAAGGATATTAGGATAAATTTGTCTGAGTCGATTCATTGGATCTAAAACCGCTCCATCATCTAACAACGTCACCTTTAAATAGTCTTCCACTTGTTGTGCTTGATAAAAATGAGGATCAAGAAGCTCGTCCATATATCCTTCAAGTTCACGCAAGTCATACAGAGGTTTAAGCGGGTGGTAGCGTAAGTCGAAACTACCGTCACTATTCATTTCAACAATGGAAAATGATTTGTTTTGCTTGGCCTCGGAAAAAGAATATTTAAGTAAAGAACCTGAATAATGAACCTTAGGATGTTTCAACGCATCAGGACTATGCAAGTGACCTAAAGCGGTATAATCAAAGGCATCAAACAAGTTTGCCTGAACACAGCCAGAGCCTCCAACTGACAGCACTCGTTCAGAATCGGACGTTTGCCCACCAAGTACGAATGCATGTCCAACAAAAACATTTGGTTCATTTGGATTTAAATTTTGCTCAATTCGGCTTGTAATCTCACGCATAGCATCTTGATGAGAGTGAATCCTGTCGTCTCCCAACACTTGACGGACGATACCAGGTTCTGCATAAGGCACACAATAAAAATTGACGCCGCCTACATTAACTGGCGCTAAGTCTTCCGATAGTTTCCCTTCAATATAAAGCTGACTATGACGATACCAGGAAGATCCAAACGATAAGCGTTCTGCACTATCATGATTTCCCGAAATCGCGACAATCGGTGTTTTCATTTTGACATTTATGGTTACAAGAATTTCATCCAATAAATCGACCGCTTCTGTAGGCGGAACGGATCGATCATACAAATCACCGGCAATGACAAGTGCATCCGGCTTCTCTTCCTCTATCACATCTATCAGCTGCCATAACACGTGACGTTGGTCTTCTGTCATATGCACCCCGTGAACAATCTTCCCTAGATGCCAATCTGCTGTGTGTATAAATTTCATCTATTTCACTCCGTTCGTTAGCTATGTTAGTATTATAGCAAAAATAAGAGGATTTTCCGTACATTCGTTCCTAACAAACTTTTGGAAGTTCCTCTACTATTCAATAACAAAAAAAGACAGGTTCCCCTAGAGGGCCTGTCTTTTTTCCGTTCCATTTAACCAAAAAGATGTTCATATGGATTCATATTCACTTGACGTTCGAGTAGTTTTTTTCGCAAAAATTTATGATCACGCTTCGGAGTCGCAATAATATATCCACGAATCACCAAATCCTCAGTGATGGCCGAAGCCCTTTCCCTGACAGCAAGTTCCCCAATCTTACCCGCAATCTTTTGTTTAGCCACATCCCTGAATAGTTCTGGAACAGGTGAAACCAAATCAGAAAGTAATTCCTTTTGTTCAGCTGTCCACAGATGAATTGTTTGATTCACATAATATTCTTCCCAATCCATATCAGATTTTCCGTCTTCCTTAGGAAATCTTTTAAGAAATTTACGAAACATGAAAAATCCGCCAATAAACATCGAAGTTATGAGAATAACAACCCAGAATAAAATAAACCATAAAAACCAGCCCTCAAGCACGCTTTTCACCCCAGATTTCGTTAGTAAGTAATTCCATTATAGTCATCTTCCCTTGGCATTACAAGCTGTCAACTACACCAAAGCCTCTGTTAAATAACGTAAAATTATAATATAAAACTCAAAATCGCCATTAATAGAATAGTAATTAAAAAGAAACCAACGATTAAGTAACCAATATATCTTAATGGTCTTGGTAACTTCTCCAAGTCTGTATTGCCAAGATTTGAAACATTTCCTTCAATCTTATTCATATGATCTATTGCATCATTAAAAGGCTTTTTATCCTCGTCCATCCTCAACCCGCTCCTTTTTAGTACATATTAGTCTGTGTTCTGCTACCTCGTAGTTGAAGATGGCAGTAACCAAACTTTCATGCATGAATTAAAAAGAAGGACATTATCTTCAATTAAGCTTTTTAATGTTACGAAATTCATCTTCCAAAATACTCATTTCCCATAAACTCCAATACTCATCATCAATTTTACTAGAATCTCTATGTAACCCCTCTTTGATAAACCCTGCTTTTTCATAACAAGCAATCGCTCGACTATTAAAATCAAATACGCCAAGACTAACTCGATGTAAATGAAGTTCGTCAAATGCAATTTTAAGGATTTCACTTAACATTTGTTGACCAATTCCCTTACCTCTACCCTTCATATCACCGACTAAGACCTTTCCTACTCTAGCAGATTTGTTTTTTCTATCGATTCTGCCTAAAGAAATATGTCCAATAGCAACTCCCGTGTCACTTTCAACTACTTTAAAGACTAGAGTATCCGGATTTTCGATATATTTTTCTACCTGTTTTTCCGTTAAAGGGAATTCAAAGGCCGAACCTCCCCATTGCAGGAGAAATCCAGGTGAATCAACCCAGTCAATAAGCTGCTGGAAATCAGCTTTCTCAAATATTTTAAGTTCAACCATATGCCAGCCTCCTCAAATACCGATGTTTATATTCTGTACAAGTCCTTCCTAGCACTTTCGATAATCGTTTTAATAAACGGTTCTTTTTTCTTTGTATAGGTTGGTCTATCAAACTTATATTTATCTGCCAGTTCTTTTTTTAACGATGAATATTCTTTAGCCACATGGGGGTGTAACCTAAGATAATCCCGAAACAATAGTTTTCAATCCATTCACTGCTGTTAAATTGACAGATATGCAGATGACTTGTACCCTGTCCCCATATTCCCTTCCTAAAAAACCTTCGATCTTTAAACTCCGGTTTATGAATATATTCATATTCAATTTCACAGAGTAGAAAAACAAAGTTGGATACTTCATCTAAATCTTGTACGCCTACCATAATATCAATTATCGGTTTCGCTTCTAGTCCCCTTATAGAAGTGCTTCCAATATGTTCAATCGCAACAACTTTATCACCTAAAACGTCAACAATTCTATTGCGTTCATATTCAAATTGTTTTTCCCAATCAGGGTTATACTCACTAAGATCAACAATTGGTTTATTCATATTGTTTCCCCACCTATAAAATATAACTGTTTAATGGAATTCTATAAAGTTGACCAAAAACCTTCTTCAATAAAAACAAAACTAATCCAAAAGATCAAAAAATGATAGGAAAGGTTCTGCTTTCTCCTACCTAATATAAGTTGAGGGTTTTACATGTTTTATAAAAAATAGACCATCATAGTGGTTGGATACAACCATTTTTTCAGGATATAGTCCCTGTGTTAACGCGTATACAGGCTCGAACATCCATTTATTGAATTTGTTTTTGGTTTGTCCATTTAAATTTATAAAAGTCTGTTCATAGTTTGACTGAATTAGAATCTGTTCTAGAGAATCAGCTTGATAGTCTTTGCCGTCATTTACTTTTTTTATATTACTTTCATAATACGAAAATTCCCCATCATACATATAAAAACCAAGTATATAGCTTTGTTTCTTAAAATCATCAGGTAGGTACTCGAACATTGTTTTATGAAGGAATGGACGAAACTCAGTCTCGCCTTCATCTCTATAGGTGATATCTGTATTATGATTCCGTATATGTGCATTATGAGCCCAAAAAATTATTTTTTTATCAGGGTAAATCTTCTCGCTTAACCATTTAATATTTTCTGCCATAAGTGAATCTCTCACTCCATTAATTTCATCTATCGTATAATTGGTTTTACTCACTCGTATCATCAGTTCCATTCGATTCTGAAGCGTTTGTAAAATAAAGAGATTTAGCTTGGGCTGATTGGGAAATTCAACCTTCAAGCCCGTTTCATGCTGCGTTAGGAAAGAGATTATTTCATTATATCCATCTTTAAACTTTGTCACTTCTTTATCTGAGAGCTTCCCTCCATCAAGAAAAGAAAGATACTTTGTTAACCATTCTTTCTCTAATTTTGAAAATGAATTGCCCGTTGAAGGACTTCTTTTAGTTATCCAATCTGTCGTAAAGTTTGTAAAAGTACGACCAAACGGTTGAATATCAAACCCAGTATTGACTAATGCTTTTTCTTTTCTACGGTTTTCGAGAATATAATCAAATAAGGGTAAATTTTGAGTGGCATTCCAAACGCCTGGTATCGTCCACTGCATATATGTCTTAGAACTAATATGGCTGGTATCAAGTTCAGCAAATGTTACCGCAGGATCTGCAAGATTACTTTCAAATGCTACAACTTCATAATCCTGATTTTCATGTAAATACTTAATCAACCTTCCTTTAGCTGTATTATATTCAGCCACTCCGTGAGAATTTTCACCAAGAAAAACATACTTTTTTCCTTTTAAAATCGAATCCAAAAATTTTAAATCATCATCATTACTAGTTGTATCTATGTTATGGGTATTGTTTACCCACCATTCGGCCTTTTCTATTTTTAATGAATATTGATAGACATACCACCCCAGTAAAACTAAGCATATTATTGTACTGAATGTTAAAAACGTTTTAATGCTCCTTCTCATATGTACCTCCTAAGTGGTAAAACTCACGAGCATTTCTTGTCTAATATGCTCGTTTTTTACTTTCATATATTAACTATTCACGTAGAAAAGGAAAACTCCTTTTTTTAGAGCTACCTGCCAGATATCGAAGAAAGAACATCTGGTGACTAATTTAGAGAGGAATTATTTTTTTCTTTAACATAAAAAAAAGCTATTATCATGGTTCGATAATAGCTTTTTGGTTCACTAGGCTTTCCCTATAGGTGAATTTGTGAGAAATTCTCGTTGTACTTTCTTGAACTGGTATACCATCGCCAGCCGCCATGGAACAATCATCGAAAAGGCTAACAAGAAAAACATGCCGCCCAATGGGCCTACATCTATTGTTGCACTAAGGAAAAATTTAGCTGCTGTTCTAATCACTAAAAGCGTGATTAATATTAATGCAAATGCTTTTGATCTCTTAAGATATATTTGGTCATCGCGTACTTCAAAATTAGACGTTTTTATTAATAAGATGGAAAAGAGCATCCCTACAAAAACAGCTTCTATAATTTCATATCCGGTCAGCCGGAACATTGGAATGAAAAACATTAGGGCCCCTGTACTCATGAAAAAAGGTGGTAAGATAATCTTCTTTATGGATGTAGGCCGATTAGCTGCCTTCATTCTCACAAACATTACCGATATTCCCATGATCAAAGCTAGGGCAGTTGAAATCCATATCACGTGCAATCATCCTTTTATCTTAATAAGATATATTCTTTTCTTATTATATACTACCCTTTGTATTTAGCAAAAAAAATCATAAAAAAAATAAAAAAACCGTTTAGACTCGTCTAAACGGTTAATCTAGGACTCGGCTAACGGCTTCAATTACCCTGTTTTCATCAAAAGGTTTAACAATAAAATCCTTTGCTCCTGCTTCAATCGCCTCTACTACCATTTTCTGTTGTCCCATTGCAGAGCACATAATAACAAGCGCATCAGAAAATTCGGTGGTTATTTGTTTCACCGCTTCGAGTCCACTCATTACTGGCATGGTAATATCCATTGTGACAATATCAGGCTTTAATTCACGAAACAAGCGAATGCCTTGCTCCCCATTTTCTCCTTCACCAATTACTTCATGTCCGGCTTTTATCAGTATATTAGAAAGGGTCATTCTCATAAACTTTGCATCATCAACGATTAGTATCCTAGACATATTTGAATCCTCCCCTTCTTTTAATAACAAACTAAAACGACATGAGTAGACTTAATAAACAGTTCAACAGGATAATTATGTAAAATATGTAATTTAAGAGATAATAAGACGTTACTTACCTTTAAATATATCGGACTAAAGAACTAATTTCAATCCATTTATGCATAAAAGTTTAATTTAATTTCACACCTAGTCATTAAAATCCTTGGAAACCACCCATTACGTTAACAAATACAGAAGTAATTTTAGTCATCCAATCAAAGAATAAAATAATTCCCATTACAATCATAAGGTAACCGCCGACTTGCATAATGTAATGATTATACTTCTTAATCCATTTCATCCTTCCGATAAAAAAGGAAAGAACGAAAAACGGAATGGCAAATCCGAGAATATAAGCTAGCATATAGACCATTGAGGAACCAGGATTGCTTGCTGCCAATCCAATTACCGCCATCAAAATAGGACCCATACAAGGTGTCCAACCTGCTGCAAACGCAAGACCAATCAATACCGATCCAAAATAACCAGAAGGTCGATTTTTAAAATCAACGCGGCGCTCTTTCATTAAAAATTCAAAATTTAATGCCCCGATTATCACTAAACCAAAGAAAACAATTAAAATAGCACCAATTTGACGGATTAAATCTTGATATTTAGAGAAGAATTCACCAAAAATCGTTGATGTGGCACCTAATGCGACGAAAACTAATGAAAAACCAATTAGAAAAAATAAAGTATGCAGCAAACTGCGTTTTTGAAGCATAGCATTCTCAGACTTAAGCTGACCAACACTCATTCCGGTTATGTATGAAAGAAAGGCTGGATAAAGCGGCAGACAGCAAGGAGAAATAAAGCTTAAAAATCCCGCTCCAAATGCTAAAAATACGTTTACATCATTCAAGATAGTCAACTCCTATTTATTATCTATCATCATTCTAACAAAGCAAAGAAAAAAAAGATATTTAACGTTTTGTGAACAATCTCAATCTGGCATTCTTATTATTTATATGTCGTGTTAAAATAATAAGATGTAGTTTAAATCATTTGAATATATTTCCAAATGGTATTATACTTGTACTAGCCTCATTAACAATAAGTATTCACTGCCCCTGCGGCTTACATTCTGCAGGAACAGTTCCAGAAAGGATAAGCAGCTGTGACAAAAAACGAACTACTTGAGCATATCGAAAATAAACGAACTGAACTGCAAAATATTGTTTTAAAAAACGGTTTAGATTCCCATATAACTATCCTGTATAGTCAAGAATTGGATCAGCTGCTTAATCAGTATGACCATTCTTTTTTACGATAAACAATCTTTAACTCTCTGGAAATAAAAAATAATAGAGAGGCACTTGTCCTCTACGTGTAAAAACCCACGAACTAGTTAGTTCGTGGGTTTTTATCGTTTCTCTTACTTGACTATATCTACTTTTTAAAAATAATGAACGAGGCATACTCCAGACGTAACCTTCTCACCATGTTGGTTGCGGACAAGCACCTCAAATTCTGTTTGTTGACTATCATTCGATACTGAACTTACTTTACCACTGCACGTAAGTGTATCTCCAGGCTTAGCCATTCGGCTGAAGCGAACTGAAATTTTTTTAATATCACCATGTTCAGCAATAATTTCTCTTACATACTTCCCGATAAAGCCCATACTTAACATTCCATGAGCAATCACCCCTTCAAGCCCTGCCTTTTCAGCGAAGCTATCCACAGTATGCAACGGATTAAAGTCACCAGATGCCCCTGCATATTTAACAAGCTGTACTCTTGTAATAGGTGGATTTACTAGTTCAGGAAGCTCCTGCCCTTCTTTTAAACGCGAAAATAAAACCTGTTGTGCCATACCATTCCCTCCCCCTTATAAACTTTGGCGGTAAACAATTGTTGATTTGCAGGTAACGACTGGTTGCTTGTCAATATCTTTTGCTCTTGTTTCGACAACGATAAAAGTCATGGCCCCTGAATTCCCTTTCCGATCAAATACATTGGTAATCTCACTTTGAACCCAATACTGTGCACCGGGTCTAATCGGACGGTGAAATTCATATTCCTGTTCACCATGAAGAACTCGTCTCATCTCAAATCCTTCTATGCCATCAAGGGGACTTTCCTTTCCCATCGTCAATGTAGTTGCAAACGTCGGAGGGGCAATTAGTCCATTAAAAGCGGTTTCACCAGCGAAATCTTCATTTACGTATAAAGGAGAATCATCACCAACTGCTTCCACAAACCGCCGGATATGTCCTTTCTCAACCTCATATTGGTATATCTCAGTTTTTTTGCCTATCAAGCTATGATCAATGGCCATTTATCATTCTCCTTTCATCAAACAATTGCTTATATGGTCGGTCTCCCTGCTACGTACAATGTCTGTCCAGTCACATATGATGCTTCTTCTGAACATAAAAATGCCGCTGCATTTGCAATATCCTCCGGTTCTCCAGCCCGCTTAATAGCCAGTTGTGACAGTGACCCTTGTATCATTTGTTCCAAGGTAATGCCCATTCTCTCAGCTGTAGCCTTCGTCATTTCTGTTTTAATAAAACCAGGCGCAATAGCATTTACATTAATGCCAAATGGTCCGAGTTCCAAAGACATCGTCCGAGTTAATCCTTGCAGCCCTGCTTTAGCAGCAGAATAGTTCGCCTGACCGCGATTGCCGAGTGCAGAAGTTGATGATAAATTAACAATTTTTCCGTACTTTTGGGCCACCATATGTTTTTGAGCTTCACGCGAGCATAAGAAGCTTCCCTTTAAATGAACATCCATAACGGTGTCCCAATCGGATTCTTCCATTTTGAACAGCATATTATCACGGATAACCCCAGCATTATTCACGAGAATATCGAGCTTACCGAACTCTTCCACAACTTTGTTAAATGCTGTCTCCACTTCTTCGGCGTTTGCAATATTTACTTTCAAAGCAATCGCCTTTCCGCCTTCATCCTTGATTTCCTGTGCCAGCATACTTGCACCATCATAATCAACATCCAAAACGGCAACTGCTGCACCTTCGCGGGCAAACTTTTTAGTAATAGCTGCTCCGATCCCTCTAGCTCCTCCAGTTACGATAGCTGACTTTCCTGTAAAACGATTCATGGTTTCTCTCTCCTTCATCATGGATGTTATTTATTCATCCTACCTAATTCGATTACAATGTTTCTGAATCCTGCCGAATACTTGTAATCGATTACAATTTATTTGGAACACTCGACTGCTGTTCACTAACCGATGAGCGCAGGTGATTTTTTAAAATTTTTCCGACCCCATTCCGAGGAAGTGCATCAAGAAATACAATTTTCGTTGGTGTTTTATTTTTAGCAAGGTGTTCTTGACAGTATGCTATTAATTCTTGTTCAGTTAATTCACTTTCTGAATTCTTTACCACGCATGCTACTACCTGCTCACCCATTTTTTCATCAGGTAAGCCAATAATCGCTGCTTCTGAAACCCCTTTATGATGATTTAATATTTCTTCCAAGTCCCGTGGATAAATATTAAATCCGCCTCTAATTATTAAATCCTTTTGACGATCAACAATGAATAGATAACCATCTTCATCCAATTTCCCAAGATCTCCTGTATGAAGCCAGCCATCTTTAATGGCCTTTTCCGATTCCTCCGTGTTGTTGTAATATCCCGGTGTAACATTATCTCCGCGGACCACTACTTCACCTACTTGACCAACCGGAAGTTCTACCCCATTTGCAGCGATGATTTTCACCTCTACTCCAGGAATTGGGATACCAACAGATCCAGGTTTGTATTCCATTCCCTTGCGCTGTGCAGTAACAATCGCTGAGGCTTCTGATAAACCGTACCCTTCATGAATATCTGCTTTGAATTTCTGTTGAAAGGCTTGAATAACACTGATTGGCAGCGGTGCCGAACCCGAACCAATGTATTGAAAACTAGATAGATTATAATTCTCTGAATCTGGTGATCCAAGCAGCGCATGAATCATAGCTGGTACAGCCGAAAATGATCGCACTTGGTATTTTTCAATTGCTTCAAAAATCCCTTTAGGATCGAATTTAGGAAAAATCACGATCGAGCTTCCGGCAATAAAGGCAATATTAGAAAGTGTTAAGCCATATGCATGAGCAAGCGGCAATATTCCAAGTGTTGTCCCTCGCTCAGATTCACTATGTTTAAATGAACTAAGTGCATTTGAATACAAATTCTTATGAGTCTGGCGTACACCTTTTGGCTGACCAGTCGTTCCTGACGTATAAAGAATAACGGCCGTTTCTTCTTCATTTGGCTCATATTCCATTATGTCAGTCTGAATAGACTCATTCATTAATTGAGATAAGTTCACGGTTTTATCATTTTCTGCTTCGTCGATCGAAATAAGAATAGGACTTTCCTTTAATCCCATCATTCCTTCTTCAATCTTATTCCGAACAAGTGAGGAAGTAATTACAGCCTTCGCTCCACAGTTAGCAGCAATAAAATGAATTTCCCGGGGGTGAAGAGTGAACATAACCGGAACAATTATAGCACCTGCCCGCGTAATTCCTTGATAACAAAAAAGCACTTCAGGGCAATTAGGCATACAAACAATAACACGGTCGCCTGCAGTTATGCCTAAAGAATTGAGCCCTGCTGCAATCTTCATAGCATGTTGTTTTACCTCAATATTTGTATAGTGTTTGTCCAGGTCATAAAGCAACGGATAATCCCCATAAGTTCTGATATTTTCTTCAAGAAGTTGTGTTAGATTCATTAAAAATCTCCTCCTTAAGAATAGTTGGAACACTCTAGGCCATCAATTCCCCTACTTTGACATTTCCTTTTAATAAATTCCGGGAAATGATATGGCGCTGGATTTCATCTGTTCCTTCAAAAATCCGCCAAACACGCATTTCCCTGTACCATCGCTCAATTGGCAATTCCTTCGTATACCCCATACCTCCGTGAATTTGCAGGACACGGTCAACCACACGATTCGCCATATTTGTTCCATATAGTTTTGCGATAGAAGAATAATGACGGTTATCACGTCCCTCTTCAGCAAGCCATGCAGCATGCAGAACCAGCCAACGAGTGGCTTCAATCTCGACAGCAGAATCTGCAATCATCCACTGAATAGCCTGACGTTCTGAAATTGGCTTACCAAACGTGAAACGCTGATGTGAATAGTCGATAGCCATCTGCAGTAGTCTTTCCGCAGCACCCAGACCTCTTGCCGGAATAATCCAACGTCCTTGCCCAATCCATTTCATCCCCAGTGCAAACCCTTTACCTAGTTCTCCCAGAATATTTTCTTCTGGTACACGTACATTATCAAAAACGAGTGATGCCGGACCCCATTCACCCATAGTATGAATATATTCCGAATGCCAGCCCATTTCTCGATCAACTAAAAAGCAGGTTACCCCGCCTTGAGGACCCTTTTCACTATCTGTAATCGCAAATACCATGGCAAAGTCGGCTTCATTTCCATTTGTGATAAACACCTTTTCACCATTCAGCACCCAGTCGTTTCCATCCTTAACTGCTCGCATAGTAATATTTGCAGCATCAGAACCAGCCGTTGGTTCAGTAAGTGCAAAGCATGACTTTTTCTCGCCATTTATCACTGGAAGCAGATAGTTTTCTTTTTGTTGTTCATTGCAGTAATAAAGAATATTGTCGGCAGATCCGCCAAAACTAAATGGGACAAACGTTCTCCCCAGCTCCATCATGATTAATGCAGTCATGGTCGGTCCTAAATCAGCTCCGCCAAATTCTTCCGGCGTATTAATTCCCCAAAATCCCATATCCTTTGCTTTACTTCTTAATTCAGCGATTTTCTCTTCAGAAATTCCTGGCTTTCCATCCCTTTCGTTACGCAGCACTTCTGCTTCTAGCGGGATCAATTCTTTTTTAACAAAACTTCTTACGGTTTTCTGAATCATTTTCTGTTCATCAGTTAATGAAAAATCCACGGTTTCCCCTCCAATTTACGTACGTATTGAATAGATATCTATGGCATTTCTTTGCTGACAAATGGTTTCCCCTCTTACCTCAAGCAATTCTAAATGCCCTTGTATTTGTGATAAGCCCAAATACACCGCAGAGCCCTTTAATTTAGGATAAATTGTCTGACAAAGCTGATATACGGTTGCATCGCCCTTTTCTAGGACAGCTAAAATGCGTGCACAACGTTTATCGTGTTCAGCCAATCTCTTTTCGATTAAAGCTTTGTGATTAATAATAACTTGGCCATGACCAGGATAGACTGTTTTTAACGGCAGCTTATACATCTTCATAAGCGATTCACGATATTGAAGCAATGGTTTAGGCTTCTCTGAGGTTCCCGGATCTGGAGGTTCAATGAAAGCGTTTACAGATATATCCGGAAGTAAAAGATCTCCGGCAAGTGCCACACCTTCCTGATTATAAAATAAAAGATCCGTCTGACTGTGGCCTGGTACATAGTCTACGGTAAAATCAGAACCGCCCATCTTTATATACTCATTCTCTTTCACATACCGAATCTCCTGCCAATTCAATTCGCGATAGGACTGGGTAATACGTTCGTTAATGGTAGCCCCGCTCCGATATAGAAAATCCTGATAAAAGGATTGTTCTCTAGTAAACTCTACTTCCCCTCCTTCAATCACATGTCTTGCCTTTTCGTGGACATATACGGGAATAGATACCTCGTTTTGAATACGAGCTACACCTCCTGAATGGTCAGTATGCATATGTGTCAAAATAATGTGATCAAGATCTGACAGGCCGTATCCTTCAAGGGCAATCAAACGTTTTAATTGCTCAAAGGAAGGACCATCCAGATTGCCTGTATCGACCAGTGTAACGGTGTCCCCAACCACTAGGAACGCATTTACTGATCCTTCAGCAAAACTAGATTCTAAGGTTAATGGTATAATCTGAATGAAAATCCCTCCTCTGTTTCCGGTAAATAGTGAACCAAAACATTTATAAGATAGTAAGAACAACTACTGACATAGGTGGTAATTTGAGTTCTATGGTATTATCAATCATTTTTATACTTTTTAATTCACTAGGAACTACTACGTTAGGATCCTCAAATGTATTATGAGCATTCATTTTCGCGGCGGTTAAAATTTTTGTCTTAATGTCTTTTTTATGTATATCCATTGATGGTAATTTTAGTCCACAAACTGTTTCTTCATGTAAATCTAAATTACATAAACTTATGGTTATTTCACCTGCCTCACCTTTAGATGCAGAAATACTGATTTGAGGAATCTCATTAGTATCTTTCTCTCTCTTTTCAATGGAAAGTAGTTTTCCATCCTGATGCCCTTTAAACATATCAAATATGTGATAGGTAGGTGTCAATAGTAATTTTTCTTCTTTTGTAAGAATCATTGCTTGCAGTACATTAACTGTTTGAGCAATATTCGCCATTTGTACGCGCTCACACTGTTCTTGAAAAATATGAAAATGCAAGGCTGTTATTAAAGCATCACGTATTGTGTTCTGTTGATATAAAAAACCTGGATTAGTCCCCTCTTCTACATCAAACCAAGTTCCCCATTCATCAATAATTAAGCCTACTCGCTTCTCTGGATCATATTTATCCATGATTTCCCCGTGTTTTGAGAGTAATTCTTTCATAAAGAATGCTTTTTCCATAGTTGTTTGCCATTCATTTTCCGTGAAATTTGTTGCAGAACCTTTCTCATGCCAAGATTCTCCTGTGATCGTGTAATAATGAAGACTAAGACCATCAAACAAGTCACCTGCATTTTTCATTAAAACTTCGGTCCAGTGATAATCAGCTGTATTTGCACCGCCAGCAATCTTATAAATTTTATTTTCACCATAATTTCGGACATATGTTTGATAACGTCGGTATAAATCAGCATAATACTCAGGAGTCATATTACCTCCACATCCCCAGCTCTCATTACCAACGCCAAAGTAGGTTAGGTTCCAGGGTAAATCCCGCCCATTTTCCTTTCTCCAATCAGCCATAGGTGATTCGCCTTCAAATGTCATATATTCGACCCATTCTGACATTTCCTGTATAGTTCCACTCCCCACATTTCCACATATATAAGGCTCACAACCAAGCATTTCACATAACATCATAAATTCATGTGTACCAAAATGGTTATTTTCAACAGTACCACCCCAATGGGTATTCACCATTCTCTTTCTTTCACTACGAGGTCCAATGCCATCTTTCCAATGGTACTCATCCGCAAAGCATCCACCTGGCCAGCGAAGTACGGGAATATTGATTTCCCTTAAAGCCTCAACAACATCTAATCGAATTCCCTGTTTGTTTGGAATTGAGGAATCTTCCCCTACCCAGATACCTTCATATATACCTCTGCCTAAATGTTCAGCAAAATGACCATAAATGTTTCGATTAATTTTCCCAAGTTCCTGGTCTAAATGGATGGTAAATAACTGTTCCGACATCTTCCTTCCTCCTAATGTTAGAAATTTCAGAAAATAATAACTAGAAATACTCTCAAAAACGACTGCATATACACTATTATAGCTAAAGATAATCGTACATTCATCTATTTTACATTTTTTTCTTGTTTTAAAAAACCGGTTTTGCTAATTAACTTTATAATTACTTTTCGAAAGTTGGACTCTCTAACAGCAATAATAGGTAGCCATCTGTAAATGAAGTTTTAATTTAAATATATATGTTACCAAGAAACAACACTCAATTTTTAGCATACTAAAGTACAGGCGTCGCAAACTAAACTTACATGACGCAAATATACATACAATTGGAGAGATTCAATGAATAAATTAAAAATCGGCTTACTTTCGTTAATTATGATCTTATTAACTGGTTGTGTTAAGGTAGAAACTAATTTCAAGGTGAATTCAAACAACAGTGGGGATTTAACTTTGGTTTATGCATTAGATAAACAACTTGCTAATACAGAAACCAAAAATCAAATAGAAACAATGAAAAACGAAGCAAGAGACCAAGGTTATAAAGTATCCGGTTATAGCAGCGAAAAGTATTTTGGCGTTAAGATAAAGAAACATTACGATAACTTAAAAAATATCAAAGCTCCGAGTGGAAATACCGATCTCTTTGAAATTGATATTAAAGAAGATAAACGTTTTTTCAAAACTAAATATGATGTGAAATCAGTATTTGATTTTGAAGATATAATTGAAACAGAAGAGGATGAAATTATAACAAAAGAACTAGAAGACTCAATTCTTAGTCAATTAGATTTAACTTTTAACCTTGAATTACCGGTAAAAGCAGGAAAAAACAATGCTACAGAGATTAAAGATAATGGTAAAAATTTGTATTGGAGTTTTATTCCTGGTATAAAAAATTATGTTGAAGTTGAGTTTACCTAGACGAATTATTTAAACATCACCTTAGTATTTGCCGGAGTATTACTGATAGTCGGATTTTTATTGTTTATTAGAAAGAAACGAAAGCTCACTTAGCTTTAAGCATCAAAGCAACGAACTTTTATCTATGTAAATCTTCTATATCTTGTTCTATTGTTTCTCTTTATTCTATGAGATGAAAGTTTTAGCTTGGTATTTTTCCCTTTTGATTATTGGGTTTTAAAAATAAAATCTTTCGCTCACAATAAGCCTCTCACTCTGATCTAGATTCAATCAGAGTGAGAGGTTTCAGATTATAACGATGAAAGAGAGAGTAAAACAAAATAAATCTCTATATTATCAACATTGCTTAGGTTTTATTTCATTTACTATTTGCTCATAGTGCCCATCATTTGGTTGATTTTCTTTTGGGATGGTGTTTCCCACACCTTAAAAATAGGTTTTTGTCTATGCTAGGTCCTTATTTTATTGCTTAGTCTATACTTGAAAATTTCACTAAATCATTTTTACTTCCAATAGTAACTAGTATATCTTCTTTTTGGAGTAATTCTTCTGGAGATGGCGAGACAATAATCATATCTCCCTTTCTTATAATAGCAATTACACTAACATTAAATTTAGCACGAACATCCAATTCCCTTAGATTTTTTCCAATCATTTTAGAAGGAGTTATGACTTCTTCTAAGTTATGATCTTTGGATAATTCAATATAATCAAGCGTATTCGGCGAAAGAAGCTGATTTGCTACTCGTTCCCCCATATCCCTTTCAGGATAAATGATTAGATCTACTCCTATCGCTCCCAATACTTGTCCATGACGTTTTCCAATGGCCTTGGCAATAATTTTTTGGATTCCAAGATTTTTAAGAAGCATACATGTTAATATACTTGCTTGAATATCATCTCCAATTGCTACAATTACACAATCAAAGTTAGTAATATCTAACGATAAAAGTGCCTTCTCTTCAGTAGAATCTGAAATGACTCCATCTGTAACGTAAGCTATAGCATCTTCTACTTTTTCTTCGTCTATATCAATACCCAAAACTTCTTGCCCGGCTTCATGTAATCTTCTGGCAATACTAGTTCCAAATCTCCCTAAACCAATTACTGCATATTGTTTTTTGATAGCCATTCTATTTCCCTTCCTTACTAAAAATTAACCAATCATTATGTTTCCTTTTGTATATCGGTATGCTTCTTTTTTACGTCTTTTCGTAATTGCAAAACCTAGTGTTAGAGGTCCTAATCTACCTACAAACATTGTTAAAATAATCAGTATACGACCTAATGGAGAAAGATCAGGTGTTAACCCCATCGATAGACCGACAGTGCCAAAAGCTGAGGTCGCTTCAAATAAATACATTAGAAAAACATGGCCATTTTCCGTAAATGTTAACAAAAAAGTAACCATGACCACTATCATGATTCCACTCATAGCAACCGTTAGCGCTTTTAGGATATTTTCGATGACAATACGTCGTTTAAATAAAACCACATCTTCTTTCCCTTTTAGTTGTGAAAGGGCTGTCATCATTAAAAGAGCAAAAGTAGTAACCTTTATCCCCCCTGCAGTTGAACCAGAACCTCCACCGATGAACATTAGAAAAATGGTTAAGAACAAGGTTGCATGTGTCAAATCCGCCATAGACAATGTATTAGCACCAGCAGTTCGGGGTGTTATACTATGGAAAAAAGATCCAAGTCCTTTTCCGGTAGTAGATAAGGGACCTAATGTTTTGGGATTACCATACTCAAAAAAGAATATTAAGATGGTTGCTCCAACAATAAGGACCACTGTCGTGCTAAGTACAACTTTCGTATGGACAGAGAGAGTACGAGTTTCACGATATTCATACAGTTCATTTATAACAATAAAACCTAGTCCACCTACTATAATAAGAGAACAAACCGTTAACACTACAAATGGATCATCTACATAACCTGTTAAACTATTGAACTTGCCCATTAAGTCAAAACCTGCATTATTAAAATTTGAGATCGCATGGAAGAATCCAAAATAGATGGCTTGACCGATAGGCATATCAAATGAAAAACGAATGGCCAATATGATACCGCCAATACTCTCTATTAATACGGTGAAAATGATTATCCGTTTAACTAATTTCACTAGCCCGGCAGTAGAATTTGTATTAAAAGCCTCTTTTAGTAACAACCTTTCTTTTAATGAAATTTTTTTCCCTAATAGAACAAATAAAAAAGTAGCAAATGTCATAAATCCTAACCCGCCTATTTGGATTAGGGCGAGAATGACAATTTCTCCAAACAAGGAAAATGTATCTGCAGTATCAACCACAACTAGGCCTGTAACACATGTAGCAGATGTAGCCGTAAATAATGCATCTAAAAACGTTAGGTTATTACCATCTTCTGTTGCTATAGGCAGGGTTAATAAAAAAGTACCTATAAAAATAAGAATAGCAAATCCCAATACAAGAACTTTTGCTGGATTAAGACGTTCTTTTAATCTCTTCATTTTTTCTCCTAAGTATTTAGTGATTAGTAAAATTACATATTTAATAAATAATATGAATTTCAAATGAAAATCAATTCGAACTAAAAAAATAAGTAACTTTTCGGACAATTAATAAGGACCATTTAAATAGCGAAAAAACTTGTTTAAAGGCGCTCTTCTATAGGTCATCCTTCGACACTAGCCTACGGATAGGATTACGAAAGAATATATCTCATCCCTTCTTAAATATAGAATTACCCCCCCAACAATGGGACCTCCGTTCTCAATTGTTGAGAATTGGCTATTATTTTATTTATCTTTAATTAATGGGAGTATTGTACTCCTCTAAAAAAAAATTGTAAACAAGAAAAGATATCTTTGCCTATGTAACTAAACTTTATTTAGTCAAATATAAAATTATGATAAACCACCTAGGCTATCATAATACCATCCACTTAAGCTTGGCTTCGCACCTCCTTTTTTAGCGGAATGACAGTTTTTTTTATTTATATAATATGTTTACAGTTTTCGTATTAATCGTTAATTAATTAAAAAAATCTCTACTTCAAACGAGTAAGAGCTTTTCTAATTCTATAATAAAACCCTACCTAAAATTTTTTTAGATCTGAATGGACTTCTCCAATAGATTTGTTAGGTTAAAGCCTTTTTTGACTATCATTAAGACATACTCGGCGGATATTCCCAGGATTAGCTTAGCAAGAGGTGAATTATCAACAACTATGCCACCTTCAGCAGCCTCTAGTTCTTTGAGCTGCAATCCATTGATTTTGTTGCATGGTATTACGGGCAATCAGCCAGGATAACATGTCTTTAACTCCCCGATCGTTTAACCTCGTATAACCTAACAGCTTGGAGGCGACCTTGACACTCAGCATTAAGGTTGGCTCTGAAATCTTCTAAATAATTGCCACTTGCGATTATATAGTCAGCTGTCCACCTATTTCTAACGCTATCTGCAGGCATGGCTCCTAAACCTGAAACAATCGCATGTTGAGGATTCTGAATGAAATGATTCGTGTAAGAATCATTTATCGATATTTATTTACAAACTAAAATATTCGCAATTTATTTAACATAAATCCATTTTTTAATCTTATATTTCAAATTAAAGAAGTGATTAAGGTGACAACCAAATATAAAAACATTATTTCTACAAAAGAAGAATCTGAAGGGTTTCGGTTTACTATAGGAAACCTAGAATCCTACATTTAAAAGTCGAATAATCCACTTTTTTTAAGAATTTTTTTGCTACCTGAAAAGAAGTATCTACTAAATATAAACAAATATGGTTTATATTTTATGGTTTATAACTTTCAATCTTAGCCGATATAACTATGTACACAATCATTGGTCAAATTTATATAAACTCGTCAAGTAGGAAAAAGGATACTTTTTTATTTCTACCAAAAAGTAGAGATAGAAAAGTTTTTTTATTTGCCCCCATTTAAGAGTAATATAACCCAATGTTAGATTTTCCCACAAGAAAGTTCAGTGTTAGCAACATGACTTTAAATGTAAGCCATATAATGCTTTCTTTTTAGTCACCTTAGAAAAATACATAATATGAGAGTAGAGGATTTTAAAATGAAGTGGTTTAAAAATTTAGGGATATCAGTGAAATTAATCAGCGCCTTTGTAGTAATGGCTATTATCTTAGGAGTAGTTGGGATTTACGGGATGGATAACTTGAAGAAATCAGATGAACAACTTGAATTCATGTATGATGAGCGTGTCATTCCGATAAGCACATTGGGTAGGATGGAAACAAATTATCAGCGTATACGCGTAAATATCCGAGATTTAGTTTTTGTTGCTAAAACGCCTGAAGCTAAGGATGAGTTTCAAACAATAATAAAAGACATTCAAAAAGATATTGAATCGCAGGTAACATTGTATTCAAGTGGTTATCTTATAGACGAAGAAAAAAAGATACTTAAAGACCTAGACTCGGCTTTTACTGACTATTACACGATCCTAGATGAAACAATAAAATTAGGGTATGCCAATGATTTGAAAGGTTATCAAGCAATCGCTCCTGAATTCAGAGCAAGAGGAGATAAAGTTCAAAACCTTATCAAAAACCTGAGTGACTTCAATGTCAAGAAGGCTGAAAAATCAAATACTGACTCAAAAGCAGCATATGTTTCTACTAGAACCACTACAACTATCGTATTAATCGTTTCATTCTTATTCAGCATTGGTTTTGGATATCTAATTTCTCAACTGATTGTAAGACCACTTAGAGAGGTAGTTGATCTAGTTGGTAAAGTAGCTGAAGGTGACTTTACGGTGACAACTACTATCGACACTAAAGATGAAGTAGGCGCGTTAGCTAAATCCATTAAAGCGATGACCACGAGTCTTAGAAAAACAATCAGTAGTATATTACAATCAGCCGAGAATGTAGCCGCATCAGCCCAAGAAATATCAGCTACAACTGAAGAAGTCGCAAGTAGTGCTTCAACTCAGGCGAATGATGCGCAAATTATCACTCAGGTATTTAAAGAAATTGCAAATGGTGCGGATGTTCAAGCGAATGATGCCCAAACAATGTTTAGCTTATTTAAAGAGTTAAACATCGTGATTGATACAGTTGCTAAAACAGCTCAAGAAACTGCAGACATTGGACAGTCCCTATCCATTGAATCTCAGAATGGGAGCGATATTGTTAAACACTCCATTGATGGTATGACCACGGTAAGAGAGCATATGTCTATACTTGAGCAGGATACTAGTAAAATCGGGGAAATTATAAAGGTTATTGAAGATATATCTAACCAGACAAATCTTTTAGCATTAAATGCAGCCATTGAAGCCGCACGTGCAGGAGAACAGGGCAAAGGTTTTGCTGTTGTGGCAAATGAAGTGAAGAGTTTAGCAGAGAAAAGTAGAGAATCAACTAAGGAAATATATGAAATTATCAAAGGGATTCAAGCCAGCACTAAAAGCAGTGTTTCAGCCGTGCAAGATGGGGTGGATAATTCTATTAAAACGGGTGTAGCCTTTGAGTCGATTGCAAGGATGGTTGTGCAGTCTTCAAATAAAACAGCCGAAATTGAGATAGCTAGTCAAAAGCAGTCTGGACAATCAAAAGCAGTAATGAAGTCTATTGAAAGTATTGCTTCTGCAAGTGAACAACAGTCGGTACAATCAGTTGAGGCGATGAGGTCAATCGAAAGTATAGCAGCAGCTAGTGAAGAAGCAGCAGCAGCTAGTGAAGAAACTGCGGCAACATCGCAATCATTAGCTAGCTTGTCTGAAGAACTTAATGCTTCTGTTGCACAATTCAAAGTTTAATCGTATAGAGTTGATTCCTCCCCTTTTATACTAGCCTCTTATGAGAGGACTAGCTCGATATCTTTAGGGCTCTTCTATGAAGAGTCCTTTTTTTTATCAGGACACGCTAAAATATAGTCTATCAAGTACTTGTTTCTTATCTATCTAACCCCCTGAAGAGTTTTTTCTTGAATTCAAATGAATGATTACTAAGAATCAGGCCCCTAATTGGCGCCCTTCTTATGACCTAACGCCCCTGTTCGTTTAAGTACTTTTTTCACAATTAGAGTTAGTTATATACCTGGTTTATTTAATTTTAAGTTACATTCAGTTCTCTTTTAAATAGCAACGCAAAGGTAATAATAAAACTCGATTTTTTTGTAAAAACCGAGTCTATCAATCCTTAAATTCAGTTGTTAGGAAGCTTTTTTCTTTTGTCTTTTGTATTGCATATAAAAAACAGCAGCAATGATTAAAGAAGCTACAAATGCACCTATTTGAATTTTGCTAGGAAATAAAAACGATAAAATCAAGAAAACCATTCCAACAATTACCATCACAATGGACAATAGTAAACTAATATTCATGCTGTTCCCTCCTTAGCTAAATTTGTTATAAATTATAATACTGGTTTATTTCCAATAAAGCTTCATTCTAAAATCACGATGTTCAAGAATCGTTTATAGATTTTGAATGTAACTTATTAGAAAAATCATACATTCTTCATTCAAAAGTCGGCAGAAAGGGCGAAAAACATGAAATCAGAAAAAGTGTGCAGCCGATTCGGAATCAGCAGCAACTAGACGATATGAAATGGGCGCTGAATGCCACTGTTCGGAACGAGATTACATTCTTCTTTCTCCTCGGCTGCGAAACCGGCCAGCGTGTAGGAGATCTTCTCCGGCTACCCTTCCAACAAATCCTCACCCTTAAAGGCAAAACACAAAAATTCCGCGACATATATATATATCGGGAATTGCTTCCAGGAGGTCTATGAGTACGCTAAAAACGTTCAGAGCGTCTGTTTATTCCCGTCTCGTAAAGGTGACAACCAATTACACCTACTCAGGCTCACCGGCAGTTAAATAAGGGTGCAGAGTATGCTGGTGTGGAACATGTCTCCATACAAGCAGAAATAAACTATTACTTGCGTTTTAGTCATATTAAACTCTCCCCTCTGATCGTTTGCCTTGAAAATGGTTTAAAGGATTGCATGTCGTACATCTGTAGCTTTAAATGATAGCCTGATCAAACATCTCCTTTTATCCATTCACGACTGCGCGCACTTTGAACATCTTTAAAAGAACAACTCTATATCAGAACGTTCGTAATTTCCTATATAGTTAAAAGTACCTTTCTAGTAATTTCTTTTAACTGTTTAGCCTTTTGTGGATCAAATGTTTTCATGGATAAGTCAATAGGTTTTGAAAGTTTATAAGCTGAGAAACTCTTAGACTTTGATTCCTGTAAAACGTCAACAATTTTATTCACGATTTCACCAACCTCATGTCCTACTAGACGGTGAACGACTCTCAAGAATATTCTCATTAATGGGTTCGCAAAGACAGATCTAGCTCCAGTAGTTCTTACAGCCATTGGATTATATAGAATATAACGAACGCCCTTGCGATTGAATCCCGCACCCAGCAAGTCATTTAGCCGGTTGGCATTGGCATTAGCTTTCACGCTGTTAAACTTACGTCTGTATTCTAAATCGTCAAAATTGACAGTGCTGTAGATTCCTGGGGTAGCAACATTTAAAATAAAAGAGTCATCATTAAATGCTATCTTATTTGAAAGGATATACCGACTTAAATACTGCAATGCAAAAGTGAATTCTAAACCATCGTGTGTGATTAAAGCGTCTTTACGAGCTGTTTGTAGGACAGCACAAAGAATCACTCCATCAATTGCGCCATAGGTCCTTTGAATATTCTCTATGATACGGTAGTTTTCTGAAACAAGACTCAGATCTGCTTGTAGATAAATAGCATTATGTAAATTACCTTTATTTCTACTTACGATAATTACCCTATTCCCGGCTGCTAAAAAATACTTTGCCAGTCCTTCGCCAATGCCACTAGTACCTCCTGTAATTAATACTGTTTTCATGGTCGAATCTCCCATCCAGATTTCCGGTTTATTATTTGTACTAGTATAACGCTTACAACAATAGTTGTATTGATCGAGTAGTTAGTTGTTGCTTCTGTCTCTGGCTACCCCTTTGCCAAACATGATAACCAGACTCTTCTAAAACATCAATCAATTCCATAATAAAAACCACCTTTACTGAATCTTTCATCCAGAAAAAGTGGTTTATAGTGTATAAAAGAAGGTTAAACCAAGTTTCAAACGAAAAACAGATGAAGGTTTCAGTCCAGGGACTAAAGCCAGTCTACTTTCTATTCGAAACTCAGCTTAAAACCCTCTCCAAACGTTGATATAACATGGTTTTATTTCGTTTGCTGTTTGCTCATAGCGCTCATCATTTGGTTGATTTTCTTTTGGGATGGTTTCATTCCCATTTGCATCATCATCATTTTTAACATTTGTTCGTTAATCGGCGGATTTTTTTTCAAATAGTCCATCATGTATTTACGAGCTATGAAAAATCCGAGTGCTAACCCAGCAAGTAATGCTAGGACACCAACTAGAATGTATACCCACATACTATCTTTCCTCCTTCATGTTGTCTATAAACAGTGTACTAGACCAAAGATTATTATACAATACTTCAAGCCAATATGCCCTATCTTTAGACAAATTTTCTTTCTTTCACGGGTTTTAGCCATCCAAAATGATTGTTTTCAAAATCTAACGCTAAAAATCCAGATTCGCATTTTCGAATACTTTCAAAAAATTCAGTTTCTGCTTCGTAAGTTCCTTCGGATTTTAAATGCAGATAATCTTTACCGATGACTAGCGCTGCTTTACTTGTCCCATTTTTAGTTTCTGTATAATACACATCATTTTCCGATACATGATCATGCGTCGGGTTCCTTCTCTCAGCAATTGCCTTAGACAATTTACTAAAAGGAATGTCTTTCGTCACATATTCGATTTGTTTTTGCAAGATACTTTTATGATAACCATTTGAGTTAATATATTCCAAAAACAAATTGAAAAACAATTTTTCTCTGCCGTAATAATGCATGGCGAATTCATCTTCGATCAGATAGATCTGATAATTTCTCATAAAATTGCCTCCCTGCATTCCTTTTTACTATTATATAAGCAAGTCATGAAAAGGTATGTTGAATCATGGAGGAAACCCATACTATTTTTGTCGAAAAATCAATAAAAGCTGACACCAATAAAGGTGTCAGCCATATTTTTACTTATTCTTGAACAAGTGCTTTCACGCGTGAAACTACGTTATCAACAGTGAAACCGAATTCTTCCATAATTTTGTTACCTGGTGCAGATGCACCAAAACGATTAATGGCAAGAATTTCTCCTTCATCTCCTGTATAACGGTCCCATCCGAATGGAGAAGCCATTTCAATACCTAGACGTTTTTTAACAGCTGGGTTTATGACACTTTGTCTGTATTCTTTAGACTGATCTTCAAAACGATCCCATGATGGCATGCTGATAACAGCAGCATCAATATTTTCTTCTGCTAATTTTGCTTGCGCTGAAACAGCAAGATTAACTTCAGAACCAGTAGCGATTAAAAGTACATCAGCTTGTTCTTTTTTAGAAGCAGATACGATGTAACCGCCTTTTCTAACACCCTCATACGCCAATTCAGCCGTATTTTTAAGTGTTGGAAGGTTTTGACGAGTAAGGATAAGCGCTGTAGGACGATCAGTTGACTCAATAGCTGTTCTCCATGCTGCCGCTACTTCATTGCCATCTGCTGGACGAATGACACCTAAATCCGGCATAGCACGTAATGCTGCTAATTGTTCAACCGGTTCATGAGTAGGACCATCTTCACCAACTGCCACGCTGTCGTGAGTAAATACATACGTTACAGGTAATTTCATAATAGCTGCAAGACGAATAGCTGGACGCAGATAGTCTGAGAACACGAAGAACGTTCCGCCAAAAGCATGTACGCCGCCGTGAAGCATCATTCCGTTGAGAGCTGCACCCATTGCAAATTCCCGAACTCCAAACCAGATATTTCGGCCCGCATAGTCAGCAGGAGTAAAGTCTTCTGCACCTTTAATCATCGTATTATTTGATCCAGCTAAGTCAGCTGAACCACCAAACAAACTAGGAAGGTTTTTTGAAATGCCGTTTAGCACTTCTCCGCTTGACGCACGAGATGCAAGACTTTTTCCTTCTTCATAAACTGGAATGTCTTTATCCCAACCTTCAGGAAGTTCGTTGTTAATGGCTCCCTCTAATTGCTGAGCAAGCTCTGGATAAGCAGTTTTGTATTCATTGAAAAGTGTATTCCACTCAGTTTCTTTGTTGCTTCCAGCTTCAACACAAGCCTTTTTGAAGTGTTCATAAACTTCTTCTGGTACATGGAAATCTTTTTCAAATGTCCATTTGTAAGCGTCCTTAGTGAGTTTCAATTCATCCGAACCAAGCGGTGCACCATGAACTGCTGATTTACCAGAACGGTTTGGCGAACCATAACCGATTACCGTCTTCACTTCGATAAGTGTTGGACGTGTTTCATCTGTTTTAGAGGCTTCCAGCGCTTCAGCAATTGCAGTAAGATCGTTGCCATCCTCAACACGCAGGTATTGCCAACCGTATGCTTTAAAACGGTCTTCAACTGATTCACTGAAAGACTTATTAAGATCTCCATCTAACGAAATATCATTTGAATCATATAGAACTACCAGACGGCCTAGTTGCAAGTGAGCTGCAAGTGAAGCTGCTTCAGCAGAAACACCTTCCATTAAGTCCCCATCTCCACAAATACCATATGTATAGTGATCAACAACATTGTATGAATCACGGTTATAAGTAGCAGCCAAATGACGTTCAGCCATTGCCATACCTACTGCCATTGCAATCCCTTGACCAAGTGGTCCTGTTGTTGCATCAACACCAGCTGTGTGACCAAACTCAGGATGTCCAGGTGTTAAGCTGTCCCATTGACGGAAACTTTTTAAATCATCAATCGTTAATCCATATCCAGCTAAGTGTAATAGACTGTATAAAAGCATAGAACCATGACCAGCAGACAATACAAAGCGATCGCGGTTAAACCAATTTGGATTTTTCGGGTTATGGTTCATAAATTGGGTCCATAGTGTATATGCCATTGGTGCAGCGCCCATCGGCATCCCTGGATGACCAGAATTAGCTTTTTCAATAGCATCAATAGAAAGTGTACGGATTGTGTTAATTGAAAGCGTATTTATAGAATTAGACATAAGTAAACATCCTTTCTTTCTCATATTCCTCTTTATATTATAGTGCAAACTAAATAAAAACAACTATATTACCTTGATTTCAAAGGGGATTGTGAATAAATGATGAAGAATTTCACCTTTCCTATAAATCTTCACAAAAACTTATTCTAATATAGAATGAACTAAAAAAAGAATTACATTCAAAATGTAATCCCTTAACAGCTGATTTATTTCTATCCCTTAAATTTAGTAATAGTTAAATCAGTAAATCAATGAAGTTTGTTTTTATTTTCTTTTATCATTTTTAATTTTTCTGGTGTAACGTCATTACCTTCAGGGTCAACCACAGTGACATTCTCTAAGGTATCTGCCATTGACTTTCTAAACGTCTGAAGGTATTCCCCTCTAAGTTGTGTCTGCTCTTTGGCTTCTTCTTGTGTTAGACCCGCATCTTTAGACTTTCTTGAAAGTTCATTAATCCTTGCCATTTTTTCTTTTGATAGCATAATTGTACTGTACTCCTTTATATAAATGATACTGCCATGTTATATAAAGAAACATAAAAAAACAAGTTCTACGATTCAGTTTCGGTTACTTTCTGCTTTTCAAATTCCAGAAATCGTCTATGCACAGTTGCCTTAGAAACCTTATGTCCAAATCCACGCAGTGTCGCCGCAATTTCTTCAAAAGTCAGACCATTTGCACGAAGTTTAGCAATTTCCTCGACAGGTACTTCTTTACGTTCTCTTCCACCGATATTCCCTCTATTACTAAGGTTTTTCTGTGGCCGATACCCCTTTTCAACTGCCCGCAGCATCCCGCGCTTAATTTTTAAATTATGTAACTTCCTTTGATATTCTTCCACGATTCCTACAATTTTAATGACCATAGCATCCGAGTCGGACAATTCCATTTCCCCATCATGAGCCATTGAAAAAATTTTGACTGATTCTTTATTTATTACATGGAATAGCGCTATTTTCGCATTGCCGCGGCCTAAACGAGTCTCATCCTGTATTAACAGCGTATCAGCTTTTTTAGATTTGAATAGATCGAGCATTTCAAAAATGCCATCCCGATCTAAGTCATACCCGCTTGCTTGTTCTTTAATAATGGCCGCTACTTCAAAATTCCATTTTGATGCCATCTTGACTAACTCTTCTTCTTGCCTTGCCAGGGAGGTTTCTTGGCTTTCTTTTTCGGTGCTCACCCGGCAGTAAATAACTGCTTTCATGCTGACATCCAACCTCTTTTATAAATATTTCATTTTTCTACAAAAACACTTCTTTACATACTTATGTTAATCTCGGCTGGCAACCTTTATAACCTCATGGTTTTGCGATACAGGAATCACAATTGTATCTCCCGGTTCCAGTGTATTGGCATAAACTCTATTATTCTCTTCTATCCAATCAATGAATTGCCGCTTTGTCAATTCCCCAGTATTGTATTGTTCAACAATTGTCGACACGTTATCGGTTTCTTTTAATGTCACAGAAAGATATTCATCCATTTTTTCTGGATTTATATTTAAGGAAAATAATAATGAAATAATTGCTACCAGTCCAGCCAAGGCTAGTGTGTAAGTGTAATTTTTAAATAAAGACTTCATGAGAATCCCTCCAAAAGCGAATGTTTGTTCGTTTGCTATAATTAGATTATAAACCGAACATTTGTTTCTAGTCAAGCGATATTAGAACTTATGTTTGTATCTTTAATTTTGCCATGATATAATCATAGTAAGAAAAATTAGCAAATGAGGTGCCAAAATGACTAAACTATCAAAGCGCCAACAAGACATCTTAAATTTCATTAAAGATGAAGTCCGTTCCAAGGGATATCCGCCGTCTGTCAGAGAAATCGGAGAAGCTGTAGGTTTAGCATCCAGTTCCACGGTTCATGGTCATCTTTCCCGTCTTGAAAGTAAAGGATTAATCCGAAGAGACCCAACTAAGCCCCGTGCCATAGAAATACTCGGTCAAGAAGAAATGAATAATATACCTAAAAGCAATGTTATTAATGTTCCTTTACTCGGTAAAGTAACCGCTGGTATGCCTATTACAGCCATTGAGAACATAGAAGAATATTTCCCACTTCCAGAGTCAATGGTTGCGCATGATGATCAAGTATTTATGCTTGAAATTATGGGAGAAAGTATGATAGAAGCTGGTATTCATGATGGGGACTATGTCATCGTCAGACAACAAAGTTCTGCAAACAATGGAGATATTGTCGTTGCCATGACAGAAGAAAATGAAGCAACAGTTAAACGATTCTTTAAAGAAAAAGACTATATCCGTTTACAACCGGAAAACTCGAGTATGGAACCGATTATTCTTCGCAATGTTACTCTGCTCGGTAAAGTAATCGGCTTATATAGAACCATCCACTAAGAGAGCTTAATTGCTCTTTTTTTATGTAGTTTTTTAAGAACTCCATCTCAGAATCTAGTTTATGTAAATCATCCTATTACATAAACTAGATTCATATTTAGGAGATGTTACTTTCTTTTATTTTCAATCAGCTATTTAGTAAACTGACAATTGCTGCAATTATTCCTGCCAATCCTCCAGTACCAAATATACCAAGCAATACCTTTTCTTCTAGCTCTAATGTCTTTACTTTTAATTTTGCTTTAGACTTCGAGTTAGAATCTACAATTTTCAAGAGTGTAGAAATCATATTATTATTATCAGCATGAATATCATGGTTTATTTGGATTTGTCTGCTGAATAAATTTTGTAGCTCTTGTTGGCTGACCATTATATGCTCAATTCCTTGTTTTACTACATCTAATTGGGCTGCTATATTTTCTTGTTCTGCGATAATTCGTTCAATAAGGGTTTTTAACTGGATGATGAGTTCTTTTTGTACGATCCTATTTTTTTTATTTATATCTTCATTCATTTAATATCCCCCATCCCACACCTCCCTATCTTAGAGTATTCTTTATGTCTCTTTTTTGTGTGGACAACCTTTCTGAAACACAAAAAAATGCACCTGCATCGCAGCTGCAATTTAAATCAGTATGAACTAAACAAATTTATAAAGGTACTGAGGATCGATTCCTCTTCTCGATAGCCCATAAAAATTACGGCAATCAACGAAATCATCGCAAAGATCGCGGCAATAGGCACGATCATTTTTAATACCGTGACATACGTATCATAATAGCGCGGGCCGATAAGATGCTTAGGTTGGTCGGGTACCCGCTGGCCAATATAACTGGACTCCAAATTTTCAAGAACTTGCTTTCCCTCTTTTTCACTGAAATCTTCGGGCAGCATATCTTCAATCGTCGACTATAATTCAAGGGCTATATATTGACGTTTTTTTTCAGGCAGCCTCCGAACGACTTCATGAATATACACCTCAATTAAATTCATCTTCATCATCCTCTTTTAATAAGACATATAGTTCTTTCGAGTTTTTGATTCATTCCATTTTCAACTGCAAAAAGATTTCCACCCCATATTCACTCAACACATAATATTTCCGAAGCCTGCTTTCAAATGTATCCCTGCTGCTCGTTATCAGCTCCTTATTCTTTTATTACCAATCAAGCTTTTAAGCTCTATCGTCAATTCCTACATTAAAAAACCCAATCTCAGCAAGAAATTGGGGATTTCCATTCATCTAGTAGAAGCAGTCCGAACCCTTTCTGGCGACAACTAATTTCCCACCGTTACTTTGTCCTTTTCTAAAAATGCTTCAAAGTGATCTATACAATACAATGATCGGGCGGTAATTGTGGATTTTTTACAATTAACACAGGAATGGTTGTTACTTCCTTCATCAACATTAGATTGTCTTTTTATATTTTTCATGTTTATCATTTCCCTTGCTTTATTATTTTTTAAAGCGTTTACAAGTATTTATTTCCAAAGACTCATGTTATTAGACGTAAGACCCACAAAATGGGGACACGTTCCCATTAAAAGGAGTTTTGATACGCTCTAATTTCCACGGTCTTTTATGATACAATTGACGCATACACAATCCCAATAAATCTAGTTACATTGGATAGGAGGAAACATTTAATGATGTATTTACTGGCCATTCTTTTACCGCCTGTTGCTGTTTTATTGTCAGGTAAGCCTGTACAAGCCGTTCTAAATTTAATTTTATGTATCTTTCTATGGATACCTGGTGTGATCCATGCGATACTCGTAGTTAATGAAAAAAAAGCAGATAAAAGAGCAGCAAAAATGTATGCAAGGTCACGACAAGACTAAGTTTTTCGATAAACCCCTTAAAAAAGGGTTTATTTTTTTAACAAAAAAATGCAGCCCAACCCGTTTGAGCGAGTTAGGCTGCACATGAACAAAAAGAAAGCAATTCCAGCAATAGAATTACGATCTTTCAAAATCATAATACCATATCTTGTCGGTTATTGTCGACTATAATTATTCTGAAAATATAATTTAGTTATATTTTCTTATTTTACTATCTATAATAGCCATAAAAAAACAGGTCTATCTATTCATTTTTTCATTGTGGACTCTGTTTACTTTTTTCTACTAAAAGATTTTTATAATCTTTATATAATGGTTACTCCATGATAAGAGAATTTCGTTAGAGTACTTGTATAAATTAAAAAGAGTAAGCATTAGAAGTTCTCACCTTTTCTAATGCTTACTCTTTTTAGAATTCTTCTCGTAAGAATTTACTCATTAATGTTTCAATTACATAGTCTCGACACTCTGGTGACAGGCTTGATCTCTTGTGATGGACTAAATCCCCGTAAGGTCTTCCTCCGATAAACTTTATTTCTCCTTCGAAGGGTCGGTTACCGTTCGAATCATATCCCTTTATTTTCACAAATAGAGTATTGTATTCTGTTAAAATGCTGTCTATGATGGTTACGCTATGCATTTCATCTTCCCCCCTTTACGTTAATCAAAAACGGTTTGAGAGAGGAAGTCAAGGCTGTTACTTTTCTTATTTAGTTTTTCCTAAGCCATTTTTAAACATATATTGTAATCCCTTTTCAAACCCCTCTGCCCAAACTGACATTCCATGTCCTCCATTTAATATTCGTAGTTCTGCTGGACTTCCTGGAACATCCGCCCACTTTTCAAAATCTTTGTTGTATAGATTTGAGCGGTGAAGAGCTTGATATAGATTTACCGCCTGCACTTCCATATTATATTTGTTCGCATCCTCTGGTAAATCTTCTTGCTCGCTTAAATGGTTCCAATCATCATCTCCCGTTACGATAAAGATGGGAACCTGATTGGGTTGTTTACTATATTGTTTAAGTGCAGCTGGGTAATTGAGTTCGTCCCAGACTTTCGAATCAAAAGGCTCTCCAAATGATCCTCTTTCTACAGCTCCTGAAGTAGCTGGGGCCACCTTATCTTGAATAGCAGGGCTAAGTAAAGTCGTACCGGCAAACAAGTCAGGGTAAGTGAGCGAATAACGTAAGGCTCCATAACCGCCCATAGAAAAACCGATTAGCCCTCTGCCTTCCCTGGATGCTATCGTACTATGTTCCTTCTCAATTTTAGGGATTAGATCGTTGATAATGGCTGACTCAACTGCTCCATATTTATGTGAATTAACCCAATAGCTATTCCCAGTTATCGGTGCAATCGCTATAAACGGACGAGTCTTCTTCTGTTCTATCATTTTATCCATGATTGGCCAAAATGAATTCCAGCTTTCTGCATTTCCACTGCTTCCGTGCAGCAAATATACCACTGGGTATTTATTTTTCTTATTATATCCAGGCGGCAGATACATGTTATACGTTAACTGGTCCAGCCCTGGAGTAGAATCGTTAACCAGACTGGATGCTGTAAAGGTTTCTGTCGTTACCTTCCCGTTCTTTTTAGTCTGATATTGTTTTGGATCGTAAACAGATGCGGATTGCTCACTTCCTTTTTTGTCAAATAAATACTTCACTCCTTCTTCAAAACCTTGATGCCATACCTCTTTACCATGACCGCCATCCATGATTCGAAGTTCTGCCGGGCTTGATGGAACGTCTCCCCATTTTGGGAAATCCACTTGAAAGAGATTTTTCCGATGAAGCTCCTGATAAAGTTGGACAGCTTGAACTTCCAAATTATATTTAGCTGCATCAGATGGTAACTCTTCTTTTTCACTTAGATGATTCCAATCATCATCTCCTGTTGCAATGTAGATTGGCACCCTATATGGCTGTAAAACATATGAATCAATCGCAGTTGGATAATTTTTAGCATTCCACAGGTCCAAATCAAATGGGTCTCCAAAACTCCCTCTTTGTACTGCACCAGATGTTTCTGGAGGTTCTTGGTTTTGAATAGCAGGACTTAATAAAGCGGTACCTGAAAACAGTTCTGGATAAACCAAAGAATACCTAAGCGCGCCGTAACCGCCCATAGAGTAACCCGTAAGATATCTTCCTGAACGGTTTGCGATAGTGTGGTATTTTTTATCTATAGCTGGAATGAGATCTTTGATAACAGCAGATTCATAGTGGCCATATTTCTCTGAGTCCACCCAATAGCTGTTACCTGTTGAAGGAACGATCGCAATTACTGGTTCTATTGTCTTTTTTTGAATCATCTTATCAAGCGTTTTCCAAAAATCATCATAGCTGTTTTCATTGCCATTGCTTCCATGCAGTAAATAGATGACCGGATAGGCTTTTTTACGATGCTTATCGTACCCTTTCGGAAGATAGACTTTATAAGTAAGCTGATCATTATTACGAGTAGAATCATGTGTAAGTTGATACGAAGTTAGGTTATTCACTACAGTCATACTTTTTCCGTGATTTTTTGCGTGGACGGTAAAATCAGAAGTAAAGATGGCAGAAATGATGATCATGACAATCATAAAAGCAAACCCAATTTTTTTACTCAAATTTGCCAACTCCTTTTTCTTTTCTAAGAAATGAGGCAGAGATAACTCCGCCTCATTTCCAACCTACCCTACTTCTTTAATTTTGAATGATGAAATTACCGCTTCTCCTTTTTCTAGACAGCCAAATCCGAACATCCCTTTCGAGAACCTTGAATCATTGTATTCAATAAGTTTTTCATCATCAATAAAAAAACAAATTTTATTCTCATGGTATTCGACCTTATATACATAGGCTTGATGATGCTTCCATTCAAAGGGGACGGTAATTAATCGTTCATAACCAAAATCCTTTTTTATAAGTGAAACCTGGTGAATGCCATCAAATCCAATTAAATATTGACGCTGGATACCCTCAGCTCTAAAAATCAGTTTATGACTAACACCTACGATTGGAGTAATTACGGCTTCAATAACTGCATCTTTCGTATAGTAATTACCTGTATAACTGGAGCAGTCTTCAGAAGCAGAATATTTCATCGTCTGTCCATCCAATTTCCAGTTTCCCTTGTTATGTGCAAATGGAGTCAAGGAGCCGAATTCCTCGAATTGCTTCGAAAAAGCGATTGAATAGTCTACCAGACCTTTTATATGAAAGTTATCCACATAAAGAGCCCCTATCGCTCGACACGTAAGATTTGAAGGACTTTCAATTCTATATCCCACTTCATCAATTAACGATCCGGCTGTATCTGGAATTTGAAAATCAACGTGATTCCATGCTTGATTATTCAGCTCACATTTGGTTAGGTACAAACATTCTTGGTTATCCGTGATCCGTACATACGGAGTAACAACAAGTCCTGCACCTTGCCATTGATCTAAGAAAAAGTCTACGGAAACCGTTTGACCTGAATAGGCTTTAGGTGCAAATGTCGGTTTATATTTTTCATCATTGAAGTCCTGTCTGCGATAAAAAGGCTTATAAAACACCTTACTCACATCACCTTCAACCATTCTGTCAAAAATTACTTCTAAGGATCCTTCGCCGACATGTTTATTATGACGAAGAAACGCTTTGAAGGGATTATCTGTTTTAAACCCATGCGTCGAACCAGGTAAGTGAAAATTAAAGAAGACATCACCCTCTTTAATCGATTCTAGTACTTCTTCTGGAGGTTCTAACCCTGCCATACGGTAACCAAGCAAAGCCAATTCCTGTGTAAATGTCGGTAAATCAACAATATTTAAATACCCAGAAACACTTGAAGCAACAATCGAATCATTAATGGGTTTTCGATAATGCTCCGGGATCCCTTCAAGCCCTGTTAGAACCCCTGTAATGGTTCCAACAGTTCCTGCATTGCAGTCGGTATCCCATCCACACATTACAGCAATTTCTATGGTTTTCGAAAAATTTCCTTCTCCATATAGGAGCGCTAACACACATACCGCGGCATTCGGGATAATATGACAGATTCCAGGGTATTTATCATACCCCCAGAACTCTTCTAAATATTGACGGCATAATCGAAAATTAGCCGGATTTTTTTGGTGAAAGTTGGTGACCGCTCTAACCATTTTCGCATACGTCGAATCACTTGGAATCATACTTAATCCGGTTTGCAGAACTTCGTTTATAGATTGAGCAGAGAAAGCGTTGGAAATACAGGCTGCCATAAATCTCGCACCGTATAGACCATTCAAATCATGTGAAACACTTGCGGCAACTTCCGCATAATGCGCCGCTTTTTCTATAGCATCAGGAAAGATTAATCCCCAGCTGTCAATAAAAATTTGTCCGCCAATTTGTTCAGCCATGACCACACCATTCACCTTGGCCGAACCAGATTGCGGAGCTTTTATCCCTTTCTGAAGATTCGTGAACGCTCGATGCTCTGTACTTATATCTTCTCCGCCCCACCAAATCATTCCGATTCCTTCACGGCAATAATTCATCCAGGTCTTCCCAACATCCTCCGCCTCGATCTCCTTATCCTTCGCTTCGTCATATAATGATCGGATAAAAAAAATCGGGCCATTGGCATCATCATCTGCTGAAAACGTCTTATAGTCTTTTACATAGCCTTTTATATCGCCGTGCACCTGTTGGATTCTTTCTGCCGTCCACTCTAATGGTTCGAGAGGGGCACCTAGTCTAATTCCGCTGTTCATCCCCAGTACACCCGCATATAACTTTTCTAAATATCTCTCAGGAATCATAAAATCCCTCCCGTGCACATCTGCAGCAGCCTTAAAATAGTTTTCTTCTTTTTTCATTCATTAAAATGTCTTTCTTAATTATACTTTCAGCTACAGAAGCAAATTGCTCAGCTACCTCTTTGTAATTCGTTTTGTTTATTGTTTCAAGCAGCTGTTTATCCGTTTTCTTTATGACAGAATCTCCGTACATTGCTCCAAGGATAACCCCAATCATGACACCGATTGAATCAGTATCTCTTCCAGAATTAACCCCATCATAGATGGATTGGTAGTACTCCCCGTTATTTAATACAATAAAGGCAAGTGCAATTGGCAGTTCTTCAATAGAAAATAATCTGCTGGGTGTATAGTGGTTCGCAGGGATACCCAGCTTCTCACTGGTACGTTTAACATCATCCTTCATAGGCGAATAGACAGCAAGAATACCTTTGAACACTTCCATTACTTCATCCATGCCAGCTGCACGAGCTTTGAGTTCTCTTGCTGCACGCGTCAGCTCTTCAATGGCCATCCTGGTTCCATCCTTAGCCAGTATAAGAGCGGTTTCAATAATATCATTGACTGTCACATCAGGTTCAAATGCTTTAGCTACGCATGCTGCTAATACACCGGCTGCTTCTAATCCATAGCTGTTTTGATGTCCCATCGCAAATAATATCGCTTCATCATATGCGGCTTTCGGATTTCCTGCATTCACAATGCCGATTGGTGCGATATACATAGCGGCACCGCAATTAACCATATTGCCAAGCCCGCCTTCCCTAGGTTCACAATTAGCTAGAACATGACGGATAAAGATATATTTTTCAGGATAAAACAATCGATCGATAATCATCGCTTTTTTATCGAACTCTGGAATATAGGTCGGTTCAAAGGCTATCCTCTTAACAAAACCATTCCCCATATCATATGCATCTAGGTGCCTTTTTTCCTTTATAAAAAGGTTTATTAAAACGATTGTCAATAGGGTATCATCTGTTGTAATTCCATTTCCACGTCTTTTCCCCATTGTCTCCTGGCTATTTGTTTTATACCACTCTGTCTTAAGTGATTCCACACGGCCATATCGATCTTTAATCTCCTGGTAACTTAACTTTTCAATAGGAGCACCTAATGCATCGCCAAGCGCGGTTGAATAAATCACCCCGCTGACTTTTTCCTGAAATGAGGGCATCCATAGAACTCCTTTATTTTATATTTTTATTCGCATACTCAGTTACTTCATCGCCGCCTGCCTTCTTCCACTCACTGACAAACTTATCGAAGTTCCCAATTGGCTGTTTACCTGTAATAATATCCGTGGCGTACTCTTTGTAGAGGTTTTCCATCGCATCCCATTTAGACACGAGCTCCTCTGGAATAAGAAAAAGATTATCCTCACTGTAAAATTCGTTCGCAAGTTCCCTAGATTTTTCAGCAGGTTCACTTAATAATGGAGTTTTCAGCGGTTTTTCAGTTGTAAACTCTTCCGGCTCCCAGTATCGTGCATACCACTCATTATAATATTTCTCGTTTAGTTCAATGCCTGAATCAGTAACTTGGTAGTGCTCCCCTTCGAAGCCAATTCGATCAAACATTTGACCTTTAGGACTTGCAAGATAATCTAGAATTTTGAACACCGTATCCTTGTTTTTAGACTGAGATGAAATAGCTAACCCGCGTGATTCTTTGGTAATATCAGTCGGGGCATATCCTTGAAATTCACCTTTTGCTGGGGGTAGAACGGAAACTTCAGCATTATCGCCATTAACCTGTTTCATTTTCCCATTATAAATATCAACCACTTTACCATTCGTTCCAACGATTACCGCGGTTTCGCCATCATAAAACGCTTTTTCTTTGGTATCCCATTGTTTCGTTAAATACTGTGGATCAAGCAAGCCTTCCTTATATAACTTATTGTAAAAAGCAAGTTTCTCTTTTTCTTTTGTTGATACTTTCGAATATTCATAGTCTGAACCATTTTTTAACCAAGTTTGGTTAATTCCAAAGGCCATTTCAAATAGATAATCAAGCTCCCCAATATCCCCTGCAGTGGTAATGGCATATTTAGGCTTACCTTCAGACGATTGAGCCACGAGTTCCTTGAAGAACGTATAGTAGTTATCTACTGTTGGATTTTCCATTAATTCTTTTGAACTTGCCGTCTGCTCCAGCCAATCCTTCCGGATAACGGGTGTTTTAGAATCCAATGGCTTAACCCATAATAAATATGGATAATTCTTCATTCTTTCCAGATTATGTGTCCCCATAATTTTTTTAATATAAGTAGATTTCTCAATATATGGCGTTAGATCCTCTAATAATTGCTGTTCAACCATTTGCTGATCGCCGCCTTGAAAATAAATTAAATCTGGAATCTCTCCGCTGAGAAGCAGCAAATTTAATTTTTCAGAATAAGTTCCCTGCGGCATTTCCACCAATTCAAACTTAACATCTAATTTTTCATCCTTTTTCAGAGCCTTTTCTAGGTTAGCATAATAGGTTTTAGCCACTGGGTTAGAGGGCCCTTCATCTTTGTACACTACCTTTATCGTTTTTGTACCTCCTGAATCTTCCTCGTTTTCTTTTGCTGTTTTATCTGAACAGGCAGCCGTAGTAAGTACTAATAACAATGTAAATATGAATATAGCTAATTTTTTCAAAATAATTCCCCCTCTTTTATTCTTTCAAAAATAATGTATACCAATTAATCCTTTACTCCTCCTTCGAGTGCACCCTTAGCGTAATATTTAAGAATGATCGGATAGAAAACCAGTAATGGAACCATCGAAATGATAATGGTGCCAGCCTGAAGGGAACCAAAGTCTAACGCTGCCACTTGTTCATAAGAAAGGACATTTTGTGCACCAAGCAATGATGTATTATCACGCTCGACAACAAATTGCCGAAGGACCACTTGAAGCGGCCATTTATTAGGATCAGTTAAATAAATGGTTGCTCGAAAATACTCGTTCCAGTGGTAAATGGCATAGAATAATCCTAAGGTAGCTAGACCTGGCTTAGACAACGGCAGCATAATTTTCGTGAAAATTTTAAAATGACCTGCACCATCTATTCTTGCTGCTTCCAAAATACTATCTGGCACATCTTCAAAGAATCTCATTAAAATAAATAAGTAAAAAACATTGATTGCTTTATATAAAATAAGTGATAAATAGGAATCCAATAATCCTAGATCTTTAACGAGCAGATATTCAGGAATTAGGCCTGGTTCAAAGACCATAATGACAATTAAAAATAGAATGACCAAGCGTTTTCCAACAAAGTTTGTCCTTGCTAATACATAGGCTGCCATCGCGGTTAAAAAAAGATTTAACGCCGTACCAGCAGCAGTGATGAACAAACTGTTAAATATGCTCCTGACAATCAGAGGATTTGAAAATAACACTTCGTAATTGATTAATGAAAATCCTTTTGGAAATATATCCAGACCCTTCAACTCATGAACTCTTAAAGGATCTGAAAATGACATGGCCAGTAGATTTAAGATTGGAATAAGGATAGATAGTGAAACGAGAAAGAGAATGCCGTAGATAATGGCTGTCGTCCAAGTAAGTTTTTTCAGCTTTCTCATTTTCACCACACTCCCTTTCCACTAACTTTTTTCGAGATAAAATGAGTACTAAGAATTAAAATAACCCCAATGACGCCTTTGAACAAACTGGCTGCTGTTGCATAGGCATATTGACCATTCAAGATTCCAATACGGTACACGTACGTATCCAGAATATCAATGACACTAATGACTGAGTCATTAATCATATTAAAGACTTGGTCAAAACCTGCATTCATAAAAAAGCCTAAGTTAAGTATAAACACTGTTACCACGGTGCTTAGTAGTTCAGGTATGGTGATATATCTCATTTGCTGAAGACTCGTCGCCCCATCGATTTTAGCCGCTTCATATAAACCAGGGCTTATTTTCATAATGGCCGCCAAATAGATGATGGAATCCCATCCAGCACTACGCCAAGTTTCTGAGATTACCAATACCCATCGAATATGGTCTTTACTAGTCATATAGTCTAACGAAGGTAATTGAAAGAAGTTGCGAATGACATTTATTCCGCCATCCACCGGGCTTAATAAACTAATCCATACACCTGTAATAACTACCCATGATAGAAAATGAGGTAAATAAATGACTGATTGAACATATTTTCGAAAAGGACCGTTTCTTACCTCGTTAATAATGAGTGAAAGAATGATTGGTACCGGGAAGAAAAATATTATTTTCATCGAACTAATTATAATTGTATTTTTTAGAACATCTAAAAAAGCTGGAGAACTAAATAACACGTTAAAATGTTTCAGTCCCACCCATACGTTGTCGCCGATTATCCGATAATCTTGAAAAGCCAGTTTCATACCAATTAGAGGAATCACATGGAAAATAGAAAAGTACACTAACGCTGGCAGCAACATGGCATATAAGACCCAATCTCTTTTTATCTGAAACCATAACCGCTTTTCTTTCATAAGCTGTGCTCCCCTTTATCTATCTGGTCGTCGAACGTTCACTTTTTTTCAAAAACGAATATTCATCAATGGTGCATGCTGCTGTGCTCCGTAAACATCTCGATCCCCAATGGAGCCTGAAGGGATATCTCGTAAAATCGTAATTTTCACTCCTAATGCTTGATCATAAAAAACTAGATGTCTGACTTCCTCCTTTGATAGATTATACAAATCACAAATTGCATTCACTGAGATCTTTCCTGAATCCTTTACCAACTGGTAATCCTCGATACTGTCAAATAAAATATCCAGAGTGAGTTCAAACGGACCTGAATTTTTGCTTCTTAAAACTTTAGCAAGCTCATATAAAGTTCTCATTTGTTCACCTGTCTGTATTCAATCTTGAAAGGGTTTACATCCACTTCCATCAAATGATAAACGGAAAATTCATAGACAGGTCCAAATTCAATATCACTTGGAGCAAATGGAAAGGCAAGGTTCCCTGCAGTAGACTTTCTGTTTTCCAAACCATAATGCAGTAAAGTTGACCGTGCAGTTGCACAAATACTGTTTGCTATTTCTTGCGAATTACCAGTTACTTCAAGTAAAACACCAATTTCATGCCCCGTAAACCTTTCTTTTTCTTTTTCGCCAAGAACTGCATTCATTCCATAATTATAAAATCGAATGGTGTAGTCTTCTGTTGGGATTTCATCATAATATCTTTGTACTTGGGCTTCAACTTCTTTTTCTATTTCTTCTATATGATTAATCAAAATTGGGTCCCTTACCCCGGCAATGACCACCGTACGATACCCCGCTTGCCTTGCTCCCTCTAGCTTAATTAAATAGGGTTTGATTGGAATGTATTGACTGTTGGACACTTCAACTACTCCTTCATCCTCTTTATAACAACAATTCTTTAAATTCAAGATAAAGCCAGGACCATGAAGAATATAAGGATGTTCTTTCTCATAAAACGTGTGCGCGGCAACACTAATTGACGTACATCTTCTGTTAGGATTTAGAGACTTAACCGTAAAACAGTCATTCTTTAATGTTCCCATAATACAATCTTTGGTAGTGCCAGGTTCCGCACATAGTGCGCCGCATTCTAAGATTTTTCCCAGATGATAGGCTAGACCAGGATCCTTTTTGTGAAAGATCCCTAAAGCTGCAAAAGGAGCAGGATCATAAGCTCTTCCACAAACAATGATATCAGCACCGTTCTCTAAAGCTTCAAGTATCGGTTCATGCCCCATTTGAGCAACAATACCATTGGTTTCCCTAATAATATCATTTGTCATAGGCTTAATATTGGGACTTAATGGGGTTACTTTTCCCAAGTCATTAGCCGTCATCACCATATCGTTCGGTATATCCCCCCAGATAACCGCTACTTTAGCCGAAATAGTATGCTCTTGGAATATTTGATCAATAATATCTAACGTCCAATCAACATGCTTTTTCGCACCTGCCCCACCGGCAGATCCGATGATAATAGGGATTTTATTGACTGTCCCGTTGGTGATAATGATTTCCAAGTCTTTCTTAGCTGCTCTTCTACTTACAATCGATACCCCAGCTCCTAACTTATGAGGACCTGCATCTGTCGACCCTGCATCAACAATAATTCCATGTGGTTTTTCTTTTATCCCATTCATGAATGATTCAATCGGAAATCCATACCCCAACATTCCACATGGAGATAATATTCTTATATCCTCAACCATCTCTCCACCCCATCTTTCTCGTAGTACAAAGAAATATATGCTTACTTTTTCATGTAAATTATAAATCTGTACAAATCATGAGAAATAAAAAGCAAAAAAAAAACACCTGCTCCTTTTATGAGCGGTGTCGATAATTGAGTATTAAAACAGCCAGACGTTTTAGGGGCGTCTGGCTGCACATGAGTAAAAAGAAAGCAATTCCTGCAAGAATTACCTTCAAGTTATTATAACCTCATTGTCGATTTTTGTCGATTATTTTTTAAATATAAATGTAATAAATCGAAATATTTTTTTTACTCCGATTTTTTCGCTTTATTTTACTCGTAATCTTTGCCCAATTTGGATGGTATAGTTGCTGTCAAGATTATTCCAAGTCTTTATCTTATTAGTACTGCTTCCATACTCTTCAGCAAGTGCGGAAACCGTATCTCCTTTTTTCACTATATAATAAATCGTTTCTATTACACGTACGACTAGTTTCTTACCTATAGGAAGAGCGGTTGGATCAATGGTTGGATTCAATACTTCTAGACGAGCCACCGTTGTATCGTATTCTTTTGCAATGGAATAGAATGTATCTCCTTTAACAACCGTATGAAACGTCTTTTTTTCAATGTTCTCATGCTCTTGTACCTTCTTCAAAGAAAATGCCTTTACTACCCCATTAACATGTCCTCTGGCAAGAGCTTCTATGAACGAGGCTGTTTTTAACTTAGATGCATCACTGCTAGAATCGATGAAACCATTTTCCGTTAAGAGAGCCGGCATAGTCGATTTTCTAAGCACATGAAAATTGGCCGTTTTCGAACCGCGGTCGGTATAGTTTACCAACTTCAATACTTCAGCGTGGATTGCAGATTGGTACGTAGTCGCAGGAGCTCCTGAACTAGGATATATATAACTTTCAAAACCTGTTCCGCCGCCGGAGTTGATATGGATCGAAAGGAAAAAATCAGCCCCCCATGCATTGGCTTGGTTGGTTCGGTCAGATAAAGATGGGAACGTATCTTCCGTTCTGCTCATTTTGATAGAAACATCCTGGTATTCTTTACTGAGAATCTCTTTTACTCGCGTTGAAATTTGTAAAGTCAGATTTTTTTCCTTCAACCCATTTCCCACTGCCCCTGGATCTGAGCCTCCATGTCCTGGATCTATATATATTTTCACCAAAATAATCACCTCAATATAGAGTATGACGAGGACATACTCATGCTTGTACGTTTGCTAATAAAATTTGTTGAGTTAAAGTTGAAAGTTCATGTTTCCTAATTAATATGTACAAGCCATTATACAACATCATCATAGATTATCAGTATGGAGGGTGATGAAAAATGACCAAAGAACAAATCATAAAGAAACTAGCTTCACGAAAATTCTGGGTACTCATTGCCGCTTTTATTGGTTCCCTATTAATGGCCTTTAACTTTGGGGAAAATGAAATTGCTCAAATCACAGCAATCATAACCAACTTCGCATCAGTAGCCATTTATATTCTAGCTGAGGCAAGTGTAGATAAGGCGGCAGCACAGGATAAGAAAAAAGTATAAGTTCCCGCTTGATGTAGTTTAAATTTAAACAAAAACGCTGCCGAGACAATATCTCGACAGCGTTTTTTATATTTTACATATCAGCTTCAGCTTTTAATGAACCATCGCTGTACATCTCTTTATCTAAGTCACCTGTTACTTTACTGGTCAGGATTCCCGAAGTCATACTTCCGCTGACATTTAAAGCTGTTCTTCCCATATCAATCAACGGTTCAACTGAGATTAGCAGACCAGCTAAGGCGACTGGTAAGTTCATTGCAGATAACACTAAAATCGCGGCAAACGTTGCTCCTCCGCCTACTCCTGCAACCCCAAATGAACTGATTGCAACAATGATAATTAATGTTGCAATAAAAGATGGTGTCAATGGGTTGATTCCAACAGTTGGAGCAATCATCACAGCCAGCATCGCTGGGTAAATACCTGCACAGCCATTCTGACCTATTGAAAGTCCAAATGAACCAGCAAAGTTGGCAATCCCCTCAGACACGCCTAATTGTTTCTGTGTTTGTATATTTAACGGTAACGCCCCAGCACTAGTACGTGCGGTAAAAGCGAAAGATAGAACTGGAAAAGCTTTTCTGACATAGGTCACCGGATTTAATCCAGCGGCCAACAGTAATAATAGATGAATGCCGAACATAATCAGAAGGGCCACATAAGAAGCACCTACAAATTTACCTAATTTTAGAATGGCATCTAGATCACTAGTTGCAACAGTCTTCGTCATAATGGCTAAGATTCCATAAGGTGTCAAACGTAGAATCAATGTAACGACTCGCATTATAATACTGTGTAACGTGTCTACAATTTTCGCGAAAAATTCAGCTTGTTCCGGTTGTTTTCTTCTAACACCTAAATAAGCGATTCCCAAGAAGGCTGCAAAAATAACAACCGAAATAGTCGAGGTCGGGCGCGCTCCTGTTAAATCCAGGAATGGATTAGCAGGAATTAATTCTATAATTTGCTGCGGCATCGTTTTTTCTTGAATCGTTCCGTAAGATTCCGTAATTTGATCTCCACGACTAACTTCTGCATCACCCTGTTCGATTTGAACAGCTTCTAAGTTAAATACAGTAGCAGCCGTAATTCCTATAGCAGCTGCAATCCCAGTTGTAACGATTAATATCCCAATAATTAAGAAACTAATTTTACCGATATTACTCGTTAGTTTCAATCTAGTGAATGCAGACAATATTGAGATAAATACAAGCGGCATAACAATCATTTGCAGGAACTTAACGTATCCTGAACCAACTATGTTAAACCAGTCAGCCGATTGAACAATTGCATCTGAATTAGGTTCATAAAAATACTGTAAGAGAAGTCCAAATAAAATTCCTAATCCTAATGCCGTAAATACTCTTTTTGTAAACGAAACGTGTTTTCTATTCATATAGAACAAAACCGCTAAAAGAATAATCATAATAGCAATATTCAATAACACATAACCAATCATACTTAATCCCCCTAAATCCCGATTAAAGAAATCGGAATAATAAATACCTGAAAACTATCATACAACATAAGATAATTATTTACCACAAAAAAATCTGACAAAAACCATTTTGATAAATACCCTGAACATTCGTATGATTCCAGCAATTTATTTGCCGTTTCAGCGTCAAATTAACTTCACATTATATTCTGCCACTCTGCCACCTTGTTCATTCCAAGATGCCTCTAGGAATGCCTTCATCGGCCTATATGAATTTCCATTTGAGTATAAATACTCTCCATCGTATGTAAAATAGATTTCCATTTGTGTTTAAAAACCACGCCTTAAATATAATTAATTTTTAACATTGTATAAGTTTACTTTACTTTTAGAATAGATTGATTTATGTTTTTTTAAAGAGGTGATAAATATGAAGAAGGATTTTGGCGATTCGATATCAAATAAAGTCTACGAATATCGAGTACTTGCCAGAATGTCTCAGCAAGAATTGGCAGAAAAAGTTGGTGTCTCAAAACAAACCATCTTCGTAATGGAAAAAGGAAATTATGTACCTACGTTACTGCTTGCTTTTCGCATTGCCGATTTCTTTAAAGTGGATGTTACCGATATTTTTACTTATCTGAAAGGAGCCGATTCAAAATGAAAGATAATTCGATTACAGGAAAGATCACAGAAAAAATCTTTCATCCATTTAAAATTTGGGTGGAGGAATCCAACGATCATTGGAATATGATGCTTGTTGGCGGTTTAGGCCTGATAATCATCGGAGTAATACTTGTATTTGTATATAGAAGTAAGATAGGCAAAACTGACGAAAGAACAAGTTCAATCTACTTAAAGAGCACTTACATAATGTTTGCTGTAGTCATTTTATTAGACATGATTTTTCCGAAAGAATATATGTGGCAACTATTCTTTTTATTTAAGTATTCTCTAGCATTCATCGCTGGGGGAATCTATCTAGCTATTCGATATAAAAAAGATTTCCTAAATTAAAAGAGGAAAGGAGATTAGTAAATGCTGATAAAATCAGTTACTAAAAAATATGGAGAATCTGTCGTTCTAAAAGAACTATCTTTTGATTTTAAAAAAGGGGAAATCGTTGGTCTAATTGGTCGTAATGGCGCGGGGAAAAGCACACTTATGAAGGTGATTACGCAAATCATTCAGACTTTCGATGGAACTGTTGAATGTAACAGTTCCGTCGGATACTTGATTGAAGAACCCAAACTATTCAATAATATGACTGGATTAGCCCATTTGTCCTATTTCTCAAAAATCTATGGGAATACCTTCAAGTTTAGTGAATACGAAGAGCTTCTAAAGGGTCTTCAATTAGTTGATGTATTAAATAAAAAGGTGAAGGAATACTCCCTGGGAATGAAGCAAAAATTAGGGGTAGTCATCAGTCTTTTGAATAAGCCAAATTATGTCGTATTAGATGAACCGACAAACAGCATGGATATAGAAACATCCCTCGAGGTATTACAACAATTAAAAAAATTATCAAAAGAGTGGAATGTTGGAATCTTAATTTCCAGCCATAAGTTAGAAGATATTGAAACCATATGTGATCGAGTCTTTATATTAGAAAAAGGCACCATTCGAGAAGAAGAACAATTTAACAACAAAAGACTGAATATTCTAAAACTATCATTTGCTAATGCTACTGAATTAGCAATGTTTATCGAACATCAAATGTTTGGAGACATCATTCATTCAAATGAAAGCACACTCCAAATTGAAACAACTGCTGAAAATACTGAAATTATTAATTTTCTTAATCAATTGGGAGTAAGGTTAGTTGATTTTACTGCAGAAAAGAAAACGCTTCGTAATGTGTATATGTCTAAACTTAGAGGCGAATATCATGATTCTAAATATTAAACATTATGTTAGTTACAATATGGGTGAACTATTTAAGAAGGGCCATTTAGCTGTGGGAATATTAGCAGGATTAGGACCCGCACTAATCATGGTTTATTTTATCCTAGAGGGAAATACCTCGTTTGGGATAAAACATGTCTCAAACTTTTATTGCATGTTGGGCATGCTTGCAGCTGTATTGCACCCACTTTACTTTGTTAATAGAGATTATTCATCTAAGACAATCTCTTTGATTAACAACTCAAAGCAAAACAGAAAGAACTATGTACTAGCCAATATCTATATTTCACTACTCGTGAGTTTCCTCTATGCAACAGTAGGATTATTGATGATTCTAGCTGCAAGTCACCTCGGAGTACCGGGAGATTTAACGGTGCCCTTCCTTCTTGGATTCTTTACCAACGTCTTCCTTCTAGTGTTAACTTATTTTTTATTCGTATATGTTTTAATATTACATGGGATTCGGAGTGCTGCAGTATATGTTATTTTGACAGCTTCATTACTTTTCGTTCATAATATTTTGTCAAATGTGGTAATAGGTACTGATAATAAATTTCTTTCCAGTCTAATTGAAAACTTTCCTGGTTACTTCTATCCAGTCATGGTTGGTTCAAACCCCCTTTCTCCTCTACAATACTTTATTGGTATTTTAAGCTTACTCATACTATTTGCACTTGTTCTCAGCAAAAGTAGAAAAATTGAAATATAGGCTACTCAGAAGGTTCCCTATTCATAGATGATTCTTCGACATAAAACCCCAGCTCCTTTGAAAGGAGCTGGGGTCTATTCTTATATTTTCTTTTCTTGAATCTGTTTAATTAACTCTTCAAGCCAATAAATTGTATGCTCCGATTTACTTGAATAGTAGCCTTGAAGATAATTCAAAAAGTTTTCTTTCACTTGGTCTTTCCGAATTTGTTTTTCAAAATCCAAGATATATTCTCGGCGAGTCCTGAATTCTTTTAGGTTTTTTTCTAGTATCTTTACTACCTGATCACGATCCACATGCTTGATATAGGCAAGTCCTACCAACATATCACTAATAGAAACAGCATTCTCAAACAACTTGTAGATTTTTTTTGGTAATTCTTCACGGCCTTTATTTGTAATTCCAAACACTTGTTTATCCGGTCTATGGTCTTCTTTTATGACTTCTACTGTTTCAATGAACCCATGTTTTGCTAAGGAATCGAAATGGTAATACAGTTTGCTTTCTGTCAGTCCACCAAATTCATCAAATGGAATCGGATGGGAAAGCAGTTTTTTTAGTTTATAAGGATAATTGTTACCTTCTATCAGTTTGCACAATATAAAAACTTGTATGGACATTCTTTACGCTCCTTCAAGAAGAATTATCCTTATTATAGCAAACTAACCATCATTTAAGCAGCATCTGTTTCAATCGCTTGAATCTCTACTGGTTCTTTTTTGTGAACAAATGCAACGATAAGAATATTGATGAGCATCGCACCTAGACCGACAGCAACCATAGACCATAGATATGGACTTGGACTAATGCTGCTATAAAGATTTGCATAGTATGCCTGCACTGAATAATACATTGGTGAGATGTAGCTCATCCATTCATATGGTGCATACATCATATCCCGTGTAATTGTGGCTCCATTTGCAATGGTTTGTGTTAATAAAATTGGAATATTTAAAACCATACCGCCATCACCAACTAAGAAAATCAAAATAGCTGTGAAATTGAAACAGACCATATAGTTTAAAATTTGTTGACCTAACGTACTAAAGAATAGATCTCCGCTTGGATCATTAACTAAATAAGTTATGCCTAGCGCAACCAATGACGAAATAACGGCAATCAATATCGCAGTTAATTGTACATACATGAATAAACGTGTTTTGCTCGCTTTTACACGGCTTTGTCTAAATGAAGATATTAATTGCATCGCACCGATCATGGCTCCAACATATCCTGCCATCGTTAAGAACATCGGCAGCATATTGTTATGCATACCATCTGGTACTTCATTGATAGTCACGATATTTCCTGCATAAGCTGTTTCAATTTGTTTTGCCATATCAGCAGCTTGATCTTCAGGTAAATTAAAGTTCATTAATACGCCCTGAGCTGTTTGCTGAGAGAATTGGGCACTCAACTGGTTGTTAATTTCTGCAACAATTGACGTCATTGAAGAAGATACAACAGTTGCCCCTGCTTCATTAATAGTAAAGTCGATACTAGATGATGTTTCGCCGTTTTGCATATCCGCTGAGAATGTTTTCGGGATGTGTACGACTAACGCTAAATCATTTTTATTTAACTCTTTTAATGCTTGTTTATTGGTTATATCCGTTTGTATTTCTTTAAACGGTAAGTTTTCTTGTAATTGGCTGGCTATCTTCTCTCCGTATTCTCCAGCATCATCGTTGACGATGGCAATCGGCAATTTGTCGATATTACCTGGAATTGCGGTATAACCTGGCAGGAATATGCCTAGCATACAAAGGCAATAGAATATCCCCATGAATATGGCAGCAATTGCACCTTGTGTTTTCAAGAATTGAGTAAATTTCATTTGTTGCATCCATCCTAACTAAAGATTCATTTTAATCAAACTACTTTAATATAACTACTTTAATTAAAGTACTTTAATTGATTTCATTAGTATACGTTAATCTATTCATTATGTAAACAAAAAATATAGACCCTATTAAATGGACTTTTTCTGGATATACTATACAGATGATGATTCTTGTCTATGAAAAAGATTGGAACAAATTTACCGTGGTCTAACTCTTGTCGTGTATTCCCTTTTTCTTTCTTCTTGTTAAAGTTGAACAAATGGGATAGAATATACCTGCACATATTGATAGTTAAACTATCAAATTCAAAAAAGAGGTGTTAGTATGGAAAGATTACTTAATAAAGTGGCAATTGTTACCGGTGCAGCAGGCGGTATGGGAGCTTCTCATGCTCGTAAATTTGTAGAAGAGGGCGCAAAAGTTGTCCTAACTGATTTAAACGAACAAGCAGGTACAGCTCTTGCAAATGAGCTTGGGGAAAATGCTATGTTTATTAAACAAGATGTAACAAGTCAGGCAGATTGGGAAAACGTCGTTTCTGAAACAGAAAAGGCATTTGGACCTGTAAATATTTTAGTAAATAATGCTGGTATCAGTTTGAACAACTCTATTGAAGAAACTTCTTTAGATCAATATTTAAAAATCGTCAATATCAACCAAGTATCAGTATTCTTAGGAATGAAAACTGTCGTATCATCAATGAAGAAAACAGAAAACGGATCAATCGTTAATATTTCTTCTATGAATGGTTTAGTAGCTGGAGCTATCGGCTATACAGATACAAAATTTGCTGTTCGTGGGATGACAAAAGCAGCGGCCATTGATTTTTCTAGATATGGCATTCGCGTTAACTCTGTACACCCAGGTGTAATTGAAACACCAATGATTACAACAGGCGATGCTGTGGAAGTCATTAAGGAATTTGCAAAACATATTCCTCTTAAACGTGTTGCACAGTCAGAAGAAATAACAAATCTGGTTTTATTCCTAGCTTCTGAAGAATCAAGCTATTCTACAGGTTCTGAATTCGTAGCTGATGGTGGTTTAACAGCTCAATAATGTAAACAAACGACTGGTTGTCTCTTTTGAGGACAACCAGTTTTTTTCGATTTTTCGCTTTTTTATTTAAAAAGTTTACATCAATTAATTTCATACTATAAACATCTGCAGGATGACTGGCGCTCCTTTTGGCGGTACGTCTAATGTGTTTAGCTTAATTACTCCCCTTTGGACATCGTAACTTTCTTTAGGTTGTAACACTCCATTTACAAAAAGATTCATGTACGAAACATCGTTTGGATCTAAAATTTCTTGTTTGCCTAATTCCTTAACACCATCCGCTTCTTTAAATACTCTGCAATGTCCATCTGAAATTGAGTAATACTCATAGACTTTCACTTTTTTAGGAAGGCGATAACGAACCTCTTCTGAAGGTATAATGGGGATGGTTAGAAACGGACTTGATAAATTATTTATAGTATTTCTACTTTTATTTAACAATTCCCTTTCACCCCCAAAAGTTATTGATTCCTCTATATTTTATAAGTTAGTACTTAAAATGTGCTTTCGGCAACTGCACAAATGTCTATGCATACCAATATTTTTTCCATAGTATATAAAAACTTAGAAAAGGGGTTTTTATATGCCGCTTCAAATAATGAAACTTGCTATTACTGCCGTTTCAACTGTTAATACGTTTCCTTCAGTCGAAAGGTTCTTTACTGAAGCTGGTGCCACAACTGGTGCAGGCACTTTAATAATTGCAGTTGAAGAATTCTGGACTGACACAGGAGCAGCAGCAGCTACACTTCCTATTTTAGCAGCAGATAATAGTTACTTTAATGTTTATATAAATGGTGTGCTGCAAATGGATGCCTTGTTAGCGTATACTCCTGGTGGGACAGGTGTCGGTCAATTAGTCATTACAGTACCTGCTGGTTCAACTATTCAAGAAGGTACTCCAGTTGTTTTAGCCGTTACTAATTTCATCCCAACAAGCGACACTACCATTATCACTTAACTTATTTAAGCTTCTACTACTTATTCAGGGAT